>JASJBD010000168.1 GCA_030066665.1 Gammaproteobacteria bacterium
AAGAAGTCACGGCGAGACCCGACGCGCTCGCTACCGTCAAGGCACTCGATCAGCGCGGCATCCTGCAGTCGATTGCGAGTCGTAACGATCATGACACGGCGATGGCGGCGCTTGCGGCCTACGGTATCGCGGAGTATTTCCTCGCCCCGCAGATCAACTGGGGCACGAAATCGCAGTCCGTTCAGGCCATCGCGACAACGCTGAACCTCGGCCTGGACAGCTTCGCCTTCATTGATGACGATCCGTACGAACGTGCCGAAGTGACGAGCGCGTGCCCGGAGGTGCGCTGCCTGGATAGCACGGCACCGTTGGAGGGCATTCTCGAGCTGCCGGATTTCACGCCGGAATTCCTGACCGAGGACGCCGCGCAGCGCCGCCTCATGTACCAGCAGGACTTCGCGCGCCAACGGGCGGAAGAGGCATTTGACGGCGCCAAAGAGTCGTTCCTGGCGACGCTGGACATGAAACTGTCGATTTCGCGAGCCACCCACACCGACCTGCAACGCGCTCACGAACTGACGGAGCGGACCAATCAGCTCAATTCCACGGGCTATACCTATTCCCTCGATGAACTGGCGCAATTCATCGATTCACCTGATCATTTGCTGCTCGTATCCGAACTCAGCGATACATTCGGTACCTACGGCAGAATCGGCCTGGCCCTGGCGGAATGCCGCCCGGAACGATGGACGCTGAAGCTGTTGATCGTCTCGTGCCGCGTGCTGTCGCGCGGCATCGGCGCGGTCATGCTTCACGACATGATGCGAAGGACGCAGTCGGCGGGTGCGGCCTTCTTCGCCGAATTCCGGAATACCGGGCGCAACCGCCTGATGCAGGTTACCTATCGTTTCGCCGGGTTCACGCCGGCGCGGGAAGATGGTGACTACACGCTGTTTACCCACTCACTGGCTGCAATCCCGGACCCGCCGGCCTACATGCAGGTCGAGGCAGCCTAGGGCCTCGTATGGGATCCAACCGCCGGGCGGCCTGACGACCAACCACCCGGCGGCTGGGGTATCACAGCCCGGTTACTTGTACTTCCAGCTGAAGTCGACCTGCAGTGTGTTGATGTCGAATGGCACACCGCTGTTGAAGTCGGTGGTTGTGTCCTGGCGCTCGGTCGCGAAGTACGTGACCTGGACCTTGCCGGCATCGGTCAGACCGTAGGCAGCTACAAGCTTGTGGCCCTTCGAGTCCGTGCCACCACCGGAGAAGTCCGAATCAGTCAACAGGCCTAAGACCGCATCGGCTTCGAGATCCTGGTACAGGTAGCCAAACTGCCAACTGCCCTGCTTCTTGGTCTTGCCCACGCGGAAGCCGACCGCGTATCCGGTATCGTTGTCGCTGGCGTCGTCATTTTTCACGTAGTCGACGAAGACCTGCGAGGGCAGACCGAACAGCGGGAAATCGAACTCCGCAAAGGCATTGATCTCCTTGTAGTCGAACACATACCGCAGTGTGCCGTTGTCTTCGACGAACGAGTTGCCGAAGCAGTCTTCGTCATCGAAGAAGCACTCCTCGCCCTGAGTCGGGATATCGAAGTAGCTCACACCTGCCTTCAGTTTCATCTCCCCGACCGGGACATTGACGCCGCCCTGCAGCCCCCAGAAGGTCTTTTCGCCGCCGCCGGAGCTGCCGTCGCCCTCCAGCCAGTTCAGGAGACCGTTGGCAAAGAAGATGCCCTGTTCGTACAGCACCTGGAAACCTTCCGGCCGCCAGTCACTGTCCCACAGGAGGCCGTTGCCACCAGTGCGGTTGAATTCGTTCTTGAACTTGCCGCCGACGAGATGCAGTCCCTCGATGGCTTCCCACTTGAAGTAGGCCAGGTCGAGATTGATGCCTTTTGACGAACCACCGCCCCCGAGGGTCTGGTTCGATGACACAGGGTCGTCGCTACCCGTTGCGAGGCCGAAACCGACTTCGGTGCGGGCCGGCAGCTTGGCGATGATCGCCGGGCGCGCGCGAATTCGCTGTCGGTTGCGGTCGCTCCGGCCCATCAGATCAACGTCGTCGTTCTGATACCGATAACGAAAGTCACCCTTGATCTTGATGTTCTCGGTCCAGGCACTGGCCTCTTTCTCGTCCCGGATCGCGACGACGTCAGCCTGATTCTGTTGCTGAGCCTGCCGCAGTTGCGCGTTTTCGGCCGCCAGTTCCTCGAACCGCTGCGCCAGTTGCGCGAAATTCGTCTTCAATTCGGCGAACTCTTCCGCGCTGACGGCGGCTACGGCCATCGGCACGTCGTCACCGCGATGACTGGAACCCAATGCGACTGGCCCACAGGCAAGCATTACCAGCATCAGGCCAATTCCCGTATATCTCATGTCTAGTGCTCCGCTGTTGAGAGATCTGCTGAATTCCGCCAGACCGGGTAGCGACTGGCGTTGGGCGGTTTGGGCCACCCTTTCATCGGAGCGAATTCTGCTACGCGTTTATTACAGTCCCGTTACGCGGCAGGAGTCTTTTCGTTGTATTTCTGAAACAACGGCCGCGTTAGCCGAAGCGTCCAGTGACATAGTCTTCGGTTAGCTTGTGGCCCGGATTGGTGAAGACCTTGTCCGTGGTATCCACCTCGATGACACGGCCGAGGTGGAAATACGCAGTGCGTTGCGACACCCGCGCGGCCTGCTGCATGGAATGCGTGACGATTGCGATCGCGTAATTCTGTGACAACTCGTCGATCAGGTCTTCGATGCGCGCCGTTGCGATCGGATCGAGAGCTGAACAGGGCTCATCCATCAGGATGACTTCCGGGCTGACCGCAATCGTACGCGCAATACAAAGCCGCTGCTGCTGGCCACCTGAAAGACCAGTTCCGGGCTCCTCGAGTCGGTCTTTGACTTCATCCCACAGTCCGGCTCGTTCCAGGCTGGTTTGCACGATCTCATCCAGTTCCGCGCGGTTGCTGGCAAGCCCGTGCAGGCGAGGACCGTACGCCACGTTTTCGTAGACACTTTTCGGAAACGGATTGGGTTTCTGGAAAACCATGCCGACGCGCGCACGCAGCAAGACAACGTCGGTCTTCCTCGCGTTGATGTCGTCACCGTAAAGTCGCAGGTCGCCGGTCACACGTGCAATATCGATCGTGTCATTCATCCGGTTCAGACAACGAATAAAGGTCGACTTGCCGCAGCCCGACGGGCCGATCAACGCAACAACCTCGTTGCGACCGATATCCAGGTTCACGTCGATCAGCGCATGTGTATCACCGTAAAACACGTTGCAGTCGCGCACGGTCATAACCGGATCGGCGGCCGTATAGTCACCGACGGTCGGGCTATCGGCTTCGGAGCCCGACTCCGTATCCTGATCTGCAACGTAGGACGCGAGTTCGCTCATGCTCGGTAAATCGACCTTGTTATCCGTCCGGCCGAGTTCTTCGGTGATGTCCTGTCTAACGGCTTCGACTGCCATGATACCTTGCCTCTTGCCTGGCCGCGCCTACCAGCGCCGCTCGAATTTCTTGCGTAACCAGATCGCCGCGGCGTTCATAACCAGCAGAAACGCCAGCAATACCATGATCGCCGCCGACGTCCGCTCCACGAATGCCCGCTCCGGGCTGTCCGCCCAGAGGTAGACCTGCACCGGCAGCGCGGTTGCGGGATCGAACGGCGTCCCGGGCACCTCGACGATGAATGCGATCATGCCGATCATCAGTAACGGCGCGGACTCACCGAGGGCACGGGCCATACCAATGATCGCGCCCGTCAACATGCCCGGCATCGCCAAGGGCACCACATGGTGAAACACCATCTGCATATGCGACGCGCCCACACCGAGCGCGGCTTCTCGGACCGACGGCGGCACGGCCGTGATGGCAGCCCGGGACGCAATGATGATCGTGGGCAGGGTCATCAGCGTCAGCACCAGGCCACCCACGACTGGCGCGGAGCGTGGCAGACCAAAGAAATTAATGAATACCGCCAGGCCCAGCAGGCCGAAAACAATTGACGGCACCGCCGCCAGGTTATTGATGTTGACCTCGATCAAATCGACCCAACGATTCCTTGGCGCGAACTCCTCCAGGTAAACGGCCGCCGCAATACCCAGCGGGAACGATAACAGGAACGTTACGATCAACATGTACATGGAGCCCTTCGTCGCCCCGCCGATGCCAGCAAGCTCAGGTTCTCGCGAATCGCCCGACGTGAAGAATCCCCGGTTGAATTGTTGGCGCACGCGGTCCTGGCCGACCAGTTCGTCGATCCAGCCGATCTGGTTGTCCTTGATGCGACGCGATGACTGCGGCACGTTGCGATCAATGTAACCCTTCATCAGCATGTCGACTTCGTCGTCTGCGGCCAACCACAGCGTTCTTTTTGACCCGACTACGGCCGGATCCTCGAGTACCATGCGGCGGAGCTCGTACGCGGCACCGGAACTGACCAGGCCATTCAGGGCGCGACGATCGCGCCGGCCGCTGACACCCGGGAACAGCTCAGCCATGGCGTTGCGCACCAGCTTGGTGTAATTGGCGCCTGATAGCGCCTGCGGATCCCGCTGTCCGTCCGGATCAATAATGTCCGGATCGAAATAGATGTCTAACTGGACATGTGTTTGCCAGAAAGCCGTATAACCATTGCTGAAAATGGACGCAAACAGAATTGCGACGAAGGCAAGACCCAGGATCGCCGATGCCGCCCCGTAGAGCCGGAACCGCCTTTCCCGCTTGTAACGGCGATCAAGGCTTGCTCTGACCTTGCTCAGAACGTCGTCTTGAGAGCTACTGCTTGCTGACGTCACTGCCTCAATCCATTATTCGTACTGCTCGCGGTACCTGCGCACGATCTGCAACGCGAGCACGTTCAGGCCGAGAGTCACGATAAACAGCACCAAACCGAGTGCGAACGCGGCGAGAGTTTTCGCACTATCGAATTCCTGATCACCTACGAGCAGAGTCACGATTTGCACGGTTACCGTGGTAACCGCCTGCAACGGATTCGCCGTCAGATTCGCAGCTAAACCCGCGGCCATGACGACGATCATGGTTTCGCCGATCGCCCTCGATACAGCCAACAGTGTGCTGCCGACAATGCCAGGCAGTGCTGCCGGTAAGACAACCTTCTTGATCGTTTCTGATTGCGTCGCCCCGAGCGCATATGAACCGTCGCGCATCGCCTGTGGCACAGCATTGATCACATCGTCGGACAGTGACGACACGAACGGTATAATCATGATGCCCATGACCAGACCCGCCCCGAGCGCGCTTTCCGATGCCACCTCCAGGCCGAGGAATTCACCGATATCGCCCAGCAATGGCGCGACTGTCAGCGCGGCAAAATAGCCATAGACCACTGTCGGTACGCCGGCGAGAATCTCCAGCGCGGGCTTGACCCATGTCCGCACGCGCCGCGTAGCATATTCCGACAGATAGACTGCCGTCATCAGACCGATCGGCGTGGCCACCAGCATGGCAATGAACGATATCAACAACGTGCCCGTGAACAGCGGCACGGCGCCAAACGAACCGGACGACCCAACCTGGTCGGCGCGTAACGCGGTCTGCGGACTCCAGGTAAGGCCAAACAAGAAATCGGTGACCGGCACTTTCTGGAAAAAACGTACCGCCTCGAAAAGCACGGAGGCGAGGATACCGACCGTGGTGAAAATCGCGAGCGTCGAAGCCAACACCAGGCCGAGCTTGACCATGCCCTCGACGTGATTGCGCGCGCGCAGCTCCGGGCGCAGCCGCAGCCATGCTATACCGAGACCAATCATACCCAGCAAAATCACCAGGCCGGACAGGATGCGTCGCGCCGACGAGTGCAGCGCGGTGTAGAGATCTGCGGCAACGACCAACTCGGCGCGACTGTCCGGACTTGCGAATTGGCCGACTGCAATATTCTTGATGTCGTTAATAACGAGACTTAACTGCGACTCCGGCAAGTTGCGCAGGTCGGCTGGCAGTGATTCAATCACACGGTCCAAAATGACGGAATCCGCAATCGCCAGCCAGAAAGCGATCAGGATCAGGCCCGGAATGCCGCACCAGATCGCGGCGTAGTAGCCGTAATACTTGGGCAGCGAGTGCAGGGTCTTGATCTGCCGGTAACCACCGGCGGTGCCAATGGCGCGTTGCCGGCCGACCATGAATGACATCACTGCCATGGCTGCGAGAATCAGCAGTAATGTCGTTAGCTGCATGCGTAGTTCAGCTCAAGCTTGTAACGCAAAGCGGCGACCTGTTCCCAGGCCGCCGCTGAGCGTGCATTTCTGCCAGGCTGCAGTTCACCAAACGTTAGTTCGCAGCAAGATTCAAGAGCTGTAGATCGCGCACCGCCGATACAACTGCCTCGTACTCTTCCTCAGGCAGCGGAATCAGCCCCCGATCCGA
>JASJBD010000068.1 GCA_030066665.1 Gammaproteobacteria bacterium
ACCACCAGACCGGCCTCGTCGCTCAGGCTGAGCTGACCATCACCAATACCCAACGCGTGGCATTTACGCTGCCCACGCTCGGAGAACACAATTTCCGGTTTGCCGAAGCGATCCGGAATGACGCCGGTGTCCCGGATCCACATCCCATTCGCAAACCCGGTACCCATGGCCTTCACGATCGCCTCTTTTGCCGCGAAACGCATGGCCAGAAATCGTTGCGGGTTTCTTTGCCGCGCGAACAGTTCGAGCTCGGCAGGCATCAACAGTCGCTCGGCAAAACGCTGACCAAAGCGCTCATACGCAGCGTGCACCCGCTCGGCGCGCAGGATATCGATGCCGACGCCGAAAATCACCGGCGCCGCGCCGCAGTCATCAGTGACTTCATCTCGCGGACCGCCAGGTCGAGGCCGTCGATCACGGCACGCGCGACAATCGCATGTCCGATGTTCAGCTCGACGATCTGCTCGATGGCCGCGATTTCCGTGACATTGTGGTAATGCAGGCCGTGGCCGGCGTGCACCGTGAGACCCAGTTGCGCGCCCCGCGCCGCCGCCTGCTGCACGCGCTCAAGTTCGCGCGCCACACCGAGCGGCGTGATCGCATCAGCGTACCCGCCCGTATGCAGTTCGACGACCGGCGCGCCGACTTCGACCGCGGCCTCGAGCTGCGCCGGTTCCGGATCGATGAACAGGGACACCCGGATCCCGCGCGATGCGAGGCCCGCACAGGCATCGGCAATGCGCTGCTTTTGCCCGGTGACGTCGAGGCCGCCCTCGGTGGTCAGCTCCTCCCGGCGCTCGGGCACGAGGCAACAATCTGCAGGACGCAACTCGCTGGCGAAGGCAAGCATGTCGTCCGTCACCGCCATTTCGAGGTTGATGTGCGTCAGCAGCGTCTCGGCCATCAGTCGCACGTCGCGTTCCTGGATGTGACGCCGATCCTCGCGCAGGTGCACGGTGATGGAGTCGGCGCCAGCCCGTTCGGCGAGCAGCGCCGCCTCGACCGGATCCGGATAGCGTGTATCGCGCGCCTGCCGCAGAGTCGCGACATGATCGACGTTCACACCGAGTCGTATGGGAGAGATTTCATGCATGTTCTTGGTCGCGCCGGGTCACGGGAGATATTGCGACGCGCGAATCTTCGCATCAAGGCGCGGTGGCAGCAATGCGACTACCTTTGCATGGCTGCCAGCACCTGGCGCGTGCGCAATTCCCGGTCCCCCAGATGGTGTTGCAGGACCGAGCGCAGCAGGCCTTTTGCGAGCCGCAGCACAACCGGATCATCGAAGGCTGCCCGGCCGATCGCCTGCAGCTGTCGGCCGGTCAGTTGCAGGCTGCCGCCGCCCTGCCCGGCCGGCACCGGGCCGCGATCGGGCACGTATTCGTAGAGCCCGGCAGCGGTCACGGGCACGTCACCGGCAACTTCCCGATCCGTAATCAGGCCATAACCGATCTCTGTGAGCAGCGCGACCTCGAAGGCCCTTAGCACCGGCTCGGGGAAATCCGCCGTGGCGAGATCGGTGACCGCCGCGGTGTAGTGCGCGAACAGCTCCGGGTGTGGATCACCCCGCGTCGTGAACGCGAGGATCAGTTCGTTCAGGTAAAACGCCGACATCAGGCGATCGGCACCCAGCCGCAGCGGCGGCGCAGCCGGCTCCGCGGACCGCAGCGTGCACAGCGTACCGCGGCCGGACCACGATAGCCGCAGCGGCTGGAACGGTTGCAACGCACTGCCCCAACGCGGTTTCTTGCCGCGCGCGCCGCGCGCCACCAAACCGATGCGGCCGTGGTGTCGGGCAAGCACCTCCAGCAACTGGCTGGACTCCCGGTAAGGTCGCGCGTGCAGCACGTACGCCGCCTCGAGTTCGGCCCGATCGATGTCCGTCACCGGGATTCCTCGTAGCCGAGCTGACGCAGCGCTACCGCGCTGTCACGCCAGTTTTCCTTGACCTTGACGTGCGTCTGCAAGTGCAGCCGCTGACCCAGGATGTCCTCGAGTTCGACACGCGCAGCGGTGCCAACCTGCTTCAGCACTTCGCCACCGCGGCCAACTACCATGCCGCGGTGGGAGTCGCGCTCTACCCAGATCACGACGTCAACCAGCATGAGGTCGTCGCGATGTTCCACCTGCAGGACTTCCACGGCAAGACCGTAAGGCACTTCCTCGCGCAAGGCCATCAGCAGTTTCTCGCGAATGACTTCGGCAATGCGGAATTCCGGACCCCGATCGGTCGTCATGGCTGCCGGGAAAAGCTGCGGACCGGCCGGGAGCTGTTCGTGAACCAGCGCGAGCAAGCGCTCGAGGTTCTCCCCTGTCAGCGCAGATACGGGAATCATGGCGAGAAAGTCAGCACGCGCGGCGCACTCGTCGAGAAACGGCAGGAGTTGCGTGCGTGACTTCACGCGGTCGATCTTGTTGACGACCAGTACGATCGGCACGGCGGTCTCCTGTGCGCGTCGCAGGGCGAAATCGTCGCCGTCGCGCCAGCCGGTCGCCTCGACCAGCAACAGCACGAGATCGGCGCCGGCGACGCTGGCCCCGGCGCTCCGGTTCAGCACGCGATTTATCTGGCGCCCCCCCGACTGATGCAGCCCCGGCGTATCGACAAATACGATCTGATGATCCGGCCGCGTCAGGATGCCCATGATGCTGTGCCGCGTGGTCTGCGGCTTCGGCGTCACGATACTGATCTTCTCGTTCAGCAGCGTGTTGATCAGGGTCGATTTCCCGGTATTCGGCCGACCGGCCACGGCCACGAAACCCGAGCAGTATTTTTCAGTCGGCATCCGCCAATTGTGCCAGTGCCAGGGCCGCAGCGGCTTGTTCGGCCCGCCGCCGGCTGCTGCCGTCACCGGTGGTCTGCAAATCGAGCGCTTCGATCTCGCATGACGCGGTGAAGCGCTGCGCATGGGCCGGACCCGCCGTTGCCTTTAGCTCGTATGCCGGGGGCGGCAAACCGCGGGCCTGCAGCAATTCCTGCAGGGCAGTCTTGGCATCGATCAGCTCCTGCTCCGGCGGCAATGCGTCCAGCCGGTCCGCGTAGAGTCGCATGATCACCTGCTCCACCGCGCCGAAACCACCGTCGAGATATATGGCACCCAGGACAGCTTCCAGCGCATCGGCCAGAATCGAGTGGCGCTGGTGACCACCGCTGCGCAGTTCCCCGCTGCCGAGCGCGAGTTGCTCCCCGATGCCCAGCCCCCGGCCCAGTTCGGCGAGTGTTTCGCGCCGGACCAGCAGGGCCCGGTAGCGGCTCAGAATGCCCTCGCTGGCGTTGGGTCGCACCGCGTACAGCGCGCGTGCGATGACCAGGCCAAGCACGGCATCGCCGAGGAATTCGAGGCGTTCGTTATGTAGACCGCCGGCACTGCGATGGGTCAAAGCCCGTCGCAGCAGCTCTTCGTCCTTGAATGAATAATCGAGTGTCCCTGCCGCCCAGTGACGGGGGTTCGTCACCTTTCGATCTCGACCGATTCGTTGAAGACGCCAAGGAAGTACAGGTTACCGATGTAAGGCGTGCGGTTCTCGTACTGTGCCCTGACCTCGTAACCCAGTTCAGTCTTGCGGATCTTGAAGTCCTGCGGCTTCATTGTGGTGACCATCTCGATGCTCAAGCGCTTACCGATGGCCGATCGTATATAGCGAATCGACGTATTCTGATTATCCAGTTCCGCCTTGACGTCATTCAATACGCTGACGATCTTCATGTGCTCCAGGTAGATCGGCGTCAATTTCAGCGCCGCAAAACCGATCGCCGCCACAACCACGGCCATGATCGCGAAGCTGATCGCGGTGAGTCCCTGCTGTCTGGATCGCATCCCTACTCTCCCGAATTGCGTACCTACTCGATCGCGTTTCCGATTCGATGCCAACGAGGGGCCTTCGGAATTTCCCAGTTCATCCAGATGCGCACGGCTTTGCCCACGATCCGGTCCTCTGGTATCAGCCCGACACCTCGATATCGACTGTCCCGGCTGTTGTCCCGATTGTCGCCCATCATAAAAAAGTGCCCCGCCGGTACCCGGTAGGTACCTTCGGAACTGCGTTGTCCGAGCATCAGCAAAACATCGTGCTCGACCTCACCGAGTCGCTCGCGTGCCAGCACGGCCCCGCGCTGGCCTTCGCCTTCGTAGCGACCCAGGACATCAAGATCGACCGGTTGGTCATTAATGTAAAGGCGCTTGTTCACATATTTGACAGTATCCCCGGGCAGGCCCACGACGCGCTTGATGTAGTTGGTGCTGGCGTCGGACGGCAGCCGGAAGACCACCACATGGCCGCGTTCGGGGTCGCCGATCGACAGGATCTTGGTATTCACGACCGGCAGGCGCAGCCCATATGTGAACTTGTTCACAAAAATGAAGTCACCGATCAACAGCGTCGGCACCATCGAGCTCGACGGGATCCGGAACGGCTCGAACAGGAACGAACGGATGACCAGCACTGCGAGCAAGATCGGGAAGAACGAACGCGCATACTCGACCACCGTCGGTTCGCGCGCCGGCAGCTGCTCGGCCTCGGCCAGGCGCTGCGCCCGAAAGAACAGGGCATCCAGACCCCAGATGGCGCCGCTGAGCGCGGTTGCGATCACCAGAATCAGGGAAAAATCGAAACTCATGACACCCTGCGAACCAGAGAAACTTGCTGGCGGGGCGCGACGATAGCACGGAACGGAATGACTGACACCGTCCGTTAGTCGCGGCCTACCTTCAGCACTGCCAGGAAGGCCTCTTGAGGAATCTCCACACTGCCCAGCTGCTTCATCCGCTTCTTGCCCGCCTTCTGCTTTTCCAGCAACTTGCGCTTCCGCGTCACATCACCACCGTACAGCTTTGCAGTGACATCCTTGCGCAGTGCTTTCACATTAGCGCGAGCAATGATCTGTGAACCGATCGCCGCCTGCAGTGCGACTTCGAACATTTGCCGTGGAATCAGCTCGCGCAATTTGTCGACCAGCTCCCGCCCCCTGCTGCGCGCGGATTCACGGTGGACGATGACCGACAGCGCGTCGACGCGCTCGCGATTGATCAGGATATCCAGTTTGACGAGATTCCCGGGAACGAATCGTGAGAACTCGTACTCGAACGACGCATGCCCCCGGCTGACCGACTTCAGCTTGTCGAAAAAATCCAGCACGATCTCGGTCATCGGCAGCTCGTATTCCAGCGCCACCTGACTGCCCACATAGTCCATGCGTTTCTGCACGCCGCGCCTCCCGACGCACAGCTGCATCACTGGTCCGACGAATTCCGGCGGTACCAGCAGGTTCGCCGTGATGTACGGCTCGCGAATCTCGATGATTTCAGTCGGATCCGGCAGGGCAGCGGGATTGTCCACGCGAATGACGCCCTGCTTGTGCGTCTCGACCTCGAAGACGACAGTGGGCGCAGTCGTAATCAGATTCAGCCCGTACTCGCGTTCCAGTCGTTCCTGCACGATCTCCATGTGCAGCATACCGAGAAACCCGCAACGGAAGCCGAAGCCCAGCGCAGCTGATGTCTCGACTTCGTAGTGCAATGATGCGTCGTTTAACCGCAGTTTTCGCAGTGCCTCACGGCATTCATCGAACTCATCCGAGTTCACCGGGAACAGGCCTGCAAACACCCGCGGCTGTACCGCCTTGAAACCTGGCAGCGGCGCTGCCGCCGGCGCCGCATCGATCGTGATGGTATCCCCGACCGGCGCGCCGTCGATATCCTTGATACCAGCCACGAGGTAGCCGACCTCACCGGTCAACAAAGCATCTCGCCGCGTCATCTTCGGAGTAAACGCGCCGACCTCGGTGACCGGGTAACCGCGACCCGTCGACATGACCCGAATCTTGGCCTTCTTGTCCAGACGGCCGTTCACGATTCTCACCAACGATACGACACCAACATAATTGTCGAACCAGGAATCGATAATCAGCGCCTGCAGCGGTTCGTCGGGTTTGCCAACCGGCGGTGGCACACGCCGCACCAATAGTTCAAGCAGCTCGTCGATCCCTTCTCCCGTCTTGGCGCTGACCCGCACCGAATCGTCGGTGTCGAGACCGATGATCTCGCGGATATCGTGCAGCACGCGATCCGGTTCGGCGGATGGCAAATCGATTTTATTGAGCACCGGGATGATTTCCAGGCCTTGCTCGATCGCCGTATAACAATTGGCAATGCTCTGCGCCTCGACACCCTGGGCCGCATCCACCACGAGCAGCGCCCCCTCGCAGGCGGCCAGCGATCGCGATACCTCGTAGGAAAAATCCACATGGCCGGGCGTGTCGATGAAATTCAGTTCGTATTCCTCACCGTCCCGTGCTTTGTAAGTCAGCGATACGCTCTGGGCCTTGATAGTGATGCCGCGCTCGCGTTCGAGGTCCATTGAATCGAGCACCTGCTCGGCCATTTCGCGCTGCTCCAGGCCACCACAGCGTTCGATCAGCCGATCGGACAGGGTCGACTTGCCGTGATCGATATGTGCGATGATCGAAAAGTTGCGAATCCTGTCCATGGCGGCGCGATGCACGGAGTCCTTCGGGTATTGCGCCAATCCTGACGCGGGGCATCAGATCATTATAAACCGCCCCGCCAGCTTGGCGTCGGCGAGCTAGCTCTCCGCCAGCCAGGACAGGACCGCGGCACGGTCGAGTCGATAATGAAAGAGTTCCCGGCCGTCCGCGCAGACGACCGGAATCAGGATGTCATACCGGTCACGCAACGCCGGATCAGTATCGATGTCCACAATCTCGATCGTCGCGCGACCGCTCACCAGGGGCTCCAGCTCGCGCAACAATTCATCACACAGGTGGCACTGCGAGCGGCTATAGACTGTGAGGCGGCGCAAGGCGCCGGCTCAACTCGAGGACATTGCACGAAGGCGGAGTTCGAGACGGCGTTCGTGCCGCGCCGCTCGTGCTGCCAGCCAGGTGCCCAGGCCCAGACCGCCAATCGCGCCCGCGAGCACGGCGCCATCTGCA
Source organism: Gammaproteobacteria bacterium (assembly GCA_030066665.1). GTDB lineage: Bacteria > Pseudomonadota > Gammaproteobacteria > Steroidobacterales > J054. The sequence goes on from JASJBD010000068.1 coordinate 6,953, forward strand.
AGGCCGGCTGGCAGGTGGGACCCGCCGACGGATCCGGCGACAGACCCGGCAATCAGCGCAAGGAGCGGCAAACCAAATCCTGTCACGGCTGCGCGCGCGAACCCGGCCGGCAGCATTTCGATCTGGACGAGCTGACCCGGGCGGAGTTCGAGCTCTTGCGGGACAGCCACCTCGAGTTCGCGACGCGCCCGGCGAAATGCGCGGCCAAAACTGAACAACGCACAAGTCGTCGCACAACCGGCACAACCTGGCAATGACCGCAGGCACAGTCCTGCCCGGCCGCTCCGGACCCACAATACGCGACCCTGGCGGCTCAGCATGAACTACCGGCCGCTGCCGGCCGGCCGCATGTGGACGGCAATCATTTCGACCGTGGGCACGGGTACCTCCCCGACGGCAGTAATCATGTAGCCGCGGAATTTTGCGGTGAATGCATTGGCGGCGCCCATCATCGACACACCTTCACCCTCGTCTGATTCGCCGGGGCCCATGTCGATAAAGACCGATACCGTGGCGAGGCCGTCGGTGAACACCAGTTGTTCGGTCGGCGCCGCGGCCCCGGGTGCGAGCTTCGCACGCGCGGCGATTGGCCGAAAGCCATCTGGCAGCCGGGTTGCCTGCCAGTTCATGGCCAACTCCGCCGACTCGCTTGCATTCGTCGCGTGTTGCCACTGGAAGGAATCGGTATCCAGCGATGTTTGCACGGACTCCGGCGGAATACTGTCGCGGATCTTGATGTCGGTGAACATGATCTGTTCGATCACGCTACCGTCGCCATTGCGCAACTCCGCTTTCAATGGCATGCCGGTATCTTCGTCGAGCCAGAGCCGATGGCCGTAGCGATACTGGTCCAGCGGTCGGACGACCAACACGCGCGTCGCACGCCCGGCAGCGCTGTGCAGATCATCGCTCAGGTCCAGCGCATAGAAACGTTCGTCGAAAGCTTCCAGGCGGGGCAGACGTCCCTGCAAGGGACTCTGTTTGCTGTTGGTCTCGTCGCGTGGTTCGACGATCACGGCCTGCTGATCCGGAAAAATGCAGGTCACCTCGTCGTCGTGCCGGATGATTTCCCGACCCGGTCCATCGACGGCGGCGATGCGCTCGCTGACCCGACCGTCCTCGACTCGATGCACGATATGTAGGATGTCAGCCTGGTCACCGTGCATGTGCACCATCGTGCCCTCGTAATTGAGCTGCTCGACGGCCATGGCCATGCGCATCAGCCACTCGTGTGCGGCCGACTTCTCCGCGACGGCGGCGACAGACAGGAATAGAGCGGCTATAAAGAGCGCGGTGCGAATCGTTGCGTGGCGCCCGCTAATCACCAGTCGAGACTCGGCGGAATTCAGCCGTGCGGAAACCCGGCGTGCTATTGACCACGTGGGAATTGACGACCTGGCGCGACAAACCGCCAGCATAGTCTCCATGGGACACCAGGTAACCGGTGAGTCGCTGGGGCGCTATCGCGGGACCGCGGGAGCGCGTCGCCACGGTTCGGAGGCGCGCCGGAGCGGGTTGGCTGACTGCAGCAACGGGGATAGCACCGGGCTCGCCGATGGCATCACCGGGCTGGTTGAAACTCAACACCGCCACGAGCGCTGCGGCGGCGGCCAGTCCTGCGCCTGCCAGCGAGAAACCCCAGCTGCTCTGGCGAGTTGGGACCGGCATGCCGGCACCGTCATCGCTTTCCTCATCCACAGCCGCGCGCACCCGGGCCAGTGCGGCATCGGCATCGAAGCGTGGTGCGCTGCCCCGGACCAGTTCGCCGATCACGCTGTAACGCACGAGCGTCGCGAGATGCTCGTCGCTCCGTTCGAGGCGCCGCAACAGCAATTCTTCCTGCTCCTCCGGCAGCTCACCATCCAGCATAGCGGACAATTGTTCGTCGATACTCTGACTCATGGGCCTTCTGTCTCTGTCAATAATCCTCTGCCCCTGCCAGCAGAGGTCTGATGTTCTGATCGATCGCCTCGCGGGCGCGAAAGATGCGCGACCGGACTGTGCCGACCGGGCATTCCATCGCCTGCGCAATTTCCTCGTACGTCAAGCCGTCGATTTCGCGCAGCGTGATCGCAGTCCGCAGCTCATCGGGCAAGCTCCGAATTGCGCTCTCGACGGTTGCCTGCAACTCGTCCCGTTGCGCAATCCGGTCCGGCGAATCCTCGTCCCGCAGCTTGCTAAAACCCGGATATTGCTCGGCTTCCTGCGGATCGAGATCGTATTCGAGTGGCCGCCGGCTCATAGACACGAGATAGTTCTTCGCCGTGTTAATTGCAACCCGGTATAACCACGTATAGAAAGCGCTGTCACCGCGAAATTTCGGCAGCGCCCGATAAGCCTTGACGAATGCTTCCTGCGTGACGTCCTGGGCTTCGGCTGGATCCCGCACGTATCTCATCACCAATTTGACGATCTTGTGCTGGTATTTCAGCACCAGCAAATCGAAGGCCGTCTTGTCGCCCCTTTGAACGCGCTCCACGAGCCTCTGATCACTCTCTCTCGACATCCGCCGCCTCGCCCGGCTGTGCCCGGCGCGACCGCGTCCGCATCTTCCTAGACTGCGGGAAGCGCGGAAAGTTCGGCGCCGGTTAACAATTTGCCAACTGCGTCACACTGGGTTGCTGCGCAGCGGCGGCTTTATTCTACGCGATGGCCGCCGGATGGCGCAGCCTGACGGCGAGCCGGCGCCAGGTTTGCGGCGGCAGATCTGCCCGGGCCAGGATCAGGTGATAGTGGCGGCGCCGCGCGTCCCGCCAGCCCAGACCGGCGTGCGTCCGGGTCAGCCAGTGACGGGTGAGCTGCGCCTGTACCCGGTGCCCATCGCGGGTCAACAGACGCCAATGGCCATTGGCCAGGGTCGTCGCGAGCAGTATCTGGCGGCGCCGCATCAACTGCCGCTCGATAAACAGCATCAGCAGCACCAGCGGCACCATGAGCAAACCCAGCCGCGTTTCCCCGGTCGGCCAGGGCATGACCGCCAAGACCACGCAGCCGCTGGCGATCACCACCCGGCCGGGCGATACCCGGCGGGCCGGTCCCGGTCGCAATTCAATCGTGAGTAAGAAGCCGTTGGACCACATCGCGCAGGTAAGGATCCTGCGCAACCGTGCGCCCGGTCAGCAATGCATGAATCTCCGGATCCTGCATCGTTAGCAAGAATTCGAAGGCCTGCTGGTGTTCGGGAGGGGCGGCTTCGTATGCGGAGTCCATATAGCCCGTCAACAACACGTCGAGTTCGCGCATGCCACGGCGGCAACGCCACCGCAGACGGCGAATTTTTTCGGCTGGCATGGCGCTCAGAGGCGGCGCAGCGCGAGCATCTGCTTGATTTCACCAATGGCACGCGCCGGGTTGAGATCTTTCGGACACGCGTTGGTGCAGTTCATGATGGTGTGACAGCGATACAGGCGGAAGGGATCCTCGAGTTGATCCAGGCGCTCGCCGGTTGCCTCGTCGCGCGTATCGACGAGCCAGCGATAGGCTGCCAGCAGTGCGGCCGGACCCAGGTAGCGATCACTGTTCCACCAGTAACTCGGGCAACTCGTCGAACAGCAGGCGCACAGGATGCACGCGGACGGCGTATCGATGAGTTCCTGCTCCTCCTTGGATTGCAGGCGCTCGCTGTCCGGTGGCGCGGGTGTGCGCGTTTGCAGCCAAGGCTTGATCGACGCGTATTGCGCATAGAAGTTGGTCAGGTCCGGAACCAGGTCTTTCACGATCGCCATATGCGGCAGTGGATAGATCTTGATCTCGCCCTTGATGTCCTCGATTGCCTGGATGCACGCCAGCGTGTTGACGCCGTCGATATTCATCGCGCAGGAACCACAGATGCCCTCACGGCACGAGCGCCGGAATGTGAGGGTTGCGTCGATTTCGTTCTTGATCTTGATCAACGCGTCCAGAACCATCGGCCCGCAGCTATCGAGATCGACGTCGTAGGCATCGAGCGTCGGGTTACTGCCGTCATGCGGGTCGTATCGATAGACCACAAAACGTCGCACATTGGTGGCCCCGGCCGGCGCCTGATGGGTCCTGCCCTGCTTGATCCTCGAATTAGGTGGAAGCCGGAATTGCGCCATGATCGGATCTCTCGCGGTTGCCGTCAGTACACGCGCGCCTTCGGCGGCACGGTTTCGACTTCGTCACTCAGCGTTTCCAGCTGCACCGCGCGGTAGTCAAAGCGCACGCTCCAGTCCGGGTTGAGCCACGCGAGGGTATGTTTCATCCAGTTCGCGTCATCGCGATCCGGATAGTCCTCCCGCGCCTGGGCGCCCCTGCTTTCGGTGCGATTCGCCGCGCCACGAATCGTGGCCTGGGCCTGACCGAGCAGATTTTCCAGTTCGAGCGTTTCGACCAGGTCGGTGTTCCAGATCAGCCCGCGATCGCTGACGCGCACGTCATTGAAACTGGCGGCGCAGTTGTCGAGCTTGTCGATACCTTCCTGCAACGACTCGCCAGTGCGAAATACGGCGGCGTGGTTCTGCATGATCTTCTGCATCTCCAGGCGGATCTCCGCGGTGGGACGACTACCGTTTGCGTGACGCAACTTGTCGAGACGCTCTACCGCGTACTGACCAGCGTCACCGGCCAGCGGCCGCTGCCGTTGGCCCGGTTTCACGACGTCCGCACAGCGATGCGCGGCGGCGCGACCGAAGATGACCAGGTCCAGCAGCGAATTCGAGCCGAGTCGGTTGGCGCCATGCACCGACACGCAGGCCGCCTCACCCACGGCCATCAGGCCCTGCACCACCCGGTCCTGTCCCGCCTCGCGGGTCAGCACCTCGCCATGAAAATTCGTCGGCACGCCGCCCATGTTGTAGTGGACCGTGGGCAATACCGGGATCGGCTCACGAGTGACGTCCACCCCGGCAAAGATGCGGGCGGTCTCCGCAATACCGGGCAGCCGCTCCTCGATGACGTCGGGCCCGAGGTGCTCGAGATGGAGAAAGATGTGATCCTGCTCCGCGCCGACACCGTTGCCCGCGCGAATCTCCATGGTCATCGACCGGCTGACCACATCGCGTGATGCCAGGTCCTTGGCGTTGGGCGCATAGCGCTCCATGAACCGTTCGCCCCCGGAATTCGTCAGGTAGCCGCCTTCGCCGCGGGCGCCCTCGGTAATCAGGCAACCCGAGCCGTAAATGCCGGTCGGATGGAACTGGACGAATTCCATGTCCTGCAGCGGCAGACCGGCGCGCTGCACCATGCCGTTGCCGTCCCCGGTGCAGGTGTGGGCCGACGTGCAGGAGAAGTACGCGCGCCCGTAGCCGCCCGTGGCCAAGATGACGGTTTGCGCACGAAATCGATGCAAGCAACCTTCGGCCAGATCGAGTGCGACGACACCACGACAGACACCGTCTTCCATAATCAGGTCGATCGCGAAATACTCGATAAAGAAAGTCGCTTCGTGTTTCAGCGACTGCTGGTACAGGGTATGCAGCATTGCATGCCCGGTGCGATCCGCCGCGGCGCAGGTACGTTGCGCTGTGCCCTCGCCAAAATGCGTGGTCATGCCACCAAAGGGTCGCTGATAGATCCGACCATCCTCGGTGCGCGAAAATGGCACGCCGTAATGCTCCAGCTCGATGATCGCGGCGGGCGCTTCCTTGCACATATATTCGATCGCGTCCTGGTCGCCGAGCCAGTCGGAACCTTTGACCGTGTCGTACATGTGCCAGCGCCAGTCGTCTTCACCCATGTT
>JASJBD010000169.1 GCA_030066665.1 Gammaproteobacteria bacterium
TTCGCCGAGTAGTTGGTGATGATGCTGCCCATGATCTGGCTGTTCGGCACGATGATCTTCTTGTTGTCCGGTGACTTGAGCACGGTGGTAAAGATCTGTACTTCCACGACCGTGCCGGCTACGCCGCCACCCTCGATATAGTCGCCAACCTTGTACGGCCGAAAGCCGACGATCAGCACGCCGGCGGCAAAATTCGACAGCGAACCTTGCAGCGCGAGGCCGATCGCCAGGCCGGCAGCACCGAGAACGGCGAGCAGGGAGGTCGTCTGGATACCCAACTGGTTGATCGCGGCAATTACCACAACGACCAGCAGAATGGCGTACAGCAGGTTGCACAGGAAGCGCTCCAGCGTGTCCTCCATTTCGGTTCGGGCCAGCAGCTTGCGCACCGTGCTGGTAATCCATTTCGCGATCCAGCGGCCAACGATGAAGATCACCAGCGCAATCACGACGTTGATTGCCAGTTGTTCGGCCTGAGCCAGCAGGCCTTCGGGTATCTCGAAGGGTAATTCGACGGGCATGTTGGGTTCCCCTGTGTTGCCGTATTATTCGAGGCCCCGCGGCGGGGCCGAGCGCGAATTTTGCGAAACCCTGCCGCCGGTTGCAAAGCAGCGCGAGCGCGCGCCTGAGAAAAAAGAGGACAACCATGCAGTATCTCGAACTGGGACGGAGCGGCCTGCGCATCTCGGAGCTATGCCTCGGCGCGATGACCTTCGGCGAGGAAATGGGCATCGGTGCGCCGGTCGACGAATGTCGACGCGTGTACGAGAGTTTCCTGGAGGCGGGTGGCAATTTTATTGACACCGCGAACATTTACAACCGTGGCACCAGCGAATCGATTCTCGGTGAATTTATTGGGTCTGAGCGCGACCGCCTGGTGCTGGCAAGCAAATACAGCCTGAGCACGAACCCGGCCGATCCCAATGCCGGCGGCAATCACCGCAAGAATCTGCAGCAGGCGCTGGATGCCAGCCTCCGGCGCTTGCAGACCGACTACCTGGACATCTACTGGGTGCATGGTTGGGACCGCTCGACGCCGCTGGCCGAGATGATGCGGGCGCTGGATGACCAGGTGCGTGCCGGGAAGATCTTGCATGTCGGCATCAGCAACGCGCCGGCGTGGGTCGTGTCGGCAGCGAACGTGCTGGCGGCGGAACGCAACATGACGCCGTTTTGCACGCTTCAGCTGCACTACAACCTCGTGGAGCGCAGTATCGAGGAGGACTTTCTCGACCTGGCCCTGGCGCAAGACATGCTGGTGACGGCATGGAGCCCGCTGGCGGGCGGCTTGCTGACCGGCAAATTCAATCGCGATAGCGATCCGGACGCGCGGGCCGGGTCCAGGCTCGAGTCGACGCCCATGGGTGCCCGCGTGATTACGGACCACCGGATCGACGTGGCCGAGCAATTGACCGCCGTCGCGGCCGACCTCGACTGCAGTCCTGCGCAGCTGGCGCTGGCCTGGCTGCGCCAGCGGGGTGAGGGTCGGGTGGTGCCGATCATTGGCGCCCGCAATGCCGCGCAGCTGGCCGACAACCTCGGGGCCGTTCAACTCGAGCTGCCCGCGGAGACCATCGCACAACTGGATGAGCTGACCGCGCCGGAATGGCGATATCCGCGGACCTTGCTGGACGGCGAATTCTTCCAGCAAATGATGTTCGGCGCGCAGCGCGCTCAGCGGCGCCGCGGCGGCGGGCTCTGACGCGCGCAGTCGGCTAGGTCAGCACTGCCCAGATTGCAGCACCCAGCCCCCCGAGGAGCAGGATCGCGATCGGCAGCATGGACAGCCCGAATCCCAGCCCGCGTTTCGGCGGATCAGTCACGTACGCCCGGAAATAGATGAACCGGCCAATCAGGTAAATGACCCCGATGGCCGCGGCCCAGTTTGGGCTGAGGTAATGCCCGAACAGCAGGATCGCCGGGATGAACACGACGAGCTGTTCCATCGTGTTGTAGTGCACGCGGAAGTAGCGCTCGTACACGTCGTTGCCCGATGTCGATGGCGCGGCAACTTCGTATTTGACGCGCGCGCGCCCCACCATACCGCCGAAGAAAAAGAACTGTAGCAGCGCCAGCGCAATGACCAGGTATACGAGGTCCATCAGTACAGCACCGTGGTGGCTTTTGTTTTCAGGTAGGGTTCCAGCCCTTCCATGCCGAACTCGCGGCCCCAGCCGGATTGCTTGTTCCCACCGAATGGAATCGCCGGATCGACAGCGGCGTGACAGTTGATGGAAACCTGTCCGGAATCGATCATCGCCGCCAGTTTGTGGGCAATCGAAATGTCCTTGGTCCAGACACTGCCGGACAACCCGTAGATTGTCTTGTTGGCTTCGGCGGCGATCCCCTCGAGCCCGTCCGAATCACTGAAAGACTGCACGCACAGCACGGGCCCGAAAATCTCCTCGCGCGCGATCTTCATGTCCATGTTCGTCCGCGCGAACAACGTGGGCTTAATGAAAAAGCCCTTGCCGGGCAGCGCGTCTCCGCCCGCGACGAGTTCCGCGCCGGATTCCTTGCCGGCGTCGATGTAAGCCATCACCCGGTCGCGTTGGTCGCCGGAAATCAGCGGCCCTAGCATCGATGCCGGATCGAGGCCGGGACCGAGTTTCATCGCGCCAACGCCCTGAGCGATACCATGGACTACGGTGTCGAAGACATCTTCGTGCACGAACAGCCGTGTGCTGGCCATGCAGTTCTGGCCTTGCAGGAAAAACGCGCCGCGAATCGCACCCGGAATTACACGCTCCAGATCAGCGTCCGGGAACACCACGAACGGCGACTTGCCGCCCAGTTCCAGCGTGACTTTTTTCAGGTTGCCGGTCGATGCTTCGATGATCTTCTTGCCGACCGCGGTCGAACCGGTGAACGAGATCTTGTCGACGTCCGGATGTTCTGCCAGTGCCTGGCCGGCGCTTTGGCCATAGCCCGCCACGACATTGATCACCCCGTTGGGAATACCGGCCTTGTGCGCCAACTCGACCAGCAGCAGGGCAGTGAGCGGGGTCAGCTCGGCGGGCTTCAGCACGATTGTGCAGCCGGTAGCGAGTGCCGGCGCTAGTTTCAGGATCGCCATCGGCAGTGGCGCGTTCCACGGAATAATGGCGCCCACGACACCAATCGGTTCGCGGCGTGTATACGTCAGTGTTTCCCCGTTGCGCGCATCCATGGGTGATACCGGGATGGTCAGCCCGTGGATTTTCGTCGCCCAGCCCGCGTAGTAGCGCAGGAATTCGGCGCCGAACTTCACCGCCGTATATTCCGAAATCATTCGCGGCAGACCGTTCTCCATGACTTCAACTTCGGCAATCAGGGAGACATTCTTTTCGATCTCGTCCGCGAAGTTGAGAATGCAGCGCGCGCGTTCGTACGAGGTCATCGTTGACCATTCACCCTTGAGCGCCGCGCGGGCTGCGGTGACGGCGCGATCAACGTCGTCGGCACCGGCGCCCGCTACCGTGGCGATGATTTCTTCTGTGGCGGGGTCCTGCACCTCGATGCGTTCACCCGACGCGGCCGGGACTCGCTCACCATTGATCAACAACAAGTGCTCACCGGCTAGGTATTCCCGGGTGGCGGGCGAGGGGGCAAGACTTTCAGCGGCGGCGCTCATGAATAATCCTTGTTGGGCGAACGAATTTATCAGCATATCGCCCGGCCGCCGTGGCGATCAAGGCGGGCCAGGACCGGAAGCAGCGCGTCGTGCGATCATGCTGGGACCATTGGACCGGGAGTTCAGCACGTGGACACGATTCTCATTACCGGCGCGAACCGCGGCCTGGGACTCGAGTTCGTGCGGCAATACGCCGCCGACGACTGGCGCGTACTCGCCTGCTGCCGGCAGGTTTCCGCTGAGCTCGACGCGCTCGAGAAAAGCCTGTCGACGGTGGCGGTGTACCCGCTGGATGTCGTGGATCATGACATGATCGATCGCCTGTCCAGGGGGCTTGCTGAAGACGCCATCGATGTGCTCCTGAACAATGCTGGCACGATGGGAAGTAGTTCCTTTGCCGAGCACGGCATCGACGCGCAGCGTTTCGGTGAGCTCGACTACGACGACTGGGCGCAAATCATGCGCGTGAATGTGTTCGCGCCGGTACGTATGGCGGAGGCCTTCCTGCCCCAGGTGCTGGCCGGCACGCAAAAAAAAATCGTGACGCTGACGAGTATGGTCGGCAGCATGAATCTGAATACGCAGGGCGGGCTGTACGCGTATCGCTCGAGCAAGGCAGCGGTCAATTCCGTCATGCGCTCAATGGCAATCGATCTCGCCGACCGGGGCGTGCTCGCCATCGCCATTCATCCGGGCTGGGCGCGCACGGCCATGGGCGGAGACTCGGCGCCGGTGGACCCTGTCGATGCCGTTCGTGGCGTTCGTCGCGTCATTAGCAACCTGACCCCGGATGACCTGGGCAAAGTCATCGGCTACGACGGTGAGGAGTTGCCTTACTGAGTGGCGTCGGTCGCGGCCGCTGCCTTGAATGCGCGTTTGCCGGCCACGATCAGGTCGTAAACCTCGCGTGCCCGGCCGCCGGTGATTTCAATGACTTCCTCGTGACTGCCTATCGCGGCGGCGCGCCACGCTGCCTGTTGCTCTGCTGTCAGCTCGTGAAGAACCACGCCGAGGTCCGCCAGGCGCTCGTCCTGGATTGATCGCAGGGCTGCGCGCAGCAGCCTCCGGCTGTCGTCGGCGGATTCAATGCCACCGAGAATGATCATGCGCCGATCTGCCGGCAGGCCATTCAGCCAACCCCGGTTAGCGACGATCAATCCGGTATCGAAAATGTGATAGGTCAACGTGAGCTGCGGGGCCTCGCGCCCGATCCCCGTCAACGCATACAGGCCGATACCGCCCTGGCCGCAGTCGAGCAGTCCGGTTTGTAGTGCCGTGATGAGTTCGGCATACGCGACGGGCACATTGTCTGCGCCGACGCGGCGCGCGAACACCTGCGGGCCAATGGCCGACGATGCGCGGATTTTCACGTCCTGGATATCATCGGGGGTCAGCACCGGCTCCCGGCAGAAGATATGGTTCCAGCCGACCTCGCTCCAGCGCAACAGGGTCAAGCCCTGCGCGTCGAACAGTTCGTTGAAGATATCCGTCAGGTAGTTGTCCATGACGAAATCGACTTCGGCTCGTGATTCGAACAGATAGGGCGCCAGCAGCACGCTCAATTCGGGCACCACAGTGGCGAGCCCGTGCAGCGAGAATCCGCCGATCTGGACCCGGCCGCGACGCAGGTTCGACAACACCGTTTCCTCGCTGCCGAGTTGCCCGGCGATGAACATGTCGAGCTCGATGCCAGGATCCTGGCGCGCCTCGACACGTTGCTGGAAGCGCAACCACTCGTCATGCCAGGGCGAACCGGGCGCGGATAACGATGCGACACGTACGCGCGAAATGTTGCTGTCATGGGCGGGTCCGCAGGCGCCAAGCAGCAGTGCTGCGAACGCGACGACGGTGGCGCGTTGGCAAGCCGGCCCGGGTTGGTAAGATTGCGGGCCACGAGACACGCCACGACGTTTTTTTGGAAACACTCTCATGTCACGACTCGCACATGCTGAACCAGCGGATTTACCGGGGGAGATGAAAGCCGTCCTCGATTTCGCCGAACAGAATATGGGTTTCCGACCCAACGACGTACTGATCATGGCCCGGTGGCCCGAGTTGCTGCAAGCCATGCTGCCAGTCGTTGCCACGGTCTATTCGCCCGGTACGGTCGGGATGGAATTGAAACGCATGGTGGGACTGGTCGTGAGCACGGCCGCGGGCTGCCAGTACTGCGTGGCCCACAATGCGCACGGTCTGGGTGAGGACGGTGTTACCGCAGAACGCCTCGAGTCGATCTGGGAATTCGAGACCAGTCCATTGTTCACCGATGCTGAACGAGCGGCGCTCCGTTACGCGCGCGGCGCCGGGCAGAGTCCTTCGCGCGTCACCGACGACGAATTTGCGGAGCTGCAGGCGCACTTCGATGATCAACAGATCCTGGAGATTACCGGCGTGATCGCATTGTTCGGCTTCCTGAATCGCTGGAACGCCGGGCTCGGCGTGACGCTCGAAGACGCACCATTGAACTTCGCCCGCGAACACCTGGATCCGGCCCGCTGGAACGCGGGCATTCACGCCCCTGAAAACCAGTAACGCGACCGGGCGCCGCCCCTGGCTGGCGGTGCGCTGGCAGATTGCAATTCTGCTCTGCCTGATTACCACGGTGAATTACGTGGACCGGCAGGCCTTCGCCGTCGCCGGCCCGGTGATCGTCGAGGAATTCAGTATCAGCAACACCGAGTTCGGCTTCATCGTGTCGGCGTTTCTGTTCGCCTACGCGATCGGCCATATCGTTGCCGGTCCGTTGATCGACCGGCTCGGCACGAAACGGGCGCTCGGCCTCGCGGTGATCGCG
>JASJBD010000003.1 GCA_030066665.1 Gammaproteobacteria bacterium
GGCCCTTATTGACGCCCCAGTGAATTCTGGAACGCGGATTTCCAGTCCTTGTCTACCCTTCCGCTTCGCGACCCCGCTACCTGGCCCTTATTGACGCCCCAGTGAATTCTGGAACGCGGATTTTCAGTCCTTGCCTACCCTGCCGCTTCGCGACCCCGCTACCTGGCCCGCTGCGTCAACTATTTGTCGCCATCTCGACCGGAGTGGCGAGGGGGCGATATTAGAGCCGCTGAGTCCCGCGAGGTCAAGGCAGGCGATTTTCCGATCTGCCGCAACCCATTGTCCGCAGTAGCTTTTGACAGCGCGGGCGCTGACCCGTAGGCTCGTGTCCACATAATACAAGGACCACACTCAGTGGTACCGGGTCCCGGCACCCGAGATCCATGGATCCATGGCACTTCGATCCCAAGATATTCCTCACTCCAATACACCCGAAGACCTGACCGCACGGTACCGGTCTGTGCGGGATACGAGCCTGGCCCTGGGTCAGCATCTCGCGCCCGAGGATTTCGTCATCCAGTCGATGCAGAGTGTCAGCCCGATGAAATGGCATCTGGCGCATACGACCTGGTTTTTCGAGCAATTCATCCTCGTGGAGCGAGATACGAACTACGCCGGCTTTGATCCTGCGTATGACTACCTTTTCAACTCGTACTACCAAACGAAGGGTCAGATGCACACCCGCGCGAATCGCGGCTTGTTGTCGAGGCCTACCGTCAGTGAAATCCGCGACTATCGCGAACATGTCGATCAGGCGATGCTGGCATTGCTCGGGAGATCGGCGGACAACGAACTGGCGTTTCTCGTCGAACTTGGACTGAACCACGAAGAGCAGCACCAGGAATTGATGCTTACAGACATCAAGCATGTTTTCTCGATCAATCCGTTGGAACCGGCATTGATCGACACCGTAGCGCCGCAATCACCCGCACCTGCGCCCCTCGCGTTCCAATCATTCCCCGGCGGACTGCAGTCCCTCGGCGCGGACGGCTCAGGGTTCGCGTTCGACAACGAAACGCCGGCACACGAGGTACTGCTACAGGATTTCTCGATCGCTAACCGCCTGATCACCAATGCTGAATATCGCGAGTTCATTGACGATGGCGGCTATCGTGATCCCGGCCTGTGGTTATCCGATGCCTGGGCCTGGCTCCACGAGGAGGCAATCGATCGGCCCTTGTACTGGTCCTCGGACCTGGCCACCGAATTTACACTGCGGGGCGCGCGCGACATTGATCCCCGGCAGCCGGTCTGCCATGTGAGCTTCTACGAAGCCGATGCGTTCGCTCGGTGGGCCGGTGCGCGGCTCCCGACGGAAGCAGAGTGGGAGTGCGCTGCCAAGACCCAGACCGTCGCAGGACATTTCGCCGACCGGGCGATCTATCACCCCCTCGGCCCCGCCGACGACAGTTCACCGATAGCGCAGATTTATGGTGATGCCTGGGAATGGACCCAGTCGCCATATTCGCCGTACCCCGGATTCGTGCCGCTGGCGGGGTCGCTGGGTGAATACAACGGCAAGTTCATGTGTAACCAGATGGTCTGTCGCGGAGGATCATGCGTGACGCCAACCGGCCATGTCCGCGCGACCTATCGCAACTTCTTCTACCCGCACGAACGCTGGCAATTCTTCGGCATCCGGCTCGCGAAATGACAACGACGGTCGCGGACATCCAGGAAGACAACGAGCAGGCCGAAGTACTGCAGGGCCTGACGGCGGACCAGAAGAACGTATCGCCAAAATATTTTTACGACGCGAAGGGCTCCGCGCTGTTCGACGCTATCTGCAAGCTGCCGGAATACTATCCGACGCGCACGGAAGTCGGCATCATGCAAGCATACGTCGATGAGATGGTCGAGTGCGTTGGCCCCGAAGCTGCCGTTATTGAATACGGGTCTGGCGCCAGCACGAAAACGCGGCTGCTGCTGGATCATCTGGACGACCCGGTCGCGTATATGCCGGTCGATATTTCCTGCGAGTATCTGCACAACGTTGCAGCGCAACTCGCCGCTGACTACGTGGATATCGAGGTACTGCCCGTCTGTGCGGATTTCACCAAACCGTTGAGCCTGCCCGCGCCCAGGCGCGAGCCGGTACGCAACGTCGTTTATTTCCCGGGCTCCACCATCGGCAACTTTTCCAACTCCGACGCTATTCGCCTGTTGCGGCAGATGCGCGGAGATGCACAAAGCGACGGTGGCCTGCTAATTGGTGTCGACCTGGTGAAATCCCGGGAGGTTCTCGAACTCGCCTACAACGACCCCGCGGGTGTCACGGCGGAGTTCAATCTGAATCTGCTACGCAATCTGAACCGCGAATTCGGCAGTGACTTCGACACCGACAAATTCCGGCACGAAGCAATCTATGACGACGAGCATCAGCGTATTGAAATGCGCCTGATCAGCTTGCAGCGGCAGACCGTGCGATTGAATGGTTGCAACATCGAATTCGAGCCGGGTGAATACATCGTGACCGAGCACTCGCACAAGTATTCGTATGAGAGCTTTGCCGAGTTGGCAGCAGACGGCGGTTTCACCGTCAGTGATACCTGGACCGATCCGGACGAGCTATTCAGCGTGCAGTATCTGGAAGCCGCCTGAAGTCAGTCCTGCGGCACGAACTCGTCGGGTTTGGCCGAACCCTCGCCGAAAAAGAACTTCTCCATTTCTTTTTCCAGAAACTCCCGCGCCTGTGGCTCGATCGGTGTCAGCCGATATTCATTGATCAGCATGGTCTGGTGCGCGAGCCATTGCTGCCAAGCCTGCTTCGAGACATTCTCAAACAGGCGTTGCCCAAGTTCGCCCGGATACGGCGGATAGTCGAGTCCTTCCGTCTCGATTCCCAGTAATACGCATTTCACCTGGCGGCTCATGTTTCTACTCTCCAATATCCTGCAGCAGCCGTGCGACGGGCGCGGCCAATCCCACCTCGGCGGGCTCGTCCAGCTTATACCAAAGCCACGACCCGGCCTCCATCACACGCGGCGCGTCGCCATCGACAGTGGCCAGCACTGGTTTGATATCGAGGTCAAAATGCGTGAACGCGTGACGCAGCACCGGGCGGCGTTCGAGTCGGACCGGGCGAAGGCCAAGTTGTGCCTCACACCAGTCCGATACCCGTTTCGGATCGTCTGTTTCGGGGAATCCCCAGAGCCCACCCCAGATGCCTGCGGCCGGACGCTGTTCGAGTAGCACGGCGCCGTCCGGGCGGGTCACCAGGATCGCAGTTACATTGCGCTGCGGTCGCTTTTTTCGCGGTGGCTTGCCCGGGATCTCCGCGATTCGGCCGGCCCGGCGTGCGGCGCACGTAGCCTCGAACGGGCAGCGTTCACAAGCCGGGCTGCTACGCGCGCACAGCGATGCGCCGAGATCCATGATCGCCTGCGTGTAGTGCGCGACCCTCTGCGTCGGTGTGCAGCGTTCGGCGTATTCCCAGAGCTGCCGCGCAACCCGCGATTGGCCAGGCCAGCCCTCCACGGCAAACAACCTCGCGAGCACCCGCTTCGCATTGCCATCCAGAATCGGGTGCCGCTGATTGCTCGACAGCGCGAGTATCGCGCCGGCAGTTGACCGCCCGATACCAGGCAGGCTCATGAGTTCATCCAGCGACGCCGGCAGCTCGCCGTTGAAATGCTCGCGGACTTCTATGGCAGCGCGATGCATATTCCGCGCCCGCGCATAGTAGCCGAGGCCGGACCACAAGTGCAGCACCCGGTCGAGTTCTGCACTTGCCAGTGACAGCAAATCGGGGAACGCATTCATAAAGCGGTCGTAGTAACGCTCAACCGTCACAACCTGTGTCTGCTGCAACATGATTTCCGAGACCCACACGCGGTAGGGATTCGGTTGTTGCTGCCACGGGAGATCCTTGCGACCGTGCGCATGCCACCAGTCCAGCAGAGCCGGCGCAACATCGGCATGATCGAGAGGGTGAGACTCAGTCACCTATCGCATCCAGGATACCGCGGAGCAGAATGTCTTCCGGCCTTGGCTGGTCATCTTCAGGCGCGGCTTCGCCGTCAGGCGCTTGCTCTTCGTCACCCCCAATGCCGAGTTCCTCGAGTATCTTCTTCCTGATCTGCTGTCCCGCGACGCTCTTCAGCAAATCCTCCAGGTCGACGCCGATTCTTGGAGATTCGATGGTCCCACCGATCGTCAGCGGAATAGTCAGGTTCGTCAGGTCATCCAGCGACTCCGCACCGAACTGCGGCGTCTTGAAAACACGGGCATTCAGTCTGTAGTCGAGCGCCTGCTCAATCAGGTTCAATGTACCGTTGCCACTGAGTTTCAGATACGGGATCTCGCCGGACATCCGCTCGCTGCGCATCACCCCGTCTGCGATCACGCCGCCAAATGCCAACGCCGTAATCTGGGTTTGCGCGGGACCTTCCCGCTCGGGCACGGGATCGCGCTTGATGCGCGCGCGCACGCGACGAATTTCGTACCAGATGTCCATGCCATCGTACAAACTGTCGGCCAGGTCGAACGATAACGTGCCTGCCAGGCTGCGCGTCAGCTCCGCCTGTGTCAGACCGGTGCCGTTCAGCTTGATGTCGGCTTTCACCAGGCCCTTCAGCTGCTCGACGTCGAGCATGTCGGTCAGCAGGCCACCGATCTGCACGGCGTCGAGGGTCTGATCGAGATCGATGCGCGGCTGATTCCCGGTTACATCGAGCTGAATCCTGCCGTTATAGCTGCCGTCATAGAGCTGCGCGGACATTGGATCGAGCGTAATGACCCCGTTGCGTGCCGTGACATCCGCTCTGAGCTGTTGCAGACGCGCGCCGGCCACGATCACCTCGCCGAGTTTGAGACTGCCGTCGAGAACCAGCTGGCGAAGCTGTTCAGTCGCCAGGTCGGCCTCTTCCGCCGCCGCTGCGCTCACCTCTTCTACGGCAGCGCCGTCCGTCTCCGGCGGCAGATAGCGATCGACATTGAGCTGATCGCCAGTCAATGCAACCCGGAAACGCGGGCTGGCCAGGTTACGGATGCCTGCAGAACCACTGATTTGCGTGTCGTCCAGCTGCAGTGTCAGGTCGGACAGCTGATAGCTGTCGCCCGCAGCCTGCCATTTGCCACTGGCCTCCAGACGCGTCAGGACCTGCGGGTCGGCGGTACTTGGCGCAGCACTGCCAAGGGTTTGCAGCAACTCGCGCGGCGACAGCGGCTCGAGTGTGAAATTGCCCGCCAGGCCGTCGCCCCGGTCCTGCAACGTACCACCACCGTCGACGCGCACTGTCACGCCGGCCGCCCGGATGTTTGCGGTCAGGCCATTGATACCGATCATTCCCGGTGCGTAGTCCAGGCCTTCAATGGTCAGTTCGGCGTTCGCATCGCGACCGGGTACCGCGTCGCCGGCGACGGTCAGCAACCCTTGCACATTCTGCACGTTCGCCGTCATCGCCCGTGTGTCCACCGCAGCGCGCGATTCCAGTGATATGTCGGCAACCGTGCCAGACGTGCGATCGGCGGCGCGCAACGTGGCCGTCAGATCGAACGGTTTCCCGGGTTCTATCTCACCCGTCTTCAAATTCACGTTTTCAACCAGGAAATCCTGGCCCGCCCTGGCATCGGCAAAAGCCACGCGCGCGTCCTCTATCGCAATGCTCGCAACGCTCAGTGCCAACGCGGTCTCGTCGCCTGCCTTTTCTGCATCGGTCGCCGCACCTTCGGCGATTGCTTCGTCGCGTGGGAACTCCCAATTAGCCCGACCATTGGCAAGACGCTGCAGATTCAAATCCAGGCCGCTGAGCTGGACCTCGCCGATTTCAAGTTGCCGCTGCATTAGCAATGGCAACAATCGCAGGCCCAGACGAACTTCGTCGACGCTCGCAAATTTAGTCTGCTCGAATCCCGGCGGATTACTCAGGTTGCTGCGGCCGATACCAATGCCACAGCACGGCACTAGTTTCAGCGTCAGGTCGCCGTCGATCGTGAGTTGTCGTCCCGTGTCCTTCTCAACAATCGCGGCAATCTCATCGCGATAGTCGTTCGGATCGAACATCACGACGACAATCACGGCGACAACGACAACCAGGAAGATCAGCAGCCCGACGACAGCGACGAGCAACTTGATGAAACTCTTCATGCGCCCATTACAGCATCACGTCGCGGCCTGTACCAGCGACACCCGGACGCAAAAAGATGCTTAGCAGCCGGCCTGGTCCAGCGTGATACGAGGCTGCTTGCCCGGTACTGCGGGGGGTTCGTATGTCACGCCGCAGGGCTCACCGAACGGCGTGTCGCGGTGTTGCCACCGACCGCCGGCGAAATTGAACGCAGCGGTCTCGGCGGACTCCAGCGTCCACGCAACCGTCGCCGCGGACGGAAATCCGTTGATGATTGCGACGTCGCCGCGAGTCAGTTGCAGCACGTCTGGTTGCTCCGCGGCTACCCAGAACGCGTTGGCCAATTGCGCGGCGCTATTGACGCTGCCCGCCAGCGAGGCCACATCGGCACGCCGAAATTCAGTCGCGAGCTCGAATTGCCGGGGAATCGCTACAGTCGCCAGCACGCTGAAACAGGCCACAAGAATCACCACATCGATGCGCGCGATCCGCTTCCCGGATCGGCGGTTGGGACGCGACGCTGTGCTCTCGGGATTCGACACTGATTGACGCACGAAGTGGCCAGAACTTCGATCAGTGTCGCGAAACCCCCATTACCAGTCTGTGAATGGCATCCCACTCAGCGGCGTCCGTGGCGGCGCAGTTCACGAATCATGTGAGCGCGATGGTTCCGCACGACCCAGGGCGCGACGAACAGAATCGGCGCGGCCAGCAAGGCGTCACGCTGCCAGCCCGACAGGTCATAAATCCAGCATAGACTTCGGGCCAGCAGAACGCCCACCAGCATCATCCACAGACAGAGGCGCAGCCGCAGGTTCGCCAGCATTCGCCCGACTGCCCGCAAGCGGACACCGACGCGACTCAGAGGCGACAGGCTGTTGATGACCGGCAGACCGTCCCTGGCCAGCAGGTCCAGCCAGCCACGGAGCCATTGGCGGCCGATATTCATGGTCACCAGCTGAGCAGCCAGACGGCGGCTCGGCCAGCCCGATTTCCTGCGCCTATTTCTGTAAACAATGTCGAGCCGTGACCTGCCTCGCAATATGGGCCAACTAACTGTGATTGCGTTCTCAATCCCTGCCCAATCAATCGGTTATGTTCAGAGTGGTTTATTGTCCGGCGTCAATCCGGGCCGGCCGCGCGGGGCCGGTGCGGGAACGCTGCCGCGCTCTCATGAAGCTGTTGCTGGTCGAAGACAATTTCGACGATGCGGATTTCCTCGCCGCATCGTTGCGGCGCCACAAGGTTGACGACGTGGCGCTGTCTCACGTGGCGACGCTGCGCGACGCGACCGACCAACTCAAGTCCCACAGTTTCGACGTTGTACTGCTCGATCTGCATTTGCCGGACGGCTCCGGCATGGAGTGCGTGGACGCCGTCCAGGCGGCCGACCCGGCAACGCCAATCGTAGCCCTGAGTGGGAAAGACGACGAAGAGTTCGCGCTGAGCATTCTGAACAAGGGCGTGCAGGATTACCTCGTCAAATGGGAAGGTCAGACCCGCACAATCCTGCGAGCCATTCGTTACGCAATCGAGCGCAAGCGCAGTGAGATGCGCCTGAACTACCTGGCGCAGTATGACCCCCTGACCGAGATACCGAATCGCCAGTACTTCCACGACCAGCTTGAGAAGGCTACCGCGCGTGCCCGTCGCGAGGGTCGTAAGGTGGCGCTCTTCTTCCTCGATCTCGACCAGTTCAAGATCGTCAACGACACGCTTGGACACAACGCCGGCGACCGCCTGCTGCGGGAAATGGCGCAGCGCTTGCGCGGGTCGACGCGCGCTGGTGACGTCATTGCACGGCTCGGCGGCGACGAGTTTGCGGTCTTGCTGGAAGGTATCCGTGGCGCGTTGGATGCTGAAGCCGTCGCGCAAAGTATTTTGGAGATGGTTGCCGAGCCCTTCCATGTTGAAGGCCGCGAAATCGAGGTGACAACGAGCATCGGCATCACCATTTATCCCAACGATAACAGTGATACGGCGACGCTGTTGAAGAACGCCGACATTGCGATGTACCAGGCCAAGGAACAGGGTCGCAACAATTTCAAGTTCTTCACGGAACGCATGCACGAAGAACTACTCGAGTATCACAATCTCGAAAACGATATTCGCGATGCCATCAGTGCCGAACTCTTCAGTCTCGTGTTCCAGCCCAAAGTCAACCTGATCACGCGCAAGCTGCAGGGATTGGAAGCCCTGCTGCGTTGGAACTGTCCCCGGCGCGGCAACGTATCGCCGGTGGACTTCATCCCGGTGGCTGAACAGAGTGGACATATCGTGCCGCTCGGGCATTGGGTGCTGAACGAGGTCTGCCGCACGCTCAATCGCTGGCAAGCAGCCGGCACGCCGGTGGTCCCGGTATCGATCAACGTTTCGGCCCGCCAGTTTCAACAGGCCGACTTTCACAAGCGTGTTGCAAACGTGCTCAATCATCACGCAATTGCACCGGACTTGATCGAACTCGAGCTGACCGAGGGGCTTCTGATGGAAGATACGGACAGTGCGCAACGCGCTTTGCAGCAGTTCCGCGATATCGGCGTCCGTATTTCGATTGACGATTTCGGCACCGGTCATTCCTGCCTGAACTACCTGCGACGTTTTCCAATCGACGTATTGAAGATCGACAAGTCTTTCGTACAGGACGTCACGAGTTGCGAAGACAGCTCGATCATCGTTGAGGCGATTATTTCGCTGGCCAACAGTCTGCGACTGGATACCGTCGCCGAGGGCGTCGAAACGCGGGAACAGATGAATTTCCTTATCGATCGGGGCTGCCATGTGGCGCAGGGCTTCTTTTTCGGCCAGCCGCTGAAAGAGCGCGCGGTGCGGCCATATCTCGAGGACCTGATCGACGATGCGGCGGGTTTCGCGACGGCCCGGCTGGACATGAGCGAGATCGCCTGAGGAACAACCGGTGGCCAAGACCGAACCCATCCGGCGAGGAAGCGCCAGCGACGCACAGAATATTGCCGACATGCAGTTCCTGTTAGCCGCGGCCGGAGTCGGCATCTGGCGATATGACGGCGGCACCAACACGTTCATGATGGATGACACCTGCCGGCAAATGTTCGAGCTGGAGGACGGCGAGGAACTCGGGATGGAGAACATGCGCCAGCGCATTCACCCCGACGATCTCGACGCTTATTGGACGGCAGTGAAATCATCGCTGGAGAGCGGCGATTTCGCAGTGAGCTATCGCGTGATCAACAGGGACGGTTCAATCCGCTACATCAGCGGCCGGGGCCGCACGTTGCCGCCGGCACCCGGTGCTGCGCCGCAGACGATGGGCGTCTGTATCGACGTGACGGATCGTCACAATCTCAAGGAACGGTTGCGGCGTACAGAGGACCGTATGCAACAGCTGGCAGACGGTGTACCCGGCCTGTTTTCCTACATCGACAGCGAATGGCAGGTCCAGTTCATGAGCTCACAATACCGCGACTTGCTGGGTCTCGGGAACCAGTCGGTGATTGGTAAGCACGTGGGCGACATCGTCGGCTGGGACAAATTCGCGGAACGCAAGCCCCGCTATGCAAAGGCGCTGGCGGGCGACACCGTACACCATGAAACCGTGCGGACCACGCCCGACGGGCAAACGCGATACTTCACGATCACGCACGCGCCGTACCGCACTGAATGTGGACACATCCACGGGGTGATGACGCTCGCCATCGATATTACCGAACGCCGCGCGATTGAACAGAAACTGGAAGCCAAGAGCGAAGAGCTGCGTCGGTCGAATCACGACCTCGAGCAGTTCGCGTACGTGGCATCGCACGATCTGAAAGCGCCGCTGCGGGCCATAGAAGTCCTCGTGCAGTGGTTGCGTGAGGATCTTGCCGATGTCGAGACCGGCGAAGTCCAGGAAAACCTGGGACTGCTCTCACAACGCACGCAGCGCCTTAATCGCCTGCTGGACGACCTGCTGGAATATTCCCGCGCCGGCCGTCGCGTTGGCCAGGTTGCAGAGGTAAATACCCGTGAACTGGTTCAGGACATCGTGACTCTACTGGGCCCGGCAGACGGCATGCGAGTCATCGCCGACGACAGCTTGCCGGTGATGACGACTCACGTGGCCCCGCTCGAACAGGTGCTGCGGAACCTGATCAACAACGCGATCAAACATCATCCAGGCGATACGGGCACGGTGCGGGTGTCGGCACAACAACAGGGCGAGAGCGTGATGTTCGCCGTGGAAGACGACGGCGCCGGCATCGCCGAGGAATACGCCGACAAGGTCTTCAAGATGTTTCAGACCCTGCAGCCGCGCGATGAACGCGAGGGCAGCGGCATGGGCCTGGCCATCGTGCAAAGAATTATCGATTGGCAGGGCGGCCGGGTCTGGTTCCACCCCGGCCCCGGTAATCGCGGCACCGTTTTCAAATTCATCTGGACCAAGGTTGCGAATGCACCCGAAGGCAGCTTGAAGGGAGATGAGCATGGATCCGACAGAGACCCGTCCCGTCAGCATCTTGCTGGTTGAAGATGATCGCATCGATGCCAAGGCCTTTCTCCGCGCTATGGAGCAGGTCCGAATCAGCAATCCGGTGACGGTTGCCAAAGACGGTGTCGAGGCCTGGGAGATATTGACCGGTGAAGGTTATGAGGAACCGTTCACGCGACCGAATATCATCATCCTGGATATCAATATGCCGCGCATGACCGGGATCGAGCTGTTACGAAAGATTCGTGCCGACGAAAAGCTTCAAGACTCCATCGTGTTCGTCTTGACCACCTCCAACGATGATCAGGACAAGATCGATGCTTTCAACCTGAACGTCGCCGGCTATATGCTGAAGTCGGACATGGGCAACAGCTTCGTGCGCGCCGTTGAACTCGTGCACAAATACTGGCGTGTGGTCGAATTCCCGGTTGATAAGAAAGACACGGTCAGGGCTGCGTAACGCAGACCGTTACCTGGCACACGATTCAAATTGGTCTCTGTCAGCCCGAGTCGCCATCCCAGTCCTGCGGCACCTTTTCTATTGTGCTCGTGTCATAGCCGATTGACGCCACGAAATCGATGAGCCGCTGGTAGTCGGCCGCCGGTATAGATGGCGTGCGAGCCATAATCCACACATAATCTCTTTTCTGCCGGCCGATCACGGTCTGCGTGTAGTTTTCGTCGAGATAAACGATGCGGTAGTCGGCCTTGATGGGCCAGATGAACCGCATGCCCCATAGAGCGTTCGTTTCGGTGTTCTGCACGAACCCCTTGGGCGTATATTTTTTTGATTCGCCGTCAAATGAACCGTCGCGAAAAGTGAACGTTGTCGCGATGGTGCCGTCGTCGTTCAAGGCGTAGTTTTCTATCGCATTGTGCGCGCCTTTTTCGATAAACGTCGGAATGTTCGCGATGACATACCAGTCGCCCATGAAGCGATCGAGATCAACGTAAGGTACGGTTTCCATTTCGGGCTTAGTGCTCCCACACGCGGCGCTGAACAATGCGATTATCGCGCAAACTGCATAGTTTCTAATTGTCATCTTTCAGCTACAGTTACGATGCATTAGCAAGAATCTGGAGCGGGTGATGGGAATCGAACCCACGTCATCAGCTTGGGAAGCTGAGGTTCTACCATTGAACTACACCCGCAATATTGTTGGTTTCCGGAGATTTTACCGTCTGAGGGTATGACGAGTCACGGTCGGATGGCAGAGCCGCTGGCTGTAAAGGCCGAGAGACCGATCGTCGTTGGTTCCGCTGAAGCGGGCGGGCCGCAGCCGTGTCGATCTGGAATCATCTCAGGTGATGTGGACCCACGACGGTGACTCGAAGCCGGTACAAAGCTGAAAGATACCGTGGTTCCTACCAGGGCACCTCGGTCCCCGTGTAGCTGAAAAAGCGACCACTTACCTCGGGTGTCAATTCCTGGATAAGCTGCCGAAGTGCAGCGACACTCACGTCCACGTCAACGCTTACTGCTTTCATCTCGTCTGTAGTGCGATAACTTGCATTCCTCTCAACACGCACGAGGCCAGGATGATAAATGCCGACAGATACTCCGTCTGCCGCTACATCCTTTGCCAGGGCAGTGAAGGTCAAGTTGAGTGCTGCCTTGCTCATGTTGTACCAATATCGGGTCGTCATCCCCTTGGGCATTAACCCCTTTCTTGAATTAACGGCGAGTGAGCCGGCAAGAGAAGAGATCGCGACAATCTTCTTTTGTTGGCTGGCAACGACGTTTTCGTAAAAGGCTTCACTGACTCGCAGCGGTCCGGTCGAGTTTACCGCGACAAATTGCTGGGCAAGGTCGTAATCCAGACTACCGAATTTCTGTCTTGGATCTTCAAAGGTACCGACTATGCCGGCGTTATTGACAAGAACATCAATCGGCGTTCCTGCCAATTTCGCTGCGGTGGCTGCGATAGATTCCGGATCGGTGACATCGATCGTCTCGACAGATACGTTGTCATATTGCCGGGCCAATTTAGTCAGTGAATCGGGTGCCAAACGGCGGCGATGAGTGGCGATTACCTCCCAGCCGGCGGCGGCGTATTGTTTCGCAAACTCGAGACCGATACCGCTGTTGGCGCCGGTAATCAGCACCGTATCCGCACTCGCTGTACTCAGCCCGACTGTGAATACAAGAGCAATAACTAATAGACGGAAGGTAGACATTGAACTACACCCGCTTATTGCTTGGTTTCCGGAAATTCTACAGTCGGACGATGTGACGAGTCACGCTCGGGTGGTAATAGTGTGACCGTCCCCGTTCGATGTCGAGATTAAACCGAGCTCTTACTCTGAGTCCGGATATTGACAATAATCGATTACGGCCTGATTGAACTGCTCGGGAAACTCCGCGTGCGGGCTATGGCCTGCATCGTCCACCGCGACGAATGTCGTTTCTACACCGGATTCGGCAAGGAAATCGTTGAACATGACTCCGAGCCCGGTCGGAACCTGCAGGTCTTCGGCACCGAAGATCACAAGGCTTCGCGCCTCTAGTCCGCCGGCTGCTATATCGGCATGCGCCTGCTCCCTCAGTGCCAAGAAGATCGGATGTGCCGGGTTCAGTCGCAGCGTCCGGTGCTCCGGGTTCGGAGGTAACGACGCCATGCCCTCGCGAGCCTCGCGATTCTTTTCCCACGAGAACTGTTCGACGACGCGAGTCGGCTTCTCTGGCGTGATGTTGTGTCCAGTGGGGAAACGCAGCTGAATACCGCGTCGCGCACTATAGTACGTGGGCCCGCTGTCGGGATGCACGGGGCCCGCGACGTAACGCACAAAATCCAATGCTTCGTACATCAGTTCGGCGTCGTTCGGAACCATGACCGTACCGACGTTGACCAGGCATCTGACCAGGTCGGGTCGATCCAGCGCAACGCGCGTAATCGGCCAACCACCTTGAGAATGACCGACCAGCGTCGCGTCTGTCACATCGATCGCATCGAGGAACGCGGCGAGATGCTCGGCGTCCAGGGTGTAGTAGTTCGCGTAGTCTTCCAACCGTTTCAGGTTTTCGGTGCCGCCCTGACCCAGCCTGTCGAGCGCTATGACCCTGAAGTGCTCGGCCAGACCTGGAAAGTTCTGTTCCCATTTGCGGGCATGATTGTTGAATCCGCCTGTCTGGCCGCCATGTACGAGCACCAGCGGAGGGCCATTGCCCGATTCGAAGTAGCGTGTTTCGTAACCGTTGACGTCGACGACCTTAACCCGATCTTCTGGCATGGAGCCCACCCAGTCAGGCTCCACATAGTCAACACACGGAAAATCGACAGCCAGATCGCACACAGTTTCATCAGTTTGCGTATCGATCACCTGCAGATCGACATCGCTGGCTGCGCGTTCGGACTGCAGAACGAGGTGAAATCCTCGCCGCTCGTCATCCCAGCTGCATTCCTTCAGTGACTGCTCGTATACCAATGAAATCGCAATTTCATCGGCGGTTTCGATCTTTATGTCCGGCGGTAGATCGTCGCCGCACAGTACAAGGTCGACCTCCCGATCGACGCGAATCGGATTGAGTATCCAATCACACTCTTCGGCGTGCGCGCTTTGAGCGAATCCGCCATTTAGCCCGAAATACGCAATGCCGATGTAGGCACCGATGGCGGCGATATCATATTTTGGCATTATCAGTGTAAGTTCTGTTTCGCCAAATTTGCAGAATCCAGATTGCTTTACGCAAACATCGAGCGTGGACGATTTGATTATCTACGCTCCGCCAGTTCGCGCTCAATCTGACTCACTTTGTCGTCGCTGAGTCGATAAAAAAGAATAGCAACCGCGCTGAACACAGCCAATACGGCCGGGAACACGCTAAACATCAATTTGATGCCCATGATCGCACTGGCGCTTTGCGCCTGGTTGGCCACGAAGCCGAACACGGAAAGCAGATAGCCCGACAAACCAGCGCCAACGGCGAGACCCATCTTTTGTGCGAACTGCGATGCCGAGAACACCAGCGCTGTCGTGCGGCGCCCCGTTTTCCATTCGCCATAGTCGGCACAGTCCGCGTACATCGACCACACCAGGGCCGTTGTCGGCCCTACGACAAGCGCGCCGATGAACCCCAATGCCACCATCAGCCAATACTGATCGGGCGGGATTACGAAGAACAAGGCCATCGCGGCCGCGTTGCCCAGCGTCAAAGCAATCATGAGATGACGCTTTTCGAATAGCCGGCAGAGCCGTTCGGTCATCGTGAGTCCTGCGATGAAGCCGAACATGCTCACTGACAGGAAGACGGCTGTCTTGTCGAAGATCAGAAACAGCGGCGTGCCGTCATCACCGACGTAGTACTTGAAGTAAAAAATCGTCGAGCCGGCGCGAATTGCGGCGTTAGTCAATGTGAAAATCGCCGCGAAGAAAAGTGCAATCCATGGGCCATTGCCGAGCAGCTCACGGAGATCAGACCGGATGTCCGAGCTTTCCTGTTCCGGATGTACGCGCTCCTTCGTGGTCGCAAAGCAAATCCAGAACAACACGATAGAGATTACTGCGAAAATCCCCATGGTCAGGCGGAAACCGGTCTCTTCATCGCCGCCCCCCAGTATGTTCTTGAGCGGTGTGACGAATGTGGCGATGAGCCAACCGGCTGCGAAGGCGCAGACGAAGCGGTAAGCGGAAACCTTGGTGCGCTCCGAGGATGACGGAGAGATCACGCCCATCAACGCCGAATACGGCACATTGATTGCCGTGTAAGCAAGCATCATCAGAGTATAGGTCGCATACGCATAAATTAACTTGCCGGTCGCGGACAAATCAGGCGAGACGAACATTGCGTAGCCGAGAAGTCCGTACGGTATGGCGGCGAAAAGGAGATAGGGTCGAAACTTTCCCCAGCGCGAGTCGGTGCGATCCGCGACGAGCCCCATGACGGGATCGCTGATCGCGTCGACGATCTTGGTGATAAGGAACATCGTTCCGACCGCAGCGGGCGCAAGGCCGAACACGTCGGTGTAGAAGTACAACAGAAACAGATTGAATACTTGGAAGAAGAAGTTCGACGCCGCGTCACCAAGGCCGTAACCCAGCTTTTCTCTAAACTTGAGCGAAGTCGTATCGGCCGGCATGTTTTCCTAGTTCTTGCCGCGGCTAGTAGGAGCCCCGCTCAAAGTACTCCCGAATACCAAGGCCAGGCAAGCCTGGGCGAATAACCCTGCGACTAAGGTGGGATTGGGGTAAAGGTAAGGTCTGGGCGGGCGGTACGCACGGATGTTCAATCTGCAGCAGGACGACGTGGATGTTAAGCTGGAGGATGGGTTGCGACGCCACACGAGTCGAAGTGGATGGAAATACGCCAATTCTGGTTGCTACTGCTGATATGGCTCGTGTCCGCGGCCAGCGTGAGTGCCTACGCACACGAATATTGGTACGAGCGTGACGGGGAGGATTATCTGCTCCACCGCGGCCATGGTTTCACCTCCACTCATGGGGGTGAGGTGGAGGAACCCTTCGACCCATCAGTCAT
The DNA here is from genome assembly GCA_030066665.1 of Gammaproteobacteria bacterium. Lineage (GTDB taxonomy): Bacteria > Pseudomonadota > Gammaproteobacteria > Steroidobacterales > J054. Next base: position 15,989 of record JASJBD010000003.1, read on the forward strand.
AAAGAGTGCACACTGCCTCGGTTACGGCGAGTCCGATCCTCGACCCGGCCAGGTCTCCGCCGAGTACCCGCCACGTGTCGAAGGCCCCTGCCTGGCAGTATTGGTCGCAGCCGATTTCGGCTACTGGTCGCAGACGCAAACAGGCGCCGAGAACCGACCCAAGGACGAAGTGACCGGGGCGCTGGACAGCTGGCACGCCTTGGAGACAATCAAGCGCATTGAAGATTGGGACGAGCGCCTGCAGTCGCCATTGTCCGACGACCTCGAACTCGTCCTGACGTCCAACCCTTTCTCTCGGTCGGTTCGTGACAAGCTTCGTTTGGCGGCCATGCTGGAGGGCAAGCCCGTGAGCGGTGTGGTGATAGCCTACGACGGCAATCCGCGCGGTATAACCGGTCCCGACGGACGCACCAACGTGCGCATCCAGCACCTGGGGCCCCAGGTTATTAGCGCAAGCCTGGAAGAACCACTGGACAGCGCCAAGGCCGACAAGCGCATTCGGTCTACGACTCTGTTGTTCGATATCGCGGAGCCCGAGTAAATGGAGATTCGACGACTGTGTGCCGCTGGGATTGGCGCGATCGCAATTACGTCGGGGCCCTCGGCCCATGCGCATCACGGTGTCGCCGGTCTTGGCGCCGCTGGTCTCGAAGGCCCCGGCGCACCTCTAGAGGCAGCGACGTCGGCCACCCTGCCCGAAAAGAAATTGCTGACGTACCTGAAGCTTGACCATGCTCGATATGAAACCAAGGATCCCGACCCATCAAACCCGGAGAGCGACTACGCCAATTTCTGGATAGCGGGTCTCGGTTTCGGATTCAAGTCCTGGTTGTCCGCGTACGTGTTTCTGCCTTACAACGACAAGGTGGATGAACCCGGGGGGTTCGATGCGGACGGCTTTGCCGATGTGTCAGTTTTCGGCCAGATGGGCTTCAAATACGACGAGGGATTCAAGCTCATTCCAGTCTCCGAGAGTATCGACGATCTGAGTGACTGGCACATGACGGTATTCGGCGGGTTAACGCTGCCCACGGGAGATGCCAACCTCCGTGACAGCGACGGCAACATAGATCCCGGCAAGTCGACCAGCTTCGGGGAGCCCTCGTACAACTTCGGCCTGACCGCCACGAAAATGTTGTCGGAGCGCTGGACTTACAATCTGGAGCTATCCGGGATCTGGTTCGAGAAACACCGCTATGACGACGGCAACGAATTTCAATTCGGCAACGAGACACGCTTTAATAATGCCTTGATCTACCGCGCCTACACCGATATGGATAGCAAGTTGCGAATTGACCTGGCCCTCGAGGCCCAATACCTGGGGCTGGAACGCGACAAGGGTAACGGTGTTCCGGAGCGCGCAACCGGTGGCGACATGCTGTATCTGGTTCCGGGGGTACGTCTGTTATGGCGCCAGGCCAGCGCCGCCCTCGGCATCAAGGCTCCCGTCTGGACCGATCTGAACGAAGAAGATGAGCAGCAAGGCGGTGAGGGCACCGAGGACTACCGGATAATCTTCACGATCTCCGCCTTGTTCTGACTGGTGTTTCAGTCCGGCACAGCCGCGCGCAGATTGGCGAAGTGCTATTCGGGTTCGCGATACCGGGCAAGCTGGTCAGCGACATGCACTGCTATCTGCAGGCATCAGGGGCACGGATTGCAGCACCCAGTTGCCTGTCGTGCGGCGCGCCGGGCAGGGAATCGCGTACGCAACGTCACCTTCATCGCGCCCCAGTGACTTTCGATCGATTCGCCAGCCCTTCTTCTCCCAGGAGCGTAACCAGTCGCGGTACTTCACGATGATCTCGTCGGAAGAGGTCATTAGCTCGCTGGAAAGGCTGTCCGGTGTCCTGACGGGGTAAAGGCTTTCCAGAATGGCGATATCTTCAGAGGCGATGCGCAGGTTGACCTGCATCATTTTTTCGTCTGTCGCGGGTTCGAGCGCAAAATTTCGCATGTTGACGAAATAGATTTTGGTCCTGTTTTCGTCGACGGGAGCCTCGAAGAAATACTGGACCATGTTGCTTTCTGCATTGACGAATATTGACGTGATCAGCACATTCGGCCCGTGGAACCAGGATCCCGCCCGGAGTTCTCCCGTGACGTTTCTGTCCTTGGCAAACGTCGTATTCTCCAGCTTCGGGTCGCCGAAATACGCCTCGAATCGAGTGCCCCACGATTCTTCCCACGACCGAAAGGTCTCCTTGTGGATTGGAGGGAAGCCCTGGGCAGGGTGCACAAATTCATTGTGAACCGGATCCAGGCCGTTTTCCATCGACCGCTCGTAATAGCAATTCACGTTGAGGATCGCTATCTCGTTCGCCCGCCAGCCTTCCGAATCGTATTCCTCGATTTCGTACAGTGGTGGTCGCTCTGCCTCCGGTAGATCTCCCAGAAATGCGAATACGATGCCGTATCTTTCCTCGACCGGGTAACTGTCCACCTTTGCCCGCGCCGGGATTTTCCCGTCACCTGCCGAAGGAATGTAGCGACAGTGCCCGTCGCCGGAATACTGCCACCCATGATACGGACAAGCGATGCAATTGCCGCTTACGGTTCCCTTTCCGAGAGAGCCACCACGATGAACGCAGGTGTCGCTAAGAACAAACGCGCGGCCATCAGAATCCCGAAAGGCAACGAAACGTAGTGCCAACAATTGAACCTGCAGCGGACTTTCGGTGGCCAGTTCATCGGACGTGCAGACCGGATACCAGAAGTTGATGTACATACGTACAGCAGGCCTTATCTCGTCTATTCGCAGCCTCGGTAGCAAGTCCTGAGCGTTGTATAGGACTCGGCGGTGCACTGATCAACCGTCACGCCACCGCGCGTACTGCCGGTTCGCCGCTGGGTGCACGAGCGCAGTTGCCCGGCATGAATGAGCTCGCAATCCCGAGCGCACTGCATTTGAGACTCGGATTCAAACGCGGGTATCACGTCAGAGGTTTCTTGTGTCGCGCATGCATACAAGAAGACTAGTATCACTAGTAACGGCAGGAGTTTCATGTCGCACTCACCCATCCAATCGTCAACTACGCCGAAATTCTACAGGGGAACCCGGCAACCGGTTACGGTCGTGTAATGGCGGGACTGCGTTGCGATCGTCGCATTGACTCGGGTCGCGGCGTGACTTAGCCTACGCCCTAATTTAGACCGTGTCTAAACTACTATCAGCCCCTCAGCCGGAGGAAACGACACCAATGCTCAAACAAACAATACCTGTACTTGCCGCGGCGGCAGTGGCGATTTCGTCGCTTGCGCCGCTGAGCCCTGCCCGGGCAATGGGCGAGCCCAAGTCCAATCAGTTCTGGTGGCCGGAACAACTGAACCTGGCGCCTCTTCGTCAGCATGGCGCTGAATCCAATCCGATGGGCGACGACTTCAACTACGCCGAGGAGTTTGCGAGTCTCGACCTCGATGCCTTGAAGAAGGACATCGAGAAGGCATTGACGACTTCGCAGGACTGGTGGCCGGCCGACTATGGTCACTATGGACCGTTCATCATTCGAATGGCCTGGCATAGCGCGGGCACCTATCGAATCGCCGACGGTCGCGGCGGTGCGGGCGGCGGTCAACAGCGTTTCGAGCCGCTGAATAGCTGGCCCGACAATGCCAACCTCGACAAGGCGCGGCGCCTGCTCTGGCCGGTCAAACAGAAATACGGCCGGAAGATTTCCTGGGCAGACCTGATGGTGTTGACCGGGAACGTCGCGCTGGAATCCATGGGGTTCCAGACCTTCGGTTTCGCCGGCGGGCGTGAGGACGACTGGGAAGCCGACCTCGTCTACTGGGGCCCGGAGACAGAGTGGCTCGCCGACGAGCGCTACAGCGGCGATCGGGAACTCGCCAATCCGCTGGCCGCGGTGCAGATGGGGCTGATCTACGTTAATCCTGAGGGGCCGAACGGCAACCCGGATCCGATCGCGGCCGCGAAGGATATTCGCGAGACCTTTGCTCGCATGGCGATGAATGACGAAGAGACCGTCGCGCTGATCGCCGGCGGGCATACCTTTGGTAAGGCCCATGGCGCGGTGAGTGCCGATTGTGTGGGTGTCGAGCCCGCCGCGGCGGAAATCGAGAAGCAGGGCTTCGGCTGGGAAAACAAGTGCGGCAGCGGCATGGCTGGCGACACCATCACCAGCGGGCTGGAAGGCGCATGGACGGCTGCCCCGACTGCCTGGACCATGCAGTACCTGTCCAATCTGTTCGCCTTCAACTGGGTACAGACGAAAAGCCCGGCGGGGGCGATTCAGTGGGTTCCGGATAACCCGGCTGCTGCCAATCTCGTGCCCGATGCGTTCGATCCGAACAAGCGGCATGCGCCGATCATGCTCACAACTGATCTGTCCTTGAAAGAGGATCCGAGCTATCGGGAAATTTCGCAGCGCTTCCTGGAGAACCCGGCGGAATTCGACCTCGCCTTTGCAAAAGCGTGGTTCAAACTGACACATCGGGACATGGGTCCCCGCGCGCGCTACATCGGTGCCGAGGTGCCTTACGAGGAACTCATCTGGCAGGATCCCGTCCCCGCCGTCGATCACGAGCTTGTCGACGCCGCGGACATCGCGGACCTGAAGGCCGAGATTCTCGACTCGGGGCTGACCATCCCGGAACTCGTCAGAACCGCGTGGGGGTCCGCCTCTTCTTTCCGCGGCACGGACCTGCGCGGTGGCGCAAACGGTGCCCGCATCCGCCTCGCGCCGCAGAAAGACTGGGAGGCCAATGATCCGGACGAACTGGCGGATGTGCTGAAGCGCCTGGAACGAATCCAGAAGAACTTCAACCGGGCGCAAAAGGGCGACAAGAAAGTCTCACTGGCCGACGTGATCGTACTGGGTGGCGCCGCGGCGATCGAAGAGGCTGCAAAACAGGCCGGGCACGACGCACAGGTTCCGTTCACGCCGGGACGCACGGATGCCTCCCAGGAGCAGACTGACGTGAATTCTTTCGCGGTGCTCGAGCCTACCGCCGACGGATTCCGCAACTACTTTGGTGACGGCAATTACATGTCACCGACGCAAATGCTGGTCGACAAGGCCAACATGCTGACTCTGACGGTACCGGAAATGACGGTCCTGGTCGGCGGCATGCGGGCCCTTGATGCGAACGCGGGCGACGCCGCGCATGGTGTTTTCACTGACCGGCCCGGTACGTTGAGCAACGATTTCTTCGTCAATCTGCTCAGCATGTCGACGGAGTGGACGAGATCATCGTCTGCCGACGGCATCTACGAGGGTCGTGACCGTGCGACCGGCAAGGTCAAATGGACGGCCACACCGGTCGACCTCGTGTTTGGCTCGCACGCCGAACTGCGCGCCGTGGCCGAGGTCTATGGGTCCAACGACGGCGAGGAAAAGTTCGTGAATGACTTTGTCGCTGCCTGGGCCAAGGTGATGAACCTGGACCGCCACGACGTGGTCGAATCGCAGCGGGACAGCATGCTCGCAACCCGCTGAATCGCTCTGATTGGCCTTAACCTGAGGGGCCCCGCACAGGGGCCCTTCTCTATTGGGCCGATCTCTTGCGCAAAAAATCGTCGCGGGCCGCCCGCGCCTCTGTGAACTTACCGCTCAGCTGGCTCTGATCAGCGTCCGCGTAACAGCTTGCCTGATACCCGCCATGAACGGTCGCATTGACCGCTTCCTTGACCATGCGCACAGCAACCGCCGGTTGTTCGCAGACAGACTGGGCAACTTCTGTCGCCTTGGCCACAGCCCCGCCAGGCCCTGCGACGTAGTCGATCAATCCCCAGCCCAGAGCATCCCGGGCCGGGAGTTTTTCGCATAACAGACAAATCCGCTTCGCTCGTGCCGGACCTACCAGGTTGATCAATCGTGGCAACGCGCCCCACTGCAGATTGATACCAATCTTCACCTCCGGCACATATAGAAAAGCGTCCTCCGCGACGACCCGCCAGTCGCAGGCCAGGGTCAGGGCAACTCCGCCGCCGACCGCGAAACCATCGATCGCCGCAATGGTGACCTGCGGCACTGACTCCCAAGCCTGGCATAGCCGCACGCCGGTGGAGTAGATCTCCCGGCGTTCCAGGTCGGACAATTCCTCACTCCGCCACATCTCATCGTCCAGATCCATGCCGGCGGAAAACGCTTGCCCGGTGCCGGTCAGCACGATCGCCTGTGTCTCGAGGTCAGACTGCAGCGTTCTCGCAGTCTCGGTCAATTCAGCGATCAGCGCCTGGTTGAACGCATTGCGTTTCTCGCCGCGATCGAATTTAACGACAGTGACTGGACCGTGTCGTTGCAGCGTAATCATTGAGGACATGCCCGTTACCCTATCGCCCGGCTCGCGACAGTTGCTGCCAACTACCCTGGAGCTCGCGGTTCGGATCGAACGACGGATCGTTGCTCAATACGTACTGGTCCGACCCGTTCGAGTACACGTTATCCCAATGGATTGAGACCGCGACGTTACGATTGTTCTGTGGATCAGCGAACTCGTGTACGTCACGAATCGAGTTGACGAAATCACGCTGGCCCCGCGCCTGCGACTCACTGCGCTGCATGTACCCCGACTGCTGCATGTTGCTGACTTCCTGATTGGCCGCATACATGATATTGCTCGCCTGCATCATGCCGCGCAGCGTGCCCATTGCAGTCTGATGGTCGATTCCCATGATCTTTGCTTTGGTTTGCATCAACTCCTGCTCCCAGCGCGGCGTCAGCCGAAGTGAATTGATGATCACGAGGAATACCGGCATGTAGTCCTGGAGCTCACCCTGTGGCGCGCGAACCGAAACTGCATCGGCGGTGCCCCAGAAATTGTTGTGACCGAACTCATTGTTGAGCATCGCGAAAGTACGCGTGAAGATCTTGTAGTGATCCCACTTTTTGCCGCTATCTTCGTAAGCTGCGAGGAAGAAGAAGACGGAAATATCGCGACTCGACCCCAGGCCCTGGGTCGATTGATCGACTAGGCGCATCATCGGCTCGGCGGCGCGGCGCGCGTGCGCGGTCAGCTCCGGCACGATGCCGCTTTCTGTCACACGAATGTCCTTCGCCTGCGGGAACTGCTGCGGAATCACCTGGGTTGAGATCACCTGCGCCCAGGTTTGCATGTCCGGCGGCATACGGATCACCATATTGCCCCGCTCGAAAGAGCCCTCCGGCGGGATCGCGCCCATGGAAGGCCGCGTATCGAAGCCCGCCACGGCCGGTTCGAACATTACCGCCGCACCATCCGGCGATGAAACCTTGATCGAACGTGACGGCGACCACCGGTAGGCCTGCGGTGGCGGGCTGTAGACACCGCCTTCAGCCTTCCAGCCCTGCGGGACCAGCAACGTGTGTGTATTCGTCAGCGTCTTGCGTTCCAACACGTAGGTCTTGTTGCCAAGATTCGGCGCGGACCGCGTCTTGGACTGTCGATCCTGCTTCGGCGGTGGCGCGGGCTGCGTTTCCGGTTCCGGTGTGGGCGCACCGCGATAAGGTTCCGTCCGCTCATTGGCATAAGCATCAACACCGGACTCGTCATATTGGAAGACCAGACGGTAGCGTCGGCCATTGAATTCGGCGATCGAGGTTTCCTCGGAGTCATCCCAAATGCGAAAGGGCTGCAGGCCCTGCGGCGTCTGCACCTGCCCCATGCCGAGGTTTCGTCCCATCTCGTCGAAACCCGACTGCATCTGTAACTGCATGTCGGGGCCCTGCCCGATGCGCACCGTGCCACGCACGTCGCCGGTGCCCGGATCGACGTTCAGCACGATGAGCGTCATGCCGTCCCCCTGCATGGCAAACGGCTGGAATTGCTCGCCGCCGTCGGCGTAGGGGTCGTCGCCGTAGTAGTCGTCGCCGTAGTAGTCGTCGAAATCGTCGTAGCTACCCCAATCGTCGGCTTCGTTGCCCTCGATCATGACTTCCTGCGCCGGAACCGACGCGAACGAAGCAAGTAAGACAGCCAAGGCGATTAAAGGACCGTGGATTATTCTCATATCGACGCCGCCTGTTGTTGGTATGGACGCGATCCGTCGCGATTGTTGTTTGGGTGCTGCTGCTCGCACCCGACACAATACTATCAGTGGTTCGGAGCCGGGCAGAATCCTCTGCCAACGGCCCGGCGGTGCCCGTGTAGAATAGGAAGATTGGCATCCATAACGGGGTAGCGATCCACCCTTGAGAACAATAATTGCCATGCTCGTCGTCGCCGCGGTCCTTGCCGGCGGCTATTGGTACCTGATGCAGGCCGAGGCCCCGAGCGGGCGGCCCCGCGGCGGCTTTCCGACTCTCGTCGTTGCCGAACCGGTGACGCGCCAACCACTGGTGCTCACGGTCGAAGCGCTCGGCACGGCCCGTGCGAATGAATCGGTCACGCTCACCGCCAGCCTGACGGACACGGTCCGGCGCGTGAATTTCGATGACGGTGACTACGTGCAGGCCGGCACCGTGCTGATCGAACTCACCAACGAGGAGGAGGAAGCGCAACTGGCCGAGGCCCGGGCCAATCTCGATGAAGCTCGCCGGCAATTACGCCGGCTCGAGGATCTGGACAAACAGGGCATCGCCGCGACGTCCGACGTGGACGAGGCGCGATCATTGGCGAAAGCAGCCCAAGCCCGGCTGAATTCCGTAATCGCCCGGCTAGAGGATCGATTGATACGCGCACCGTTCAGTGGCGTGCTCGGTTTTCGCGAAGTGAGTCCCGGCACACTCGTGACGCCGGGCGACGCCATTACGACGATCGACGACGTATCCACCATTAAACTCGACTTCACGGTGCCGGAAACCGTGCTCGGTTTGATGCAGCCGGGCAGAAAAGTCTTTGCGCGTAGCGTGAGCTGGGGTGATCGCGAATTCGAGGGTGAATTGCGCGCGGTCGGATCGCGCGTGGATCCGGTGACCCGTGCCGCAGTAGTCCGCGCTCTAATTGACAACAAGGACCGGGCGCTGCGGCCCGGGATGTTGTTGACCGTGCGGGTAGTCGCCGAGGAAAGAACTGCTTTACTGATTCCGGAACGAGCTGTGGTCCAGATCGGCGACTCGGCGTTCGTCTACCGCTACGGGGACGACGACACCGCGCAGCGCCAGCCGGTGGAGCTGGGCGCGCGGCAGGCTGGCGTGGTGGAAATCGTCGGCGGACTCAGCGAAGGCGACCTGGTAATTACCGAGGGTGTCGTGAAACTGCGGCCCGGCATTTCCGTCAGGACGGCAGACGACGAGCAGCCCAGCAGGCTCGCGCAACCGGGTTCGCGACCGTCGCCATGAGGCTCGACTGACATGTGGCTTTCAGACATTTCCGTCAAAAGGCCGGTTTTCGCCACCGTGATTGCGATGTTGTTGGTCGCGTTCGGCGCGCTCGCGTTCAACGACCTGGCGGTGCGGGAATATCCCGATATCTCGGCGCCGATCGTTACGGTAGAGGTCGATTATCCCGGCGCGTCTGCCGAAGTCGTCGAGAGCCGCATTACGCAGATTCTCGAACGGCAGGTCAGCGGCATCGAAGGCGCGAAGGCCATCACGTCGCGGAGCTCGGATGGCCGGGCATCAATCTCCGTCGAGTTCAGCCTGGATCGCGATATCGATGAAGCTGCGAATGATGTGCGGGATCGCGTGTCACGTGTCGCGCGCCGGCTGCCGGACGATGTGGAGGCACCGATCATTGCGAAGCAGGATGCCGACGCCCAGCCGATCGTCTACCTGAACCTCGAAAGCCCGAACATGAACGCAATGGAACTCACGGACTACGCGGAGCGGTATATCCGCGATCGCCTGGCCGTGATTCCCGGCGTGTCGCAGGTGAACGTGAATGGCCTCGGCAGGCCATCCATGCGTATCTGGCTGGACCGGGTCGCACTCGCGGCTCGCAACCTGACGGTGGCTGACATCGAGTCGGCGTTACGTCGCGAGAACGTTGAACTGCCAGCCGGCCGGGTCGACTCGACCGAACGGGAGTTCCAGGTGCGGCTCGCCCGCAACTACACGACACCCGAGGAGTTCCGCAACCTGGTCATTACCGAGGGCGCCGACGGTCACCTCGTGCGCCTGGGTGAAGTTGCGGATGTCGAGATCGGACCGCGCAACACGCGCACGATTTTCCGCACGAACGGCAAGAACTCGGTCGGTTTCGGCATCGTGAAGCAATCCAAGGCGAATACCGTCGAGGTCATCAGCGGGCTGGACAAAGAAATGGAGCGCATCGGCAGCCAGTTGCCGCCCGGCATGTCACTGGCCAAGAGCAGCGACGACTCCCTGTTTATTCGAGCCGCAATCCGGGCCGTCTATGTCACCATCACGATCACGACCGTACTGGTAGGCCTGGTGATCCTGTTCTTCCTCGGCAGTGTCCGGGCGATGATCATTCCGGTAACCACCATCCCGGTGTGCCTGATCTCAGCTTTCATCGTGCTGGATATCTTCGGTTTCACCATCAACCTGGTGACGTTGCTGGCGCTGGTCATCTGCATTGGGCTGGTTGTAGATGATTCCATCGTGGTGCTGGAAAATGTGCACCGGCGCATCGAGCGCGGCGAGTCACCACTGCTGGCGTCCTATAAGGGCACCCGCCAGGTCGCCTTCGCGGTGATTGCCACGACCGCGGTGCTGGTGGCGGTTTTCGCGCCGATCGCCTTCCTCAAGGACAACATCGGGCGGATATTCGCCGAGCTCGCGGTAACCGTTTGCGCCGCGGTGATTTTTTCCAGCATTCTTGCCCTGTCTCTGGCACCGATGATGTGTTCGAAGCTGCTGCGGCCGGCCACGCACCAGAAAAAATCCATGCGCATGCTCGATAAAGGCTTCGACCGGCTGGCAGGCACGTATCAGCGCGGGCTGGAAGCCAGTTTGCGCGTGCCGGCGGCGGTGGTTTTATTGATGGTGATGATTGCCGGCGGCGCGTGGTCATTGTTTCAGGCGATGCCAGAAGAGTATGCCCCCCAGGAAGATCAGGGCATTTTCTTCGCCATCGTACGCGCCGCGGAGGGAACCAGTGTCGATCACATGGCGGTGCAGATGGAAAAAATCGAGCGCCCGATGATGCCACTGATCGAATCGGGAGACGTGCAGCGGTTGCTCGTCCGCGCACCGAGCTGGGGCGCAACCGCGCCCAGCGGCGGCGTCGTGATCGTGACCATGGCGCCGTGGGGCGAGCGGGAAATATCGACCTCGGATGCGCGCGTGCAAATGATGCGCGCCTGGAGCCAGATTCCCGAGGTGCGCGCATTTACCTTCATGCGCTCCGGTATTTCGCGGCACGGTGGCGGCCAACCGGTGCAATTTGTGCTGGGCGGGACCAATTACGAAGAACTCGCTGAATGGCGCGATCTGATTCTGCGCAGAGCTGCACGGAATCCCGGATTGACCCGTGTCGATTCCGATCTGAAAGAAACGCAACCACAGTTGCTGGTGCGCATCGACAAGGATCGTGCGGCGGCCCTGGGTGTATCCGTGCAGGATGTCGGCAATACGCTCAAGACCATGATGAGCGAACAGGTCGTCACCACGTACGTCGTGGACGGCGAGGAATATGATGTCGTCCTGCAGGGCAAGGAAGAGCAGCGCACGACCGCCGCCGATCTCGAAAACATCTACGTGCGCTCGAATCGTTCAGGTGAATTGATCCCGTTATCGAACCTCGTGGTCACAGAAGACACCGCCGGCGCCGGGGTGATGAACCGCTATAACCGCCTGCGCGCCGTCACGATCAGTGCAACACCCGCTCCCGGCTATGCGCTGAGTGACGCACTGGAGTTTCTCGAAGACGTGGTCCGCACCGAATTGCCGGCCACGGCGAGAATCAGCTACAAGGGCGAGTCACTGGAATACAAGGAGTCCGCCGGCGCCACGTATTTCACCTTTGGCATCGCGTTGCTGGTGGTGTTCCTCGTGCTGGCGGCGCAGTTCGAGAGTTTCGTGCACCCGCTGATAATCATGGTCACTGTGCCCCTCGCGCTGGCTGGCGGCCTGGTCGGCCTGACGCTGGCTGGCAAGACGATAAACATCTACAGCCAGATCGGGGTGCTGATCCTGATTGGCATTGCAGCCAAGAACGGCGTACTGATCGTCGAGTTCATCAATCAACTCCGGGATGCAGGGGTCGAGTTCAGGGAGGCCATTGTGCGCGGCGCGCGGATCCGGTTCCGGCCCATCGTCATGACCACGGTATCGACGCTGATGGGCTCCATTCCGCTGATGCTGGCCACCGGGCCCGGATCAGAAAGCCGCAGCACGCTCGGGATCGTGATGTTTTCCGGGGTCGCCTTCGCGGCGCTGTTCACACTGTTCGTCGTGCCGGTTTTCTACTCGCTGTTCGCGCGCTCGACCGGCACACCGGATGCAGTTGCGCGAGAGCTAGAGGACTTGCAGGCCCAGGGCTAAGACCGCCGCAGGAATATACCTAGTGCCGCCATCCAGATCGGAAACAGCTGGATGTAGGCAAAGCCTGCGGGTGGAAAAATCAGCGACGCAATCCCGGGAAGCGTATTCACCCAGCCATACCAGCCGAACCATTTCGGGAAACGGCCGGTCTTCAGCGTGCACCACGCGACCTGCCCGGCAAACCAGCCCAGCCCGATCACCGCGAGGATATTGATCCAGCTCCGGAGCAGCGTGCTCATCAACAGAATTTCGGTGTTGTATGCGGGATTCAACTCCCGCAATAGCCCGGCGACCAAAGTGCCCGGCACGTCGGCAATGCCGGTGAGCAGAAACCCCAGTCCTGACAGGCAGGCGGAAAGCAGAATAAGGCGCGCGGCGGCCGGATGAGCGTCACGGAACAGGTCCATCAGGCCAAGCCCCAGGAACAGCATGGAGAATCCGACGACGATATGTGCAATCCCGCTGGAGGTGAACGAGAACGAGCCAATCGCATTTTCGATCTTGCCCATGTCGCCGTAGTCGGTAGCCTTGTTCTCGAAACCGAGCGTGTAGGGCTCGAGGTACAGCGCGTTCAAATTGTGGATCAACAGCCCGACAACGATCAGGAAAGCAGCCGTGCTCGCGGCTTTGATGGAAATTCGCATATATCCCCCGCCTGCCCCGACATCCTGTATATATCGTGCTGTAGATAGTGATGAACTCGGGCGAAGACAAAATAACGCATCCGCGGCGCGTACGCAGCTTTGTACGGCGTGCCGGGCGAGTGACCGCGGGCCAGCAACGGGCACTACGCGAACTGTGGCCGCGCTGGGGTCTGGATGAAGTCTCCGATGAGCTGGACCTGGACGCGATCTTCGGTCGGCAGGCGCCGCGTGTTGTCGAGATCGGTTTCGGCGATGGCGAGAGCCTGGTCGCAATGGCCGCTGCGAACCCGGAACTGGATTTTGTCGGTATTGAAGTGCACGAGCCGGGCGTGGGTCATTGTCTGCTGCAGCTCGACGCAGCGAACCTGTCGAATCTGCGGCTGATCCGGCACGACGCGATCGAGGTGCTGGCGGGCTGGCTGCCAGCGCAATCAATCGATCGCGTGCAGTTGTTCTTTCCGGACCCGTGGCCGAAGAAACGCCATCACAAACGCCGGATCGTTCAACCCGGCTTCATTGCCCTGCTGCGGCGCATCCTGAAGCCTGGCGGCGTAATGCAGGTTGCAACCGATTGGGCCAACTATGCGGAGCATATCGAAGACGTGATGCGGCAGGAGACCGATTTCGAGCGCATTGCAATCGATAGCGGTCGACTGGAGACGAAGTTCGAACGACGCGGCCAACGGCTCGGTCACGATATTGTCGATCTGAGTTACCGTCTGGCGTCCGCGGTGCGATAACCGGACTCGGATGCGACACCGAAGCGGTACACGAACGACGTCATGAAGATGTCGATGCCGTCATTGGGTTTTTCAAAGTTGGCGTTCGAGTAATGAAAATAATTGAAAACCAGCGCATGCTGATGTTTGTCGCCAAAGCGCAACCCGAGACCAATGCGATCTTCGAACTGAAAATGCGTCGATAACTCGCGACCGTCAATCTCATGGTCGGAGAGCAGCGACACACCGACTGCGATGTCGATATACGGAAACAGACCGAGCGGTCGCGCGCTGAATTCGTAGACCCAGACCGGTGACGCAGCAAGCAGGACGATCTCATTATCATTGCCGTCCCAGACGCCCACACTGAAATCCCAGTTGCCGGTCAGACGCCCGACTTTTGATTCGAACCAAGTGCGCTTGAATTCGTCCCGCAAACTGAAGCGATAGGCGACGATATCCTCGTTCGCCGGGCCCGCTCCAAAGGTCATGCCATCGAGTTCGATCGCCTGTAATGACATGGACACGAAGAGCAGCGCGGTGGCGCAAAGAGTTTCGCGCAGCCGGCTCTTTGTTGTGCCGGTTCTCATTGTTATGTCCGTTTCTAGCTCCCTGCCGTAAGTCTAAGCCAAATCTGCGAACCAGTGGTGCAAAACGATCGCCGATCGCGCTCGTTGTTCGCACAGAAGATGAACGCATTTAACTTCTGCGCTATAAACATAATCGTCTGCCACCCGTTTGCTGTCGGAAATGCGACACGCCCGGGTGGCGGCAAACTGACATGGAACAAGGCCTCATGGGGTAATTGATCCACAGGTAGGAAGTTGGTACCGCAGGCTCGACGGGCGCCTGTTCGAAGTTGTCGCGGTCGATGAGGCGGAACGGACCGTCGAAATCCAGAATTTCGACGGCACCATTGGCGAACTGGAATTCGACATCTGGCACGAGCTGAAACTGGAATCAGCCGTGGCGCCGGAAGACTGGACCGGTGCAGTAGACGTCGATCACGCTACGGTCCCGGAGATGTCAGACGTTACCAGCCAGGTCTGGACCGACCCGCTGGATTTCGTCGATCACCTGGAGTAGCCGCCTGCCAGCAAACCAGGCCACTGGCGCGTGACAGGGCGCGCGTGGGTTGTATTTGTCACTGCATCTGAATCGTGTCCAGCGCGTCCTGCAAAGTTGTCGGTGCGCGCACCATCACCCTGCCCCGATGCTCGCGGCAGTCGAGCACCAGCAGGTCGCGACCGACACAGGGCCCCGCCACGCATACACCGGTCTCCGCGACAAATAACGCACCATGCGACGCGCACCGGACCAGGCGTCCCTCGTCGGCGAGGAAATGATCCATTGGCACATCCAGCGGATGGCCTCGATGTGGACAGACGTTGGCATAGGCATAGAGGGCGCCATTCAGTCGCACGACGAAACCGCGAAACGGCCAGTCACCGTCGCCGGTTTCGAAACTACGCGCACCCGGATCCGCAAGATCCGCAACGCGACAGACTTCCCACTCCGGCCAATCAGGCACTGGCCTGGGGGCGGCGCGTCACCATTACCGCAAGGATCACGGCTGGCAGGCCCATTGCCGAGGCGTAGACGAAGAAACTGAACCAGTCCACCGCTTCCACAATCTGACCCGAAAATCCGCTGATGAATTTGCCGGGCAGGGTCATCAGTGACGAAAACAGCGCGTACTGAGTCGCGGTATAGGCGACATTCGTGAGGCCGGACAGGTAGGCAATGAACACGGTGCCCGTGAATCCGGCGGCGAGGTTGTCGGCGCTGATGGTGAGCACCAGGAACCACAGTTCCGGGCCATACGCTGCCATCGCAGCGAAAAACAGGTTGGTGACCGCGAGCAATACCGCCCCGAAGACCAGCGGCCCGTTCAACCCGTAACGGGCCACCGCGACACCGCCCAGCGCGGCGCCACTCAGTGTGACAACCACGCCGAATACCTTCGTAATCGCCGCGATTTCCTTCAATGTAAAGCCGATGTCGATATAGAACGGGTTTGCCATGACCCCGAGCACCATATCGCTGACCCGGTAGAAGCCGATGAACATCAGCAGCAACAATGCTGCCCGGCCGTTGCGTCGAAAGAATTCCGCGAACGGGCCGATTACGGCCTCGGCAAACCAGTGGCTCAAGCGAACCAATGACTTCTGGGTCTGATCAGTGACGGCCGGTGGAACAGCAGTTTCCGGTTCGGCAATGACGAGTACCGTGATGACGCCGATCAGCATCAGCGCAGCCATGGTCTGATAGGCCAGTTCCCAGCTCGCCATGTCCGCAATTACCAGCGCCCCGGCGCCCGCGGCCAGCACCGCGATGCGATAACCGGCCTGGTAGGTTGCCGCCATCGCGCCCTGCAGGCGCAGTTCAACAGCCTCGATGCGGTAGGCATCGATCGCGATGTCCTGCGTCGCGGACGCAAACGCTGCCAACAAGGCGAAGGCGGCGACGCCGGCGAGGTTCGTCGCTGGATCGCTTGCGGCAAATCCGAGCAGGCCCGCGATGACGCCGAGCTGCGCCAGCAGCATCCAGCCCCGACGCCGGCCGAGTGTTGTGGTCAGCCCCGGCAGCGGCATCCGATCGACCAGCGGCGCCCACAGGAATTTGAGCGAATAGGCAATGCCAACCCACGCAAACATACCGATCTCGGCCATGCTTACCTCGGCAATAGCCAGCCAGGCGGTTAGCGTGCCGGCTACCAGCAGGAATGGCAGGCCGGCCGAGAAGCCGAGAAACAGCATCGCAATAACCCGCGGATGCAGGTAGATGCGCAGGATGCTGCGCCAGTCGCCTGGCCGGCCTGTGGCCTCAGAAGTCATAGTCCATGATCAGTGGCGCATGGTCCGAAAACCACTTGTCCTTGTAGATGCGGGCTCGCCGGGCACTGCCGTACAGCCCCCTCGACAGCACCTGGTAATCGATCCGCCACCCGACGTTCTTCGCCCGCGCCTGGCCGCGATTCGACCACCAGGTGTATTGATCCGGATCCGCGTTGACCTCGCGAAATGCATCCGAAAACCCCGTCGATCCAAACAACTCATCCATCCAGGCGCGTTCTTCCGGCAGGAACCCGGAATTCTTTTGATTCGAGCGCCAGTTTTTCAAATCGATCTTCTTGTGGGCAATGTTCCAGTCGCCCGCGATCACGTAATCGCGCCCGCTGGCCTGCAGTTCCTGCAGGTAAGGCATGAAGACATCCATGAAGCGAAACTTGGACTGCTGGCGCTCCTCGCTCGAGGAACCAGACGGCACGTACAGAGAAATAATGCTGAGCTGCCCGAATCGCATTTCGAGATAGCGCCCCTCGTTGTCGAACTCAGGCACACCGAAACCGCGCCTGACTTCGTCCGGTTCCCGCCGGCTGTAAAGCGCGACACCACTGTAGCCTTTGCGCTCGGCATCCTCGTATTCACAGACCCAGCCGCGCGGAAAATATAGCCGGTCCTGCAACTGGGCAACTTGCGCCTTGGTTTCCTGGATACAGACGACATCAGCGCGCTGCCGCGGCAGCCAGCTGAACAGGCCTTTGCGACCGGCCGCACGAATACCGTTCGCATTCAGAGTGATGATGCGCATCGCGAAAAACTGGAACCCAGCCGGCCGAAAAACGACTGTGCGATACTATAGAACCCGCCTCCGCCAGTCATTCATGAAAGCTTACAAGACCGGTTTCATCGAACTTGCCCTCGAACTCGGCGTCCTGCGCTTTGGCGAGTTCACTCTGAAATCGGGTCGGGTCAGTCCCTATTTTTTCAATGCCGGCCTGTTCAATACCGGCCAGGCCGCAGCCAGTCTCGGCAAGTACTACGCGGCGGCCGTGCAGGACTCCGACATTGAATTCGACATGCTGTTCGGCCCCGCCTACAAGGGCATCCCGCTGGTTGCATTGACCGCCGCCGCGCTGGCGGAACAGCACGGTCGCAATCTGCCGTTCTGCTTCAATCGCAAAGAGTCAAAGGACCATGGCGAGGGCGGCAGTATCGTCGGCGCGCCGCTGCACGGCCGCGTGCTGGTGCTGGACGATGTGATCACGGCGGGAACGGCTATTCGCGAGGGCGTCGAGATCATCCGCGCCGGCGGCGCCACACCGGCCGGCGTCGTCATTGCCCTCGACCGCCAGGAACGCGGAGTTGGCTCGCAATCGGCCGTGGATGAGGTGCGCGACACGTTTGCGATGCCCGTTGCGAGTATTATCGGGATGGAAGATTTGATCGAGCATCTTGAGGCAGGTGCGGCGCACAGGGAGTTTCTAGACGCAATGCGGCAATACCGGGCCGAGTATGGTGTCTAGAGGAACTGGTTCACAGTTCACCTGCGCGCTCGAATGTCATAATGTTTTGGCGGATTGTGCGGATGTTGTTGGGAGCCTTGGCGAATGAACGCTGAGCGACTGGGCTGGATTATCGTTGTCACTGCCACCCTGGTGGCGCTGCAGGCGATGGCAGCCGATAAGTCCGGGAAAGTCTATCGCTGGACCGACAGGAACGGCGTCGTGCACTACGGCGACCGCGTTCCGCCCGAGCATATTTCCCAAGATCGCGAGATCCTGAACGAACACGGCATACCGGTCGCCCGCGAGGAAGGCGAGAGGACCGAGGCCGAACGCGCGGCCGAAGCCGAGGCCGCAGCGCTTGAAGCCGAAATTGCGCGGGTCAAGGCCGAGGCCGACGAGCGCGACGGCATCCTGCTGAACACCTATTTGTCGGTGCGCGAAATCGAGTCCCTGCGCAATCAGCGCACCGAAATGATCGACAGCCAGATCAAGCTGACCGAGCTGTACCTCGAAAGCCTGCACATCAAGCTGAGCAAACTGCAGAAGGATGCGTCACGCTTCCGGCCGTACAGCTCCGATCCGAACGCGCCGCCGATCCACCACAATCTCGCCAGGGAATTGTCCGACACCCTGGACTCGATCATCCTTTACGAGCAGAACCTCGAAGATGCCCGCATGCGCAAGAATGCGGTAGTCCAGAAGTTCGCGGCGGACATCGACCGCTTCAAGGAACTAAAGGGACTGCCGTAGCGCGTCAGCGGCCGGTGCTCCCAAACCCGCCAGCACCCCTGTCACTGGCCGTGAATTCCTCCACTACCTCGAATTGTGCCTGGACCACTGGCACGAACACCATCTGGGCGATGCGTTCACCCGGTTGGATAACGAATGACCTGTGGCCGCGGTTCCAGCACGACACGAAGACTTGTCCCTGGTAGTCCGAGTCGATCAATCCGACCAGGTTGCCGAGCACGATGCCATGCTTGTGACCAAGCCCCGAGCGCGGCAGCAGGGTTGCGGCCAGGCCCGGATCTTCCATGTGAATCGCGATCCCGGAAGGAATCAATTCCGTCTGGCCCGGCTCGAGAGTCACCGGACCATCGAGGCAGGCGCGCAGATCGATGCCGGCGGAACCGCTGGTCGCGTACTCCGGCAGCGGGAACTCACCGCCGATGCGATCATCGAGAATCTTCAGCTGGACGCTGCGCAGGGACATCGAGCAGCGATCCTCAGGATGCTGAAGGTTGCCGCAATGGCGTCGGTGCGTTGATCGCAGCGCGATACCGCGCGGCGATGATAGCGACCAGCTCGGTCGCGAGGTCCGACTTGCGCATACTCGGTATCGCCTCCTCACCACCATCCCAGATCACCAGCGCACTGTTGTCTTCGCAGTCGAAGCCGAGATTCTCACCCACGAGGTTGGCCACGATCATGTCGAGGTCCTTCGCCAGCAGCTTCGCGCGGGCGTGCTCCTCCAGTTTCTCGGTCTCGGCGGCAAAACCTACCGTGAACGGTCCGCCCGCCTGCGCCGCGATGGTCGCGAGCACATCCTGCGACCGGATCATGTCCAGCTGCAGCGTGTCGCTGCGTTTCTTGATCTTCTGCGGCCGAACCGCGGCCGGTCGATAGTCCGAGATTGCTGCTGCCCCGATATAGATGTTGGCCTGGGCCGCCTGGTTCAGCGCCTCGGTGCACATCTCGGCCGCTGTTTCGACATCGATCCGCCGCACGCCCGGCGGTGTCGGCAGATTCACTGGCCCCGCAACCAGGGTCACATTCGCGCCGGCAGCAGCCGCTGCCCTCGCAATGGCGAAGCCCATCTTGCCGGAGCTGCGATTACTGACAAAGCGCACGGGATCGATGGGCTCGCGAGTCGGGCCCGCGGTGACGAGGACATTCAGGTTCGCCAGCACGTTCCTGTCGACCGCCTCGGCACCGAGCACGGCGGCAACAATGTCCGCCGGCTCGACCATCCGACCGGGACCGGTATCGCCGCAGGCCTGGCTGCCGTCGTCCGGACCGATAAAGGAGACGCCGCGATCGAGCAAAGTTTGCCGATTGGCCTGCGTGGCCGCATGCCGCCACATCGCCTGGTTCATTGCCGGCGCGAGGAACAGTGGCGCATCACTCGCCAGGCACAGGGTGGTCAACAAGCTGCCTGCGGATCCGGCTGCAAGCTCGGCCATGACATTGGCTGTCGCCGGCGCGATCACGATAGCGTCGGCCCAGCGCGCCAGCTCGATGTGGCTCATGGCTGCTTCGGCCTGTTCATCCCAGAGATCGCCGCGAACCGGTTCACCGGACACCGCCTGGAACACCACGGGTGAGACCAGCCGCGCGGCGCTGGGCGTGACCACTACCCGGACCTCGGCGCCCTGCTCAAGCAGGCGCCGCACAAGATCGGGGCTTTTGTACGCCGCAATACCACCGGTTACCCCGAGCAGCACGCGACGCGGGCGGTCAGTAGTCATCGCACAGGCACCAAATAATCACGTTTAGGTTACAAGAAAAGCCACTGCCGGTCGCCGCGTTTTGTCGCCATTGGGACCGGATTCACGACTTGGGGCCGGTTCGGTCCGTGGCCAGAATGGGCCATGCAAAGCGGCTCGATCAAGACCTGGCCACGAGCGGAGCGGCCCCGCGAGCGATTGGCACATGGCGGGCCGGCGCAACTCTCGGATGCCGAGGTACTGGCCATCATGCTGGGTCGCGGTGGCCACGGCATGACCGCGCTGGACCTGTCACGCCATCTACTGACCCGATTTGGCGGGGTGCGCGGGGTGCTGAATGCCAGTGGCCCCGAGCTGGAGTCCGTGCACGGCGTCGGTCCCGGTCGGGCCGCGTTGATTCAGGCAGCACGGGAATGCTGTATTCGCTACCTACAGGAGAAGCTCGCGCCTGGTCAGACCATGGGCTCCCCAGGCGACAGCCGCGATTTTTTGCTGGCGCGACTGCGTGACCGACCGCACGAGGTCTTTTGCTGCCTGTTCCTGGACAACCGGCATCGGGTGCTGGCCTTCGATGAACTCTTTCGAGGCACGATCGACAACACGACCGTGTATCCGCGCGAGGTCGTCAAGCAGGCGCTGGCGCGCAACGCGGCGGCGGCTATCCTTGCGCACAATCATCCTTCCGGGGTCGCCGAGCCAAGCGATGCAGATCAGCTGATTACCCGGCGGATCCGTGATGCGCTCGACCTGGTGGATATCCGGCTGCTGGACCACTTCATTATTGGCGACGGCAGTTGCGTGTCGCTGGCCAGTCGCGGGCTGCTGTAGGTTGTTGGGGACATTCTGTCTGCAGAATGTCCCCGGTTGCCTATGATCCGCCAGACTGGTATAAATGCGCCCCTTTCGCCGCCGATGAATGGCGGCAAGCCACTGAATTTTAAGAGGTTCACGATGTCCCGCGTCTGTCAGGTGACTGGTAAACGGCCCGCGAGCGGCAACAACGTGTCACACGCCAACAACAAGACCCGGCGCCGGTTCTTGCCGAACCTGCACACCCACCGGTTCTGGCTCGAGAAAGAGCAGCGCTACGTGAAGCTGCGGGTGTCGACCAAGGGCCTGCGCATCATTGACAAGCGCGGCATCGACGCGGTGGTTAACGAATTGCGCGCCAAGGGCGTGAAAGTCTGAACCCGGACGAGCTGCCAGGAGAAAGCTGATGGCCAAAGGCGTTCGCGAAAAAATCAAACTGGTGTCGACCGCCGATACCGGTCACTTTTACACCACGACCAAGAACAAGAAGCTGCACCCGGAGAAAATGGAAGTTAAGAAATTTGATCCGAAGGTGCGCAAGCACGTCCTCTACAAGGAAGCAAAGATCAAGTAAGCCGCCGCGTTCACGCGGGCCGCGCCGGCGATAATTCGCCTTGCTCCCATTCAAAAGTCGCTGCGGCGAGTTCTCGCCACCACGGCCCGCACGATCGGCGGGCTGCTGAGTCCCTTAGGCTGGTTGTGGGATGTAGCCGCGCAGGTTGGCGGAGAATTCCTGCAACGCCTTGATACCACTGGCTTCGGCCCGGTTACACCACTCGCGCAGCTGGCGCACCAGTTTGTCGTTGCTGACGTTAGCCTGTTCCCACACTGCCTGTAGCTGCTGCCGGTATTCATGCACCGTACGCAGCGCGGCGTTTTGCTCCAGCAGTCGGGCGAGTTTCGCGCGGGCCTTGTCGTCGAGCAGCTGTGGCCGCCGGATCAGCAACTTGCGGGCGCGCCGCAGCAGTTCGTGATTCTCGGCATTGCGCAACTCACGGCGCAGCACCGGCAACATGACCTGGCGGGAGTAGTCACGCAGCACGTGCATCCGGTTCTGCAAGACCGCGCTGACCGTCTCGATGTCCACACTCCGCGGCTCATCGGCGAAATGCGGTTGCGGTGCAACGCGCCGTACTTTGCACAGCCCGACACTCTTCAACACGCTGATATACAGCCAGCCGATATCGAACTCCCAAGCGCGCATCGAAAACTTGGCGGACGTCGGAAACGCGTGGTGATTGTTGTGTAGCTCTTCACCTCCGACGAAAAGTCCCCACGGGACCAGGTTGGTCGACGCATCATCGGATTCGAAGTTGCGATAACCCTTGGCATGTCCGAGGCCATTGATTACGCCGGCAGCGAAAAACGGCATAGTCAGCATCTGCACCGCCCAGATCGTGATGCCCGCCACACCGAACAGCAACAAATCTATGACCGCCATGATGGCCAGCCCCGCGACACTGGAGCGACCGTAGATGTTGCGCTCGACCCAGTCGTCCGGGCAGCCGCGGCCGTATTTCTCCAGGGTCTCACTCTTGGCCGCTTCGACGCGGTACAGTTCAGCCCCTTCCCAAAGCACCTTTTGCAGGCCAAAGACGACAGGACTATGCGGGTCGCCTTCGCGTTCGCACAGCGCATGATGTTTGCGATGCACGGCAACCCATTCGCGGGTTTCCATGCCGGATGTCAGCCAGATCCACAGGCGGAAAAAGTGCCGGAGGGCCGGGTGCAGGTCGATGGCGCGATGCGCCTGATCTCGGTGCAGGTAGAGCGTGACGGCCATCATGGAGACCTGGACCATCACGAAGGTGACCGCGACCAGGCCCCACAAGGGCAGATCGAGCAGTCCAAACAGGTAGTCCGACATCAGACGAAAAACTCCTTGAAACGCAAAGCGCGCGCCACTATAGCTGAAGCGCACCGGGGCCTCCAACGACATAATCCGCTCATTGAGAGGCAGTTCCGGAACCCGTTCTCATTCCGGAACATCGGCGCCCGAACCGGTCTTTTTTGAGCGATGCAGCATGCCTGAGCTACCTGAAGTTGAGATCACGCGGCGGGGCATCGAGCCCGTGCTCCGGGGCCAGCGAATCAAGCAGCTGGCCGTGCGCAGCCGCAAACTGCGCTGGCCGATCCCGCGGGGACTGGAGCAACGGCTGCATGGCGCCACGGTTGCTGCGGTCGATCGCCGGGCCAAATATCTGTTGTTGCGCACGGACCAGGGCACGGCCCTGATACACCTTGGTATGACCGGCGGCCTGCGGCTGGTTGCGGACCGAAAAGCACCGAACAAGCACGATCATTACGACATCGTGCTGGAAAATGGCTCGATCGTGCGATTTAACGACACCCGGCGCTTCGGCAGCCTGCTGTGGGCCGGCGACCGGCCCGAACGCCACCGCCTGCTGCGTGACCTGGGGCCGGAACCGCTGGGCCCGGGCTTCACCGGAGATTACCTGCGCCGGGTCAGCCGCGGCCGGCGCGTCGCGATCAAGCAGTTACTGATGAATGCACACATCGTGGTCGGAGTCGGCAACATCTACGCCAGCGAAGCCCTGTTCCGGGCCGGCATCAATCCAAAACGCGCAGCCGGCCGGATCTCCCTGCCGCGCATGGAGCGCCTGACCGATACGGTGCGTGAAGTATTGCGGGACTCCCTGCGTTCCGGTGGCACCACGCTGCGCGATTTCTACGGGGGCGATGGCCGGCCCGGCTATTTCGTCCGCGAGCTGCGGGTTTACGACCGGGCCGACTTACCGTGCCTGGTATGCAGCGAGCCGATCCGCCACATCGTGCAGGGGCAGCGCTCCACCTACTACTGCAAGGGCTGCCAGACCTGAAGCTGCTGCGTTCAGTAAACCCGACCTTCGCCAAGTCCGCGAGGATCGGACGCGGCTTCCACCACGTTACCGTCGAAGTCCCAGGTCACGACATTCATGTTGCCAAATGCGCGACGGCTCTCGCGCAGCTGATGACCGCGTTCCGTCAGGCCCGGGATTTCCTCGTCCGTGAACGCGCCCGGCTCGTAGTTCACACGATCGGGATAGAACTGGTGATGGAATCTCTTTAGCGCCACCATGTCCGCGGCGCTGGCACCCTCGTACCACGCCAGGGAGCTGCGCAACACCATGGTGATAATGCGGCTGCCGCCCGGCGTGCCGAGTATCGCAATGCCGCGGTCCGATTCAAGAAATGTCGGCGACATGCTGGAAAGCGGTCGCTTGCCAGGCGCGACCGCATTCGCGAATCCGCCCAGCAAATCAAAACCATTGGGAACGCCCGGCGCGATCGCAAAATCGTCCATTTCATTATTCAGAATCACGCCGGTTCCTGGCGGCATGAAGCCGGCACCGAACCAGCCGTTGATTGTCTGCGTCACCGCGACGCGATTACCGTCCGCATCGAGCACCGAAAAATGCGTCGTTTGCCTGGCTTCCGCGCCGGCCGGCCAGATACCCGGCAGGCTCACCGATGCCGTTGCTTTGTCGAGCCGAATACTCGCCCGCTGGCCGGCCGCGTAGTGCGGATGCATCAGCCGATCCCCGGGAACAGAAACGAAGTCCGGATCGCCGAGGTACAGCGCCCGGTCACGATACGCGCGCCGCATGGCCTCAACCAGGACGTGCTTGCGGGTCGCACCATCCAGCCGTGCGATGTCGTAGCCGGCAAGGATGTTGAGCATGTTGGCGATCGCTATGCCGCCGGACGACGGGGGTGGCGCGCTGATGACGCGCATATCGCGATAGGTTGCACGAACCGGCTCGCGCTCCACGACTTTGTATTGCTCGAGATCCGCGAGCGTCCAGATTCCGCCCGCCGCCCGCGTGCCTTCCACCAGCAGGCGCGCCGTTTCACCACGGTAGAAGCCATCCACGCCGTCCGCTGCGAATCGGCGCAGCGTCGTCGCCAGGTCCGGTTGACGCACCAGGTCCGATTCCTCGAGCATTTCGTCGCCGGGATAGAACACGTCCCCGAACGCGGGCCACGCCTCGGCGGTGCGACGGCGCATGCGCAAGCCCAGCAGGGTACGCACTGATGGCGTGTACCCATTCTCGGCCAGGCGGATCGCAGGCTCCAGGTTCTGCGCCAGCGACAATTTGCCGTAGCGGTCCGTCACGTGCGCGAGTCCTGCCGGGTGACCCGGGATACCGGCTGCCAGGGGGCCGTTCAGCGACGCCCGCGTGTTCGCGTTACCGTCCTCGTCCAGGTACATGTCGCGGGTGGCGGCGGCGGGCGCGATTTCTCTCGCATCCACGAATACGTAACGGTCTTCGGCCGCAATGTAGAGCAAAAAGAAACTGCCGCCACCCATGCCGGACGATTGCGGCTCGACCACGCCGAGCGCTGCAGACACGGCCACGGCCGCGTCAAAGGCATTGCCGCCGGCCTGCAACACCTCGTACCCGGCCGCGGTGGCCCGCGGATCCGCGCTGGCAATGCCGGCCTTGCCGGGTGCGGCGGCCAGCGCCTGTGCCACCAGCAGCGTCGCAAACGCCAGGATCATGCCGGCACGCATGGCTAGTCCGGAAGTTCTGGTCATGGGATCCTCAGTGATCAGTGGCCGATGTTCAGGGCGCGAAACGTTGGTTCAGCGCGTCCTGCACGACCGGGTGTACAAAGCTGCTGACATCGCCACCCAGCGCGGCAACCTCACGAACCAGCGTTGCCGAGATGAAAGTGTATTCCGCTTCCGGACAAAGAAAGACGGTTTCGACGTCGGATCGCAGGTGGCGGTTCATGCTCGATAACTGGAACTCGTACTCGAAGTCCGACACGGCGCGGAGACCGCGAATAACGACGCTCAGGCCGTGGTCGCGCGCATATTCCACGGTCAGTCCGGTGTAACTGTCGACGCTGACGTTGCCGATATCCGACAGCACCTCGGTGGCCAGTCGCGAGCGTTCTTCCACACTGAATAACGGCTGCTTGTGCGGACTTTCAGCAACGGCCACGACAATATGATCGAACACTTTCGCGGCCCGACGCAGCAGCTCGTGATGACCATTGGTTATCGGGTCAAAGGTCCCCGGATACATTGCTTTGACGGGCATCGACACCCCCCTCTCCCCAGCCGGTCGCCGCAGTGGCCGGCTGGCATGACGCTCAAGAAAACCCGGCCAGCGCGTACCGCACTTTGCCCGCCGTTTTCTGCCGCAGCCATTCCCCTCCGGATGGCAGCTCGGGCAAGTCCTGGTCCCGGCCCGTCTCCAGGTAAACGCGTGCGCCCGGGGCGAGCCAGCCACCGGCCAGCAGTGTACACAAGTTTCCGAGGTCGGCGTTTCCGAACGGCGGATCGAGGAAGATGATATCGAAGGCCGTTGGCGAGCCACCCAGATAGCGATGCGCGTCGGCGACAACGATTTCGGCCGTATCATCGCCCAGCTCATGCACTATCTTGTCCAGGTGCCGCGCGATCCCGGGATCGGTATCGACGAAAGTGACTGTCGCTGCCCCGCGCGACAGCGCCTCGAGGCCGAGCGCCCCGGAACCCGCGAACAAATCAAGACACCGGGCGCCGCGGATTTCCGCCTGCAACCAGTTGAACAGCGTTTCGCGAACCCGGTCGCCGGTGGGCCGCACCGCACTATTGTCCGGAAGCGGAATCCGGCGGCCGCGCCAGCGACCGGCAATAATCCGCAATGATCCGGGGCGCCGGTTTGCTCGTGCCATCGCAGCATTCTGCATGGGGTCGAACCGAGGTTTCTAGCACCACTCGCAGGCCGCCCGGCCCAGCGGCAGAAACCGCGGTTCGACCGCGGATTTTTCCGTTACCATCCGCGCCATGTCGGAGCCGGTAGCAACCAAAAAACCGCGGCGCGGGTTCTTCAAACGGCTGCGCGAGCGGATCAATTCCGGGCGTGGCCTCGGACTCAGCCTGCGTTTCGCAGGCCGCAAGCTCGATGCCGAACTGGCGGAGGAACTCGAAACCGAACTCCTCGCGGCCGACGTTGGACTGGAAGCGACAGATCGCATTCTCGAGGCGCTGCGAAAGAAGCTGGGCGGACGGGCGATAGAAAAGGACGAGATGGTTACCGACGCGATGCGCGACGCGCTGGTCGAGTTATTGCGCCCGCGAGCCCGGCCACTGGTCATTCCGCCTGACATCAGGCCTTTCGTGATTCTCGTCGTAGGGGTCAACGGCTCCGGCAAGACCACAACCATTGGCAAGTTGGCGCGCTTGCTGAGGGACGAAGGCCACTCGGTGATGCTGGCCGCGGGCGACACATACCGCGCGGCTGCGACCGAGCAACTGCAGGCCTGGGGCGAGCGCAATGACGTCCCGGTCGTTGCCCAGCATCCTGGGGCGGACCCTGCCGCAGTCATCTACGATGCTATCGCTGCCGCCCGTGCGCGCAACATCGACGTCCTGATCGCCGATACGGCCGGGCGTTTACAGAACAAAGCGGGACTCATGGCGGAACTGGAAAAGGTCGTGCGGGTTGCGGCCCGACTCGATGAGCAGGCGCCGCACGAACGAATGCTGGTGCTTGATGCCAGCCTTGGCCAGAATGCGGTCAACCAGGCGCTCGAGTTCAATGATGTCGTCAAACTGACCGGTATCACGATGACCAAGCTCGACGGCGGCGGGAAGGGAGGTGTCCTGCTGTCACTCGCCGAACGGCTGGACGTGCCATTTCGTTTCGTCGGTGTCGGGGAGGGCATCGAGGATATGGATGTATTCGATGCGGAGCAGTTCGCCGCGGCTCTGGTAGGCAACGGCCAGGGTTGAAATCATGATGATCAGCTTCGAGTCGGTAACCAAGCGTTACGCCGGCGGCCGCGACGGCCTGAGCGAAGTGTCACTGCTGATCGAAAGCGGCGAACTCGCTTTCATTACCGGGCATTCCGGCGCTGGCAAAAGCACACTGCTGAAACTGATCGGCCTGATCGAACGCCCGACCCGGGGCCAGGTGCTGATGGATGGGCGCAACATCGGCCGCCTGCCAAGGCGCGCCATTCCGGCGCACCGGCGCAAGATTGGCATGGTCTTCCAGGATCACAAGCTGTTGCCGGACCGCTCCATCTTCGACAACGTCTCGCTGCCGCTGATTATTGCCGGCATGTCGCGACGGGATATCGAAAAGCGGGTGCGCGCCGCGCTCGACCAGGTCAGTCTGCTCGGTCGGGAAGCCCATCGCCCGGAGATGCTGTCGACCGGCGAGCAGCAACGCGTCGGCATCGCGCGCGCGGTCGTCAGCCGGCCAAAGCTGCTGATTGCTGACGAACCGACCGGGAATCTCGATCCGGCACTGTCGCTGGAAATCATGCTGTTGTTTCGACGGTTGAATGAAGTCGGCGTTACCACGCTGATCGCGACCCACGACATCGGGTTGCTCGATCAACTGGGCGGTCGGCGGCTGATGCTGGACCAGGGTCGCCTGGCCGCGGACTTGCAGGCGCATTAGCGATGGGGAATTTCCTGATTCGCCACGCCCAGTCGTGTATTGCCGCGCTTGGCAAGTTGTGTCGCCATCCAATTGGCAGCGTGCTCACGATCGCGGTAATCGGCATCGCGCTGGCGCTGCCCGCCGGGCTCAGTGTCGTTGTGCGCAACGGCGAAGCAATAGCGGGCAACTGGGAGACCGCGCGGGATTTTTCCGTCTATCTGAAACCGGGTGTGTCGCTGGCAAGCGCGGAGAAACTTCGCGACGAGCTGGCACAAACCGCCGGCATTGCGAAAGTGGAATTGATCTCGGCCGACACTGCGCTGAGTCAATTTCAAGCCACGCCGACTTACGATGCGGTGCTTGCCGTGCTCGACGACAACCCGCTGCCACATACTCTCGTCCTGCGACCGGAGGAGGCCGCGACGACCGAGGCAATGACCGCCATCGCCGATGAGCTGACGGAGCGAGCGGACGTCGACCTGGTACAACTCGATACCGAATGGGTCGCGCGTCTGAATGCCATTCTGGATGTCGCGCGACGCAGCATCTGGATTGCCGCGGTGCTGCTCGTTGGCGCTGTGATCGTGATCGTCGGCAATACCATTCGACTCGATATCCAGCACCAGCGGGCAGAAATTGAAGTGGCCAAGTTGTTGGGTGCCACCGACGCTTTCGTGCGGCGACCGTTTTTGTACACAGGCTTCTGGTACGGCCTGGTCGGCAGCCTGATCGCACTGGCGGTGCTGGCCCTCAGCCTGCTGTTGCTGAGCGATCCGGTGGCGCGTCTCAGTGCACTCTATGGCGGCGGCTTCCAGCCGCTCGGGCTGGACCGGGACGGCGCTTTCACTGTACTTGGCGGGGGCCTGCTGGCCGGCCTGGGCGGCGCCTGGTCCGCCGTGGCCCGACACCTGGCGGACATCCAGCCGACTGTATAACCTGCTGTTTTAAAGAGATATTCTTGCCTGCCTGGGCCGGAACTTACCCGGCGTTTAGCACTCTAACGACGCGAGTGCTAAAATTGGCCGCAGAGAGGAGTACGCCTGATGACCACCGCCCTTGCCGCACCGCAACGCGACCTGATCCTTGCCGGACCAGTCGGCAGCCTGGATAGCTATATCCAGGCCGTTAACGCAGTGCCGGTGCTCAGCGCGGAGGAAGAGCAACAGCTGGCGCGTCGGTTCCGCGATGAGCAGGACCTCGAGGCAGCCCGCCAGCTCGTGCTGTCACAGCTGCGATTCGTCGTGCACATTGCGCGCGGCTACCTCGGCTACGGACTGCCCCTGGGTGATCTCATCCAGGAGGGCAACATTGGCCTCATGAAGGCGGTCAAGCGATTCGATCCGGAGATGAACGTTCGGCTCGTATCATTTGCCGTACACTGGATTCGGGCCGAGATTCACGAATTCGTGCTGCGCAACTGGCGCCTGGTCAAGGTTGCAACGACGAAGGCGCAGCGCAAACTGTTTTTCAACCTGCGCAAGGCCAAGAAACACCTGGGTTGGCTATCACAGGAAGAAACCGAAGCGGTTGCAAAAGACCTCGGCGTATCGGCCCGGGAAGTGACGGAAATGGAGCAGAGACTATCTGCGCATGACCTCGCTTTCGATCCCGCGCCCGATGCCGATGACGAGGAAGCCTTCGCGCCGGCGCATTTTCTCCCGAATCCCGATCCGGATCCCGCCACCTCCGTCGAAGCCGACGACTGGCACGATCAGGCCAGTGAGCGACTCGCTGCCGCAATGACGCAACTCGACGAACGCAGCCGCGAGATACTGGCGGCGCGCTGGTTGGCCGAAAAGAAGACGACGCTACAGGTGCTCGCCGATCGTTACGGGGTCTCGGCAGAACGCATCCGCCAGCTCGAAAGCCAGGCAATCCGCAAACTTCGCAGCAAACTCGCGGTTTAAGCTGGCGACGTCAGCGGTACGATCGTAATCTCGACGCGCCGGTTCAGGCTGCGACCTTCACTGGAATCATTGGTGGCGATCGGCCGGGTTTCGCCGGCGCCAACCGGAATGAAGCGGTCACCCCGCACTTCGCGCGAGATAAAGTAGGACACCACGCTGTTCGCGCGTCTTTCCGACAATAACTGATTGTAATCGTGCGATCCGGTGCTATCAGTGTGCCCGGCGACCTCGATGAAGGTCTTCTCGAATTCGTTCAATACGAGCGCAACGGAATCGAGCACCGGATAGAAGTCCGCGCTGATATCCGCGTTATCGACCGCGAATGTGACGTTACCGGGCATATTCAACGTGATGTTGTCGCCGATACGCGTAACGCTGACCCCGGTACCTTCGAGGCGCTTACGCAATTTCAATTCCTGCTGGTCGGTATAGTAACCAACGGCACCACCACCCAGTGCACCGATACCGGCGCCGATCAGTGCGTTCTTCTTTCGCTCGGATGAATCATCACCCGTAATCAGGCCGACCACCGCACCACCGGCTGCA
Organism: Gammaproteobacteria bacterium; assembly: GCA_030066665.1. Classification (GTDB taxonomy): domain Bacteria; phylum Pseudomonadota; class Gammaproteobacteria; order Steroidobacterales; genus J054. The sequence goes on from JASJBD010000003.1 coordinate 47,067, forward strand.
CCGATCAGCGCACCCTTGGTGACATTGCTGGTCTTCTCTTCCTGGGTATACGGGTCGAACGTGGTACAGGAACTCACCACGAAAGCAACCAAACCAACGAGACTAAGCCTCTTACTGACCACGCGAATATCCATTTCCGCATCACTCCCGATTGCGCGCACAACTCAAGCGGGCGCTTTATCGCATAAGCTCACAATCGATACAACGTTTTGATCCGCAGAACGTTGACCGGTCACTTTATCCATATTTGTCAGCATGTTACGTGGCCATTCTGGTCAAATCGCAGGCGCCCCGATGAGCCGGTCCCGCTTGACTTGCAGATGTCCGAGCGATTCTCATGCCTGTTCGTTCCAGACTGGTGCCGTGACGTCGGTAGTGCAAAGAACGTGGACCCCGTAGAGAAACTGCGATTGGCTTATCGTGGGTGGCGTTATGCCTGGCGCACGGAGCGGCAGGAAATCGCGTTGGTCAGGCGCCTGATTCGTCCAGGCGACTGTGCCATCGACGTGGGTGCGCACAAGGCCGCGTTCACTTACTGGATGGCTAAACGCGCCGGCAAAGCGGGGCTGGTTTTGGCTTTTGAACCGATTCCGGAACTGGCCAACTACCTGCGCAGTTACGCGGGCAGTTTTTCCGACGGGCGGCTGCGCGTCTATGAGCTGGGCCTGTCGAGTGAGCCCGGTACCGCGACATTGCATTTCCCGAGAAACAACCTCGGCGGCGCATCCATCGAAATCACTGATGATGTCATGCGGCCGCCGATAGATATCACGGTGACCACCCTGGACGGGTGTTTGTCGGAGCTCGATCAGGCCCGACCCGTGACCTTCATCAAGTGCGACGTGGAGCAACATGAACTGGCCGTGTTCCAGGGTGCGAACGTCACGCTGACAACGCACAAGCCCGTCGTGTTGTTCGAATCCGGAAATCTCGCAACGGGCGCCAGTGCCTATCGCCCCGTCTTCGATCTGCTCGAATCGGCCGGCTATTCGGGTTACTTCTTTGGCGAAAGCTCATTGATCCCGGTCGACGAATTCAGTCCCGAGCGATATCCGGTGCGCGAGGATTCCGCGCAAAACTATGTGTTCGTGCACCCCGAGCGCATGCAGCAGGATGCACGCTGCGCCGCTACTTTCCGGATTGCCGCCTGAATGAGCATCATTGGTCATTGGCTCGCGGAATACGCGAAAGATCACCAGCATCCTGTCAATCAGACGTTGCACAAGATCTGCGTGCCGTTGATCGTACTCAGTCTGATCGGGTTGATGTGGTCGATCCCGGTGCCAGCGGAATTCACGAAAATATCGCCCGCCCTGAACTGGGCAACAGCGTTTCTGTTTGCGTCCATGGTCTACTACCTGATCATGTCCATACCGCTAGCCATCGGGATGATTCCGCTGGTCCTGCTCGTAGTCGTGATCGTGAACTGGATGGACAGTTTGTCATGGCCGCTTTGGGCAAGCTCGCTGGTGATCTTTGTGCTGGCCTGGGCAGGTCAGTTCATCGGCCATGCCGTGGAAGGCAAACGACCGGCATTCTTCCGGGACCTGCAGTTTCTGATGATCGGGCCGCTCTGGATCCTGGCCGGGGTTTATCGCCGCCTCGGCATTCCCTACTGAGCTGTCGACAGTCTTGAACGAACGCTCCAGCGAGGCTTACGGGCACGGCGCAGTCTGGCGCATTGCCGGGCCGATGATCCTGTCTGCCGTCACCACACCGCTATTGGGGATGGTGGATACCGCGGTCGTCGGCCATCTGCCCGATCCCATCTATCTCGGCGCCGTCGCGGTGGGCGCCACAATCTTCACGACGGTGTTCATGGGCCTGAATTTCCTGCGCATGGGCACGACCGGAATCACCGCGCAGACTTACGGCGCCGGCGACCCGGAGGCGATCCGGGCATCTCTCGGGCAGGCCGCGATTACCGCCGGGTGTCTGGCAGCAATCATCCTCGTGCTGCAACAACCGCTACTGGTGCTGGCAATGCAGCTGCTCGCGCCCAGCCCGGAAGTGGCGGCGCTGACCGGCGATTACTTTCGCATCCGGGTCTGGAGCGCACCGGCATCGCTGCTGAATTTCGTGCTTATGGGCTGGCTGCTCGGTATGCAGAACGCCCGCGGCGTTCTCGTGATGACGCTCACGATCAACAGCGCCAATATTCTGCTGGACCTGTGGTTCGTGCTCGGGCTCGGGCTCGACGTCCGAGGCGTCGCGGCTGCTACCCTGCTGGCCGAACTTTTCGGCACGTGCGTCGGCGTGGTGTTCGTGCGCGCAGAACTCGCCAACTGGCCCGGCCAATGGTCCGGTGCCGCGCTGGCCCAGCTCCGTCGCTACCGACGCCTGTTCGATGTCAATGCGAACCTGTTCCTGCGAACCATGGCGCTGATGTTCGTTTTTGCCTTCATCACGGCCCGCGGTGCGCGCTTGGGCGACGTCGTCCTCGCGGCCAATGCCGTGCTGATGAATTTCCAGTTCCTTTTGTCCTATGCGTTGGACGGTATTGCTCACGCCGCCGAAGCACTGGTCGGCAAGGCGGTCGGCGCGCGCAACCGCGACGGCATGTTGCTTGCCGTGCGACGCACGTTCAGCTGGTCGCTGCTGTTCGCCGGCTTGTTCACGCTCGGTTTTTTTGTCGCCGGCGGCCTGTTGATCGATGCACTGACCGGCATTGATGCGGTCCGGGATACGGCGCGCGAATACTTGCCCTGGCTGATCGTGTCGCCGCTGATCTCGTTCTGGAGCTTCCTCTACGACGGCGTTTACGTCGGCGCAACCCGGTCTCGTGAAATGATGGTCATCATGGTCGGTGCCGCGCTGCTGCTCTTTCTGCCAGCCTGGTACGTGGCCGATGCCGCCGGCCTGGGCAATCACGCACTGTGGCTGGCTTTCACGTTATTCATGGCCGGCCGTGCGCTCGGCATGCATGCCTGGTGGCGACGCATCGTCGGGGCCAATTTCTATTTTCCGGAGGGAACTCGCCCATGATCGAACCGCGGAATCCATGGCGGACACTGGCCATTCGCGAGGTATTCGACAACCCGTGGATCCGGGTCACCGCCGAAGATGTGCTCAAGCCGTCGGGCAACCCTGCCATTTACGGCAAGGTCAGCTTCAAGAACATCGCCTGCGGCATCATCCCGCTGGCTGAAAATGGCGATACATGGCTGGTCGGCCAGCACCGCTACACGCTGGATCTTTACTCCTGGGAGATCCCGATGGGCGGCGTGCCGCGCGACGAGGACACCCTGATCGGGGCCCGGCGGGAACTGCGCGAGGAAACGGGCCTCAGCGCCCGGCGCTGGAGCCATGTGCTGACCTGTCATTTGAGCAATTCCATAACCGACGAAGTCGGCGAGGTATACCTTGCCGAGGACCTCAGTCAGGGCGACCCGGACTTCGACGATAGCGAAGAACTGCAGATTCGGCGGCTGCCGTTTCGTGAGGCACTGGACATGGCCATGAACGGCGACATTTCCGACGTGTTGAGCGTGGCCGGCCTGCTGAAGCTTGCAACCCTGCGGCCGCAGCTCATGTCGGCGTAGATTTATTTGCGTCGAATTTGCGCCGCGTCAGTATAATCGCCGGCATCATGACGACCACTGCAGTACTCATACCGGGCGATGGCATCGGACCGGAAATTACCGCCGCGACGTTGCGCGTGCTCGATGCAGCCGACGCAAACATCGACTGGGTCGAACGCCAGGCGGGCGTTGCCGCGATGGACGCAGGCGATGACGTCTTGCCGCAAAGTACGCTCGACGCGATTGACGAGCACAAAGTTGCGCTAAAAGGGCCATGCACGACGCCGGTCGGCAAAGGCTTTCAGTCGGTCAATGTGCAGCTGCGCAAGGCCTTTGATCTCTATGCCGCCGTCCGCCCGGTACGCAACATGCCAGGCGTCGAAACGCCGTTCAGCAACGTCGACATCGTGGTGGTGCGGGAAAACACCGAGAGCCTCTATAGCGGCGTGGAAAACGAGATCACGCCCGGTGTCGTCATGAGTATGAAAGTGGCGACTTTGAAGGGATGCACCCGGGTTGCCCGCTGGGCCTTCAATTACGCGAAGCAGCGCAACCGCCGCAAGGTCACGGTGTTTCACAAAGCCAATATCATGAAACTCACGGACGGCATGTTCCTGGATTGCGCCGGTAAGGTTCACGAGCAGGAACACAGCGACGTCGATTACGATACCATGATCATCGATGCCGCCTGCATGCGCCTGGTGCAGGATCCGAGCCGTTTCGACGTATTGTTGCTCGAGAATCTCTACGGCGACGTAGTCAGTGATTTGTGCGCGGGCCTGGTTGGTGGGCTTGGCGTGATTCCCGGGGCAAATTTCGGCGACGACGGCGCCATCTTCGAGGCCGTGCACGGCTCGGCGCCGGACATTGCCGGCCAGAATCTCGCCAACCCGCTCGCGCTGCTGATGTCCGCCGTGATGATGCTCAACTACCTGGCCGACCGGGACGGGAACGACGCCCACCGGCAGTCCGCCGAACGTATCAAGAAAGCCTACGATGAGGCGCTGACGAACGGGCAGAAGACGCGCGATCTGGGCGGTTCGCTGAATACCGACGAATTCGCCGACGTGGTGATACAGAATTTGTAGTTAGTGCACAGCAGCCCGCGACTCGACGCTCTGCAAATGGGTCGCGAGAAATTCGCCAATACGGTCGAGCATGTCGACACGGTATTCATTCCGCCAGATACCATGCTCCGCGTCATCGTAGATCACAAGGGTGGTTTTCTTACCTGCCTTTCTCAGCGCCTTGTGCAATTTCTTGCTGTGCTGGACATCAACATTGACGTCCTCGTCGCCATGAAACAGTAGAACCGGGACGCTTATTTCGCCCGCGCGCTTCAATGGCGAACCGTGACGCAGAACCTCTTCGTCGTCGCCAATCATTTCGCGTACGAGCTTCCGATTAACGAAATAGCGAGCATCCTGAATCAATTCTCCGGGGTCGGTTACGCCGGCGATGCTGACCACGCAGCGATAAAGCTCTCGCTCCTCAATCGCACTCATCAACGCCGCATATCCACCGTAGCTCCAACCAACAACGCAAAGGCGCGACGGATCGATCATCTCTTCGTCGATCAGCGATTGAACACCGTCGGTGATATCACCAATTGCCTGGCGCCAGGCACGAAAACCGCCTTCACCGACCCAGGCATCGCCATAGCCGCCTGACCCGCGAAAATTAACCTGTAACACCGCATAATCGAGCGCCGCGAAGTACTGGACGAGCCAGTCAAATCCCCACTCGTCACGGCTTTCGGGGCCGCCATGAGGCAAAACAACAAGTGGCGGCGCATGGTCCGCATGATCGGCCGGCAGAGTCAGATAACCCGGAACGCGCGTGCCGTCACTTGCCTGAAAGGCGTAAGGCCGCATCGGCGACAGACTGCGCTCCGTCAGTTGCGGATATTTCGGCCACAGTCCCTTGAGCTTGCTGTTATTGATGTCGAAAAGATAGTAACCACCGGGATTCATGTCGCCGCTGACATGCAGGAGGTACACACCGCGATCCCAGCTTTCGTCCACCACCGAAATAGCCTGCCCGGGAAAGGTCGGACGCACACGTGCAATCACGCGCTCAATGTCCTCGTCGAAAAAGTGATAGCGAGAGGCATCCGTGACATATCGGATCGCAACGAGTCGGCGGTACTTGCCAAGCCGGTAGTAACCGCCGAGGTCCACCTCATCGTGAGCGAAAACGAGTCGCTCGTTACCGCTTGGAAGATCTCTGGCGAACAACGACAATCGATTGTTATACGGCTGGAGAACTAGCAGCTCTTGCCGGGTCGCACCGAACCCAATTGGCAGAAACGTATCGTGCCTGTCTTCGATCGGGCGCTCATGTAACAGCTGCCACTTGCGCTCATTGGCCGGCCGGTAATCCCACCGGAGAGTCTTGGGCGAAAGGTACATCCGCACGCGCGGTTCGCCGTGGCCGTCCGTCAGCCACTCGCGAATACCGGCACGCGGCCGAATGACCAGGCCGACCGATCCGTCGTAGATATTCAGCTTGGCAACGCCAGTGCCGTTATTCTCCGGCATCTCCACGAGCACATGGTCGTGGTCATCGGGCATCCAGTCGACGATTTCGTCCTGAAACTGCGCCCGGGTTCGTTGGCGAATCAGGCGATTCTGCAACATCACCTTTGCGTTTTCTCCGTCCGGATCAACCGCAACGAGCCGCGTGGTAACCCAGCGAGTGCGGCCGTCCGTGTCTATCCCGGTGAAACCGCAAAGAAGCCGCTCGTCATTCGCCCAATTGCACCAGCGCAGCTCGAAACGATCCTTCTTGCTGGTGAGGAATGGCTTGTTCGAACCATCCATCGTAACGACGTATCCCGTCGCCATATCTTGCTCTTCGAGCATGTGGAGGAAGGAAATTCGCGATCCGTCCGGTGACAGGCGCGCGCCCCACAGCTCCGGCAGACGACCGAAGGCCACGGCGAGTTCGCCAGGTTCTTCAGCGGCGTGTGCGGCTGCTGAAACGCCCATCAATGCCGAACCAGTCAGCATTAGGGCGACCAATTTGCGCGGGTCGAGGCGCATGCGAAAGTCTCTGCACACCGCTCCGAATGAAGTTCTTTTGGAAAGAATATCCGAAAAGTGGTCCTTTTCGAACTTCATCGCCACCGGCCGGGCCGGGCTGCGGTCCGCGTTAACCGCGCAGGAATTCGGTGATGCGTTGAGCCAGCGTCTCGCGATAATCCGGCGCATCGAAGCGCGGCAACGCTGCAAAGCGTCCATCCACCAGTCGCGGCGCGATTTCCTTCGTGACCGGGCCCAGCGGGTCGTCCTCGGCTGCGACGCATAGCACCGGCTGTTGCACCAACGGCAAACGTTCCTCGGCGAGATAGGCGAACGCAGCCCGATAGGCCAGGTGATAACTGGTCGCAGCTTTCAGTACTTCCACGACCCAATCGTGCAGTGGCTCCGGCGGCGGCAAACCGGCATCGCGCATGTGCTCCGCGTCGCTCGCATACCACGGGAAGAAGATGAACTGGTCGCGACAGAAAAGGAAGGCCTTGATCAGGTGAGTGCCGGTGAGATCCGGGGTGAATGGATGCGCGTATTTCTCGATCAGCTCGCGCCGTTCCTCTGGCGAGAAGACCGTTACACCGTCCTGGACGAGCTTGCCAACCAGCTGCGGTGCACGCAGGGCCAGCTCCGAAGCCAGGCAAGCGCCGGTATGCGTGCCGTAGACATCGGCCCGGTCGATGTCCAGCGCGTAGAGAAACTCCAGGATCGCGTGGCTGTAGTCAGTGATCTCCGGCGCCTCCAGCGGTAACGGCGTGCTGTCACCGTTACCGGGCGTGTCCGGTGAGATGACGGTGAAATCGCGTGCCAGGAGCGCGATCAGCGGCTCGAGCTGTTTGGAGCTGCCGGGTGAAGCGTGCAGCAGAACCAGAACCGGACCCTCGCCAGCGTACCGATAGTGCATCTGGCCAAAGGGCACATCGACGAAAGCTCGCCGGATCAGGGTGTCGTTCGAACTCGGCATGGCTCTCCAGCGCCGGCGGCGTTCTGATCAGCCGACTGCGGTGCCGAGCGTGATCATCGGCGCGGGCAACTGGCTCTCGCCGCGCAAATACTCGTCGATCGCGCGGGCGGCGCCGCGACCTTCGTTGATGCCCCAGACAACCAGCGACTGTCCGCGGCGGCAATCGCCGGCAGCAAATACGCCCGGCACGCTCGTCTGAAAGTCACCATGTTCGGCACGATAGTTGGTTCGCGGATCAAGCTCGACACCCAGCGATTCGGAGACGTTCGTTTCCGGACCCAGGAAACCCATCGCAAGCAGAACCAGGTCGGCCTCCCAGGTTTGCTCGGTGCCGGGAATCTCGACCATTTCCATGCGGCCTTCGCGAGACTGCCATTCAATCTGCACCGTTCGCAGACCCGTGACCCGCCCTTCTTCGACCAGGAATTCCTTCGACAGGATCGCAAAGGCGCGCGGATCCGCCCCGAAGCGCGCAATGGCTTCCTCGTGACCGTAGTCCGTGCGCATGATCTTCGGCCATAACGGCCACGGGTTATCAGCCGCGCGTTGGGCCGGCGGCTCCGGCAACAGCTCGAGATTGACCAGGCTCTTGCAACCGTGCCGCAACGATGTCGCGATGCAGTCGGTACCGGTGTCGCCGCCGCCGATCACGATCACGGCCTTGTCCTTCGCACTGATGTAGTTGCCGTCGGCCAGATTGCTGTCCAGCAGACTGCGCGTATTGGCGGTCAGGAAATCCATCGCGAAATGGATGCCTTCAGCGTCGCGGCCCGGAATCGGTAAGTCGCGCGGCCGGGTCGCGCCCGTGGCCAGCAGTAACGCGTCGTATTCCGACAGCAACTCAGCCGTAGCGACATCCACGCCAACGTGAATACCGGTACGAAATTCGATGCCGGCCTCCCGCATCAGGTCGACGCGACGGTCCACGAAGCTCTTGTCGAGTTTCATGTTCGGGATGCCGTACATCAACAGGCCACCGATCCGGTCCTCGCGCTCGAAAACCGTTACCAGGTGGCCGGCTTTGTTCAGCTGATCCGCCGCGGACAGTCCCGCCGGGCCTGAACCAACGACCGCAACCTTCTGCCCACTGCGTTGCGCCGGTGTCACGTGAGACACCCAGCCCTCGGCAAAACCGCGATCGATAATTGCGTTCTCGATGTTCTTGATGGTCACGGCCGGATCGGTAATCCCCAACACACAGGCCCCTTCGCAGGGCGCCGGGCAGGTGCGCCCCGTGAATTCCGGGAAGTTGTTGGTTTTGTGCAGGCGATCCAGCGCCTCGCGCCAGCGGCCCTGGAACACGAGATCATTCCATTCCGGGATCAGGTTGTCGATCGGGCAGCCTTCGTCGGACTGGCAAAACGGCACGCCGCAATCCATGCAGCGCGCGGCCTGTCGGCGCAGCTTCTTCTCTTTCGGCGGCGTATAGATCTCGCCGAAATCACCCAGGCGCTCGTGCGCGTCCCGGTACGGCACGCTCTTGCGGGTGAACTCCATGAAGCCGGTTGGCTTACCCATCAGGATTTCCCCGCGGCGACGAAACTGCCGGTCTGGTGCTCGTGAATGGTCGCTTCCATTTCTTCATCGTGCTGGCGGCGTTCGGCGAGCACGCGCTTGTAGTCCGTCGGCATGACTTTCACGAACTGCCCGAGCACATCCGGCCACTGATCGAGTACCCGCGAGGCGACCGCGGAACCGGTGAACTGCAGGTGCTGCTCGATCAATTCCCGCAGTTCGACGATATCGTCGTCTTCTTCGACCGGGTCCAGATCCACCATGCCGGGATTGCAGCGAGATTCGAATTCGCCGTCCACGTCCCAGACGTACGCGATGCCGCCAGACATGCCCGCGGCAAAATTGATACCGGTCGGGCCGAGAATGACCGCGCGGCCGCCGGTCATGTACTCGCAACCGTGATCGCCGACACCTTCGACGACCGCTTTTGCTCCGCTGTTGCGCACGCAGAAGCGTTCGGCCGCCTTGCCGCGGAAAAACGCCCGGCCACCGGTCGCGCCGTAAAGCGCCACGTTGCCGATAATGACATTCTCCTCCGCGACGAACGGACTGCGTTTCGGCGGGTACACGATGATGCGGCCGCCGGACAGGCCCTTGCCGACATAGTCATTGCAGTCGCCCTCGATTTCGAGCGTGATGCCGCGGCACATGAAAGCACCGAAACTCTGGCCCGCAGAGCCTTCCAGCCGGACATGGATGGTGTCGGGTTCCAGGCCGCGTTCGCCCCAGGCATTGACGACGCGATTGCTCAGCATCGTGCCGACCGTCCGGTTCGTGTTTACGATTTCCAGATCGATGCGCACGTTTTTGCCATGCTCGATTGCCGGCCGGGCCATTTCGATCAGGCGATTATCGAGTGCCAGTTCGAGGCCATGATCCTGCTCCATTGTGCAGCGCACCTCGACATGGGAGTGCGGCTTTTCCGCCGGCGCCATTATCGGCGACAGGTCGAGGCCATCGGCTTTCCAGTGATCGATCGCCGCGCTGGTTTCGAGCACGTCGGTTCGCCCGATCATATCGGCGATGCGCCGGAAGCCGAGTTCCGCCATGATCTCGCGCGCTTCCTCGGCCACCATGAACAGGTAGTTCACGACGTGCTCCGGCTTGCCGGAGAATTTCTTGCGCAAAACCGGATCCTGGGTCGCGATACCGACCGGGCAGGTATTCAGATGGCACTTGCGCATCATGATGCAGCCGAGCGCGATCAGCGGAGCGGTCGAGAAGCCCATTTCCTCCGCGCCCAGCAGTGCGGCAATCACGACATCGCGACCGGTTTTCAGCCCGCCGTCAGTTTGCAACACCACGCGACTGCGCAGGTCGTTCATGACGAGCGTCTGGTGCGTTTCCGCGATGCCCAGTTCCCACGGCAGTCCCGCGTGCTTGATGCTGGTCAGCGGCGACGCGCCTGTGCCCCCCGAATCACCCGATATCAGGATATGGTCCGCATGCGCCTTCGACACACCGGCTGCAATCGTGCCGACGCCAACCTCGGAGACGAGTTTTACACTCACCCGCGCCGCCGGATTCGAATTCTTCAGGTCATGAATGAGCTGCGCCAGATCCTCGATCGAATAGATGTCGTGATGCGGCGGCGGCGAGATCAGGCCGACGCCCGGCTTCGCGTAGCGTAGCCGCGCGATCAGCTCGTTCACCTTGTGGCCCGGAAGCTGGCCGCCCTCGCCGGGCTTCGCACCCTGCGCGATCTTGATCTGGATGACCTCGGCATTGACGAGATACTCGGCCGTCACGCCGAAGCGCCCGGACGCAACCTGCTTGATCTTGGACCTGCGCTCGTTGCCGTAGCGCGACGGATCCTCGCCGCCCTCGCCGGAATTCGAACGCGCGCCAATGCGGTTCATCGCGATGGCGAGCGCCTCGTGCGCCTCCGGCGACAGCGCGCCGAGCGACATGCCAGCGCTGTCGAAACGCGGCAGGATAGACTCCACCGGCTCGACCTCGTCGAGCGGAATCGCCGGCCCGGCCGGCTTCATGTCCAGCAGGTCTCTCAGCGTCGCGATCGGCCGATCGTTCACGAGAGAGGCGTACTCACGGTACTTTTCGTACTCGCCGGTCTTCACAGCGGTCTGCAACGAAGTGACGACATCCGGGTTGTAGCAATGGAACTCGCCGCCATGAACGAACTTCAGCAGACCGCCCTGATCGACCGGCTCGCGCGGCTCCCACGCATGCTGCGCCAGCGCCCGCTGATCCTGCCAGAGATCTTCGAAATTGCTGCCGCCGATGCGCGACGTCGTGCCTTCGAAACAGCGATCTACGACTTCGTCGGCCAGACCTACGATTTCGAACAGCTGCGCGCCGCGGTAACTGGCGATGGACGAGATGCCCATCTTCGACATGATCTTGAACAGCCCCTTGCGGATCCCGCGGCGAAAGATGCGGCCAAGCTGCGGCTGATCTTTCGCGCCGCCGCGCCTCGCGATGTCGTGCAGCGACTGATAAACGAGATACGGATACACAGCGGTAGCTCCGTAGCCGATCAGGCACGCGAAGTGGTGCGGATCGCGGGCAACGCCCGTCTCCACGATGATGTTCGCGGCGCAGCGCAGGCCGAGCTGCACGAGATGATGATGCACGGCGCCGGTCGCGAGCAGCGCGTGCACGGGCAACTTCGCGGCGTCGATATAGCGGTCGCTCAGCATGATGATGAACTTGCCGTCGCGCACGGCCTGTTCGGCTTCGGCGCAGATCGCGTCCAGCGCGTCGGGCAGGCTGGTGCTGCGATCGACGTTCAGATCGATGAACGCATGCTGCTCCTTGAACATGTCCGGCCCGAGCAGCTGTCTGAGCTTCGGCTGCGACAGCACCGGCGAGTTCATGATGACGTGCTCGGCGTGCTCCGGCCCGATATCGAACAGATTCTTTTCGCGGCCGATGTTCGTCTGCAGCGACATGACGATGCGCTCGCGCAGCGAATCGATCGGCGGATTCGTCACCTGAGCGAACTGCTGTCGGAAGTAATCGAACGGCGCGCGGATCTTCGACGACAGCACCGCCATCGGCGTGTCGTCGCCCATCGAGCCGACAGCCTCCAGCCCGGCTTTGGCCAACACCGCCACGACGTCGTTGAGCTCTTCGCGGCTCATGTTGAACATCTTCTGGTAGCGCGCCAGCGTGTCCTCATCGAAGGGCTCGGCCGCCGTGTGCGTATCGATCAGCGCCGAATCGAGATAGCGCACGCCCTCTTTGAGCCACTTCTTGTACGGGGCGCGCGTCTTGAGCTTGTCGTGGATGTCGGCCGTACTGAGCACCTCACCGTTGATCAGGTCGACGGCCAGCATCTCGCCGGGACCAAGACGGCCTTTCTCGACGACGTCTGATTCTTCGTAGTCGTAGACGCCGACTTCTGATGCGATCGTGATATGCCGGTCGTTGGTGATGACGTAGCGCGCCGGACGCAGTCCGTTGCGATCGAGGCTGCAGACCGCGTAGCGGCCGTCGGTCAGCACGATGCCGGCCGGACCGTCCCACGGCTCCATCTGGCAGTCGTAGAACTCGTAGAAGGCACGGACGTCCGGATCGATGTCGTCGACGGTCTGCCAGGCGGGCGGCATCAGCAAGCGCATCGCCTGCAGCACGTCCATACCGCCGGCGCGCATGACCTCGAGCATGTTGTCGAGACTCGACGAATCGGAGCCGGTCAGCGAGACGAGCGGCGTGATCTCTTCGATGTTGTCCAGCTTATCGGAGCGGAAGTTCTTCGCCCGCGCGACCGCCCAGTTGCGGTTGCCCTGGATCGTGTTGATCTCGCCGTTGTGCGCGAGGAAGCGGAACGGTTGCGCGAGGCGCCACTCCGGCAGCGTGTTCGTCGAGAAGCGCTGGTGGAAGACGCAGACCGAGGACTCGAGTCGGGGGTCCTTCAGGTCGGGATAGAAATCGGCCAGCATGCCGGGCATCACCATGCCCTTGTAGCTGATCGTCGCGGACGAAAGGCTGGCGATATACGTCTCGCCGTTGAGGGCGTTCTCCGCGCGGCGCCGAGCGACGAACAAGTAGCGGTTGAAGCGCCCGCGCGGCATGCCTACCGGCGCGTTGACGAACAGCTGCTCGATACGCGGCAGGGTCTTGAGCGCGAGTTCGCCGCAGACGGAATCGTCGATGGGCACGACCCGCCAGCCGGCGACAATGAGGCCGGTCTTGACCACGGCTTCTTCGATGCGCTTGCGGGCAACATCGGCCGGACCCTCGTCACGGGGCAGGAATACCGTCCCGGCCGCAAAGCGTTCCGACAGTTCGAAGCCGCACTCGCCGCCGACCTCACGGAGGAACGACGTCGGGAACTTGATCAACAGGCCGCAGCCGTCACCGGTGAGGCCGTCCGCGGCAACGGCACCACGATGCGTCAGCCGGGTGAGCGCGGAGATCGCCGTCGCAACGACCCAGTGACTCGGCAGGTCGTCGAGGTTGGCGATCAGGCCGAATCCGCAGCTATCGCGCTCGAACTCGGGATCGTGGAGGCCTTTTCGTTCCGTCATGCATTCCGTGGGGCATACGCGGCGTATGCCCCGGTCCAGTTTTTGTTCAGAGATCGCCCATTACGCCGCGGAAGTCCCCGTTGGGAACAGCGGGCGGTACGAGTGGAAAAGTATAGGGGAGCGCTCTCGGACGCAACGAGCCGGAGCACCGATTACAGGTGAAACTCGTTTGATGGCAGGGACTTAGGCCCGGCGCAGTGTGGGCCGGACCGGTTCGCTTACACGGTTACGCGCGTAACCAAGGCGTCTGTGTCGTCTTTCAGTGGTTCGCCGCCTGCAGCCGGATCATGCCTTCGGTTTCGAAACGAACCGGCTTAACGGCGGGAATGTCCACACCCAGCCGGCCCTCGAGCACGTAGGGAATGTCCCGGTGGACGGCATCGCGAACGATGAACAGCAGCTCCGGTGCGGTCTGCAGCAGATTCAGATTGACGCTGATGATGAACTCGCCCTCGCTGCCCGCCGGAACGACGAAGCCGCCGCTGGTCTCGCCGCTCGCGAAGCGGTGGCCGTCCAGGCGTACGCCGTAGGCGACCGTGCTCACGGGAAGTGGAAACGGGTTCGGGTTGACGACGTCGAACTCGAGCAGGAATGTCTGCTGCTTAAGATCGAGGGTTTCGACGTGGACCTCCGTGAGCTCCACGCCCGGCGCGCTGACGACGTCTTCCAGACTCGCGCAGGACGCCAGCATTGCTGCCGCCACAACGAGTCCCCCCACTCGAAGGCTTTGTCCGGTCATGCCCCTACTCCGGTTGTGTGCCCAGTTCTCCCCAGCGTGCAGAGATCAACAGCCAGTCGCTGTCTCCGCGCTCGAGCTCCAGCTCGAAGCGATACGCGTCGGCACTCAGTCCCAACGCGCTTTGATTCGTTCCCGCCATGCCGACCGTCAGCGCGACGTTCGCGGCGGTCCCATCGATGACCTCGATCGAATCGATGGTCGGGAACAGCGAGATCGTCGACTGGCGGAGGAACATGACTCGGATCGTGTTCTCGATGTCATCGCGGCTGTTACCCCGGCCGTCGACATAACCCTCCGAGATGCGGTCGACGATCGCTCGCCGATCCTTGTCTTCCGCCGCGGCGTGCACGGCGTCGATCCAGGCCCTGATCTCCTCTTCCGGCGCCGATCGCTCGCCGCCGCAGGCGACCAGCAGGACCGCTGCAAGACTCGCGACCCCGATCCGCGAGAGTGTCCTGACCCCTGCCATCATCTGCTAAAGTCTACTGATGTTGCGTGCCGGATTCGTTTCAAATCGGCTGGAATGTGACGCGGTTCGCAGTCTGTTTTCGGGCTTTCAGCCACTTATGTCAGGACGAGAATCACCCTTCCCCAGGAAAAGCGCCGAATGACCGCAAAACTCCTCAGCGAATCGCACGAAGCGACGATCACCGACGAGGATCAGCTGCGCATCGACGCGGTGCTTTCCTTCTGGTTCAAGCAGCAATCGCTCAGCGCGCCCCAAGTCGACCGGCGCATGGACGTGTGGTTCGGCGAGGACACGGCATTTGACGCACAGATCAAGGCGGAATTCTCAGGCGACGTCGCTCGCGCGTCGGAGGGCAAACTCGACCACTGGGCGAAACAGCCGAGAGGCAGGCTCGCCCTGATTCTCCTGCTCGACCAGTTCCGCCGCAATATCTACAGGAGCACGCGCGACGCATTCGCAATGGACCGCAAGGCCCTGCAGCTCTGCGTCCAGGGCGCGATGGAGAAGAAGGACCGGGGACTCGACCCGATCGAGAAGGTGTTCTTCTACATGCCGCTGCAACACGCCGAATCGGCAAAGGTCCAGGCCAAGTCCTGCGAGCTGTACAACAAGCTCGCCGAAGCCGTCTCGCCCACCTACCGCGAGACCTTCATGACGATCGCCCAGTTCGCCGAACTGCACCGCGACATCGTCGACCAGTTCGGCCGCTTCCCCCACCGCAACAAGCTCTTAGGCCGCAAGAACACGCCGGAAGAAGAGGAATACCTGGCCGACGCACCGGACTTCGGGCAAAGCGGCTAGGCGATTCCGCCGCGCGTTTCGGCATCCCCCGTAAGAACCCGCCATGCGGGCGACCGATGCGTCGCCTGTCGGTCAGAAGCGAACGCACCACACCAGACTAGAAACTCTTCAATCTCCGTCACCGCGCCCTGCCAGATATAGCAGCACATCCATCAGTATTGGATTCTTCGAGATCGTGTTGTAGTTGATGACGATACGGCCAGACTCGAGATAACGAATAGCCATACTGCTGCTCCCGAAGCCCGCGCCGCCATGGCCAACTGCTATTGCCTCCTCGGTCTCGGAGTATGGCAACTGCATGATTGAGAATCCGTAGCCGTATGGGTTCATGTGCGGTGGCGGCCACGCTCCTTCAGGCACCTCTGATGGAAGGGAATGGGGAGCGAACATCAGCTCCCAGGACTCGGGCTCCAATACTTCGGCCGACCCGAGTGCTGACATAAAACGATGCATGTCCTGGAGCGTCGATTTCGCACCGCCGTCACCAACATAGTCAGTGGGAACGTCTCGTATGATTCGCCCGTCTTGTGACAGATAATCCGGACCTTCCTCTGGATTCAGCCGATCAGCCGGCACGGACTCTGACATCCCCAACGGGTCGAATAGTCTTCGCTGCAGTACCTCACCAAACGTCGTTTCCCGTTTTGCTTCGATGATTTTTGCAAGCAATAAATAGCCGGTGTTGCTGTAGTGGAACTTAGTACCGGGATCGAACTCCAGGGGCATGCCGCGGACGATTTCGAGCATCTCGTCTGCACTGGCTTCGGTAGCTCCTTCACGGCCCTCCAGAACGATCCGTAGAAAGTAGTCCGGCAGTCCACTCCGGTGCGACAATAGGTCGTGCAGCGTGATTTCAGCGGCTCTTGGATGCTGATAGGCGGGAAGCAATGTGTCCAGTGATTGATCGAGAGAGACCCGGCCCTCCTCCACCAGCTGCATCACCAGCACGGCTGTGAACATCTTTCCCTGGCTGTTGACAGTAAATCGCTGATCGATGCCAAGTGCGGTGCCGCTGTCGAAGTCTGCGACTCCAATCGCTCTCTCGTAGACAATTTCATCGTGCTCAGCGACGAGAATCCCTCCATGCAACGCACCCGTCGCAAATAGCCGAAGGATGATGCGGTCGAGTTCTTCAGAATACGTCTCCGCGCTATGGGAAATTGGGCTCGCGCCTAGTACAAAGGCGGCCACCAAGAGCATGAGTGCGGACCGGAGACTTCTTCTTTGCCTGGGTCTGCTCGTCAACACGGCAATCTGATCTTCTTTCACGTTAGCGCCCCGTGTGTCTCAGAATCTTTAGACAGGATACGCCAGGGAAGCAGCAATAGGGCCACCTGAATCGGCGTCACTCAATGTCTGATTTGGTTATCCCGGCTATTCATCAGTCGCGAACAGACGCCGCGACCAATTCGGGTCTGCATTCTGGTAATCGGCATAGGCGTCAGCCGCCCTGTCGCGTGTCGCGCTCGGCGATTCGCCGGAAAACCATGCGCTGATCGTCGCCTCCAATGTATACGCTTCTGGCGCCATCAATCCGTTGGTCGTTAGGAGACTGTGTGACCGCTTGAAGCTCAACAGGTCCGCGAAATAGTCTCGACTCCGGCACGCAAGCACTACCGAACTACGCGGACCGGCTACAGGCTCTGGCGAAGAAAGCGCGGGTGAAGCGAAATCCATGAGTCCGTTATGGCCAACATAAGCAACGAGGTGGGATGACCCACCGGCTGCGAGGGTAACCTCATCGGGGGCGTCTCCGAGGAGGTACGCCTCCTCCGGCTCACCACCAGCCAACTCCAGGAAGCGTATCGTCGCAGCTCGGATTTCTCTGCCGCGCCACGCTTCAGCAATCAGATAAGTGTCGACGGTGTTGCCGTCGCGCTCGACTGTCGACCGGAATGCGACTCGATCCAACACAGCCGGATTGGTGGGCGCGTCGATCGCTACCCGCGTCCAATCGTCGTGCTTGGAGAAGTAGGTCTTCACACCGTATAGCGCACCCCAGTAGAGGTTAGACCCCGGATCGTCGCCGTTGCCGAGATGGAGTGGGACAGGGACGATACGCTGATGCCAGTTATCGCACAGCGCAACTACAACATGCGCCACCAGAGGTTTTCCGGAAGCCGCGTCTTCTGACATACGCTCTTGAACAGATTGAGCAGCAGCGATCTGCGAAGCCGCATCGGACGCTGCCAATACAGTGATGAAGGACACGAGTATTCGCAGGATCACGCTGGTCAATCCCCTCTGTATCCCCAAAACCCACACGGCTGCTCTCGTTCAGATGCCGTCATTCTACTTCAGTATGCTTTCGCGGCCGGCATCGGCTGGAAGCCGCCCCTACGGTGCCTCGTCGACTTTCCGCTGCGGATCAAGATCCGCCGTCAGAGTAAGGTGAAGTCTTCAAGCAGGCTATCGCACATCTGAACTCCGAAGCGAGCGGGTGAAACCCGGTTGCGGGAATTGGACCGAACCCAATCCAACTCCAGGTCACGAATGTGGCCGAGTACCGAAAAGATGATTTCGTTGAACCCCTCATCACCGGTTTCTTCCTGGTTCACGCTGCGGGAGCTTCCTTCCAGGTCGACATAGTGAAAAGGGACATCGGCTTCCCAGGGCGCAGCCCACTCATCGATCAGGTACAGGTCGCTGTATCTGCAGTAGGCAAAGTCGGCGCAGTTGTTGTTGAAGCGACCAGCACCATCCTCTCCGAACCACGCCGGCCCATTCTTGGCGAACCGTTCGACAATGCTGTCGGAGTTTTCTTCCGTGTCGAAATTGAGGCCGAGTCGGCCATGCGCCGGTGCAGAGTCGAACGCGAAACACGACCATGGAACATCGCCGTGCTCACTTTCGAATTGCTCCAGTGTCTCTCGGACCAGCGAGCGGTAAGGGGCAATCATCTCTCTTAGATCGAGCACGTAGTAGCACCGATATACAGGGAAGTCAGCTTCTTTGTGGAGCCGCGAAATTCGATCAGTAGTCCTGGATCGCGGCTGGAAGCCGCTCCTACATTGTGTCGTCGATTGTCTACCGACGATAAGACAACAAGAGTTCCTCTATGTCCTCGTTGCCATAGTCCCTGGCCGTGTCGAGGGCCGAATCGCCGTATCTGTTCCGGGCACGAATATCGGCACCGCGATCGAGCAGAACCTTCGTTGCCGTCAGGCTTCCGTACTGCGCCGCGCAGATAAGCGGTGTTGCGTCTGAAATGTAGCGCTTGTTTACATCTGCGCCCCGGTCGATCAGGAGGTTCAGATAATCCGCGCTCGCTTCCAGCGTGGCGTCCTGACAAAACGGAGCGGCCTCCGCAAGATCGAGTCCATTCTCGAGGAGAACATCAAGGATACTCTCCATCTCGCCAGGATCAGCCTTTCTGAACAGGGTATTGGCGAAGAACACAATCCCGTTCCCGGGACTGATATCGATGCCGTGCTCAAACAGCAACTCGATGATTTCCGCGCTGGGGTTACTGAGTATCTCCCCAAACGCCGACGTCGAGGGTGGATTGCCGTCTCGCCAGACATAGTTCACGTCAACGCCAGCCTCGAGGAGCATCCGGGCGATCTCGTAGTTCCCATGATCTATGGCGCTGTGCAAAGCCCGGCCGACGTCGCCGCCGGTGTCGGCATCCCGCGTTACCAGTTCGCTGACAAAGTCGGTCAGATTGAGTTCTGCCGCGAGCGTCAAAGGTGTCCGTCCAAGGTGATCCCGCGCGCTGGGATCCGCTCCATCGTCGAGTGCGGCCCGGAAAAGCCCGAGTTCTTTTTCCACGATGATCTCGATCAGCTCCGGAATCGGTTCGAGGTCGCCCCACTCCTGGATCATCAGGGTCAGGATGGGGTCGTCGTTCGACGTCGTGTACGCGGGCACGGCGGCCAGCTTCGTGCCGAACAGAGGGTGCGCCAATCGGGGCGACTCGGTGCCGAGGATTTCGTTGCGCAGTTCGACGATCGCGAGGAACTCAAACGGCGCCAGCCGGAAGTAAGGCAGGATCACGCCCCGCATATCGAGGAAATAGTTCCCCGAGTCATACAGTGCGGCCGCGAACATCGCGTTGTCGGCCCCTGCTTCAATCATCCGGCCATACGGGTGACCGGCGAGCGACTCGTCAACGTCGGTCGGCCACGCATTGTCGCGTATCAGATGCGCGACAACCCGGACGAGATCCGGGTAGTGGTTCTCGTACAGATAGTTGTCGATACGATATTGGTTGTACTCGTGGAGATAGGCAGAGGCGTACGCTTTCGCTTTCTCGTCCTGGCCCGTGATCACAGCCAGCGACATCATCTTGCCGTAGATCTCAACGTCACCCACTTTGTGTTGGCTCATCTGCGAAGCCAACCAATGCGCCTCCAGTCCGTCGAATATCGACTGCCATACTGACTCGTCGCCCTGCAGGATCCTGAGTGCATTCAGGTCGGCACTCATGCTCACGTAGAAATCTGTATCGGACTGTGCCAAATAGAAGCTGTGCTCGGGGTCCGAGGAGCTGTTCGTTGCGCTGACCGTTTCGATCACGTCTTCCCGCAGTCCGTCTATTCGGTCGGAAAAATCGAAGTCACTGTGTCTCTGCTCGAGCTCCAAGATGTAGCCATCGATTGAAACTCGCGACGTGCTCACCCCTTTGCCCTGCACGATCGTAAGCCAACGATTTAGCTCCGCCTCGGCCTCGGTAGGCGGATTATCCAGGTGCCAGTCCGAAAGCAGCTGGTTGAAAGCGCTGTCGAACGTCAGGTCGTAGTTCTGCTGAAGGTACAGCAAGACACGCGCGATCCTGCCGCGGTGAAGGGCAGCCGGCATAAAGACCCTTCGTTCCTCGTCGATCGCGATAGCACAGATTCTGGATGTCGCATTTTCAACCGCGCCCAGCTGAAGGTTCGCCAACGAATCGGCAACGTCCTGCCGCATCGGAACCCACAGCTGCAGATCGCGAAATGCATCGTCGAGCGTCTCACTGCAGTCGCTATCGGAACACGGGGCGAGGTCCTGCAGCTGGCGCCGGGACACCAGGGCGGACCACGCTATTGCTCCCGCGGCATCGTCCGGGATTGAGAACATGCAATCGCCGGTGCCCTCCATCGAACGCACCGAGACGCCGCAGCCACAGTAGGCGCTCGCGACGGTATCTGCATGCAGGATTGTGAGCTGGCGCTGCATTTCCGGGGTAACGGCCCCGGCGTTCTCGCTCGCCGCACCAACGTCGGCCCACAGTGCCTGTATGCCGACGATCAAGACCAGTAGCGCTGGGCGAATTATGGGAAAGCTAGTCGTGGCCATAGATATAGACGGCTTTGTTCTTCAGTGTGGCTTCTTTGAAGATATTGCGTAGCTGCTCGAGCTCTTCGAGATACAGCGGCTCTCGGAATGACGGATCGGCATCGACGAGCTCGGTCAGCTGCCAAAAGACCGTTTCTGTTTCCTCCCGCGTAAACATGATGAACGTCCGGCAGCTTCCCCAGATCAATTCGAAGTTCTCCTCGCAACTCGGCATATTGCCCGGACCGAGGAAACGACGGCCCGTCGTAAGGAACCTGAGCGGAGTGTCTGGATGCGTTTGTCTGACCCGACCGAC
Organism: Gammaproteobacteria bacterium; assembly: GCA_030066665.1. Taxonomy (GTDB): domain Bacteria; phylum Pseudomonadota; class Gammaproteobacteria; order Steroidobacterales; genus J054. Next base: position 68,173 of record JASJBD010000003.1, read on the forward strand.
AATCGCCATCAAAGCACTGTGCCACATGAGTTCCAGTTCGAAGCTCTCCGGATACTCGACGCCGTACTCCTCGCTGTTCACCTCGATGTAGTCGAACACGGCGCCGTCGGTTCGACGTGCATCCCTGACACGCTCGCCATACATGTCGGCCTCGTCCAGCGTGAGGGTCCGGTCGAGATCGGCGTCGTAATCAGATTCGAATTTTTCGTAGTCGAAGAGAATCGCGTACCAGCCGAAGCCGGTTGCATATGTCGGCAAGGTGACGAGAACGAACAAAGCGGCGGCGACGCAGCAAACTGTCGCGAGCACAGTCTTCCGGATCTTTGGAGGCCGCTTACGGGCCGAATTGTAGAGCTGGCGCTTATTGCTTTCGCCTTGCAACGAACGGCTCCTGTGGGTCAGCAAGCATCATTCTAGCTCATGATTCCGAGGCGGCTGGTCACGGCCCTCGTTTGTTTGCCGGTCCACAATACGCTCTAATGCTCATCGGCAGTCATCAGCGCTGCGTGGGGCGAGATCTCGCCCAAGCGTGCCGAAAAACATTCTTTGAACCTGACAGTTATGAGGATTGTAATGCGTCGATTGATACTGGTCGCCCTTATGGTCGGGCTTGCAGCCTGCAGCGATGCGATGGACGAGCGGGGCGCAAGCGAACTCGAGGCCCTACTCGATGCCAACACGACCTGGCCATACGAAGTTACAGGCGTGCTCGATATCGTCGAGGCTGGCGGTTGGGACGAGAACGACTATCCGACGTGGGCGGTGGGAAGCCTGGTCAATGACCAGACCGACGAGTTCGGTATCTCGATCGATATTGAAGGAGACGTCGTCTCGCGCGCGCGAATAAATATTGACTCGGGCAAACCCGTAAGAGCCTGGCTCGAGGCGCCAACCATGCAGTACGGCATCGAGACCTATTCGATCTCGAAGCTCGAAGCGCTATAAAGCGCGGGTAACACCTTCTTAAGTCTTGACGCGATCCGTTGGCCGGTTGCGGGAAGTTGCGGTCTTATTCTACGAGGCAAACCAAAACACTATTCGGTCGGCGAAAATTGCGAGAAGGACAATCACCGCAAACAAGAGCAACCACCAACGCGCGAACGAGCGTTCAGGGTCGCGCCACTCCAAAAAGACCTTCGACGTAAGCCAGATCAATCCGGACGCGAGGAATAACAGAAACGTCAGTATTGCGACCCAGGAGAGCAGCGTAATCTCCCGCGAGACATCGGCGCCGCGCCAAGTGCATCCAGAATAGGAGAGAGCACCCTCCTGGCAATCATCGGCCAAGCCCAGCGCAAGAAGTAAAAGGCCGAAGAGCACTATCGATGCACCCAACAGCGCAGCTGTCGCGACGCCACAGTATTTCGTGATTCTAGCTAGCGCCGCCATCGGGATATTCCCATTCAGACTGATCCTGCATGCAAGAACAGAGAGCGTTGTGTTCTATTCGAACTATAGTCGTCAGCGTCTCCTTTGGGTCAGTAGCCTTCATCCCAGCGAGAAGTGCTCGGCCGGCTCGTGCCGCACAGAAGCCGGCGCAGGGATACGAAGCGCCGCGCGCTCTCGCTGATCGCGGCTGGAAGCCGCTCCTGCTGTGTGTCGTCGATACGCCTGATCAATCCGGCAGATGTTCCCTGACCGACGCCGCGATCTCGTGCAGCTCCTCCGGGGTCAGGCGCACGCGCTGCCGCCGCGCCTCGTCTCCCGAAGGGTCGTGCGGCGTGCCCCGAACGCGACCGGCGCTCTCGAAGGTCGCCAATTGCGGCGGCCCGATCCCCCAATCGCTGCCCGGCTGTCTCGGCACCACATGGAAATGGTAGTGCGGCACTTCCTGACCGCTGTAGACGCCGTTGTTCTGAAACGTCAGCACGCCGAGAGGCTTGTACCTCCGCACAAGCGCCGTGGCGACCCGCTGCGCCGCAGCGATGACTTCGGCGGCTTCCTCCCTGGTGAGGTCGAACAGGGTTTCCGCATGGCGTCGCGTGATCACGCAGCACTGGCCGATCTCGTACTGCCACGGGTTGATCACGGTAAGCGTGTACTCACCCTCGTCGATGACGGCCCAGCCCGGATCGCGGCCCGCCATGCCCTCGCAGATCTCGCAGGGGTCCTGTTTCGGAACCTCAATCATCGATAACGGGGCTCCCACCCGGCGGGGTGTCGCGAAGCATTCTGCGGGAGATACGCAGGAAGCGCTGCGTCAGCAGGAGCGCCGCGACGCTCAAGCCGAGCACGAAGCCGCCCCAGATGTAGTTCGGCGGCAGCTTCCACGTCACCGCCGCAAGATAGGCGAGCGGGAATGCCAGCATCCAGTAGGCGAACGTATTGATAAGCATCGGAATGCGCGTGTCCTTGTAGCCGCGCAGCGCGCCTGCTGCACCGATCTGCACGCCGTCAGCGACCTGGAAGATCGCCGCCATCAGCAGCAGGCTGATCGCGATGCCGGTGACGACGGGGTCATCGGTGTACATACCCACGACGGCATCGCGGAACACCAGCAGGAACAACGCCGAACAGCTCATGAAGGCAGCGCAGACGAAGATGCCGAACCGTCCGGCGTATCGCGCCCTCTGCGGGTCGCCGGCGCCGAGTTCGTGGCCGACACGGACGGTGATCGCCGAACTCAACGCGAGTGGGATCATGAACATCGTTGCCGCGAAGTTGATCGCGATCTGATGCGCGGCCGTGATCTCCGTGCCGCGTGTACCCATAAGCACCGCGACGGCGTTGAAGAGGCCGGCCTCCGCCGTGACCATCACCGCGATCGGAACGCCGAGCACCAGCACTTCTTTGAACACCTCCGGCCGCGGCCACGACAGTCGCGCGAAGATGCCGAGCGGCCGGTAGATCGGCCGCCACATCATGTAGCCCCAGAGGATGACGGCGATGAGCCACATCGTGATCGCGCTGGCATAGCCGCAGCCGATCGCACCCAGGGCGGGAGCGCCGAAATTGCCGTACATCAGCACCCAGTTCAGGAAGACGTTGCACGTCAGGGCGAAGATCGAGATGAACATGATCGGCAGCGTTTCGCCGATCCCCTCGGTGGTGAAGCGGAGCGCAAGGAAAATGAAGATGCCGGGCGCGCCCCAGGCGATCGCCTCCGTATAGCCGACCGTCAGCGCGCGGAATCCGATATCGACGCCGATCAGATCGAGGAGCGGCGCTACGAGTTGATGTGCCGTGAGCGTCACGACAATCCCGAATGCGATCGCCAGATAGATACCGTGACGGGTGTAGCGGCCAATGAGTTCCGGGTTGCCGGCGCCGAAGTGGCGAGCGGCAATGGGCGACAGCGCCATCATCACGCCGAGCCCGATCGTGAACGCGAAGAACCAGATACTGCCGCCTACTGCCACCGCCGCCAGGGTCCGGGCGTCGATCTGTCCCGACATCACCGTGTCCGCAAACTGCATGCCGGCGATCGACAGATTGTTGACGATCAGCGGATACGACAGGCCGAGCAGCCTGACGATCTCGTTGCGCCACGACAGTGTGTGATCACCCTTTGACATGCGTTATGGAAACACTCCCCCCTTACGCCACGGATGATTACACGTAGTTCCGCCCAGCACAGCCCCGGCGGGCCGGGCGGCATGTTCGATTTGCCAGGTCGATGGTGTAAAGTGCTTCGCGTTCCGTAATCCCGCGGGTCTGGAGACTTTCATGCTTCACGACGGTCGAGCCATACGCGTTGCCATCGTTGGCGGTTCCCGAATTCCTTTCTGCCGGTCGCATTCGGTCTACCGGCATGCGTCGAATCAGGACCTGATGACTGCCGCGCTTAAGGGCGTGGTCGACAAGTATGACCTCAAGGGCCAGACCCTGGGCGACGTCATTCTCGGTGCGGTGATCAAGCACTCGAAGGACTGGAATCTGGCCCGCGAGAGCGTGATCGATTCCGGGCTATCCATGCAGACGCCGGGCGTTGACATCCAGCGCGCGTGCGGCACGAGCATCGAGGCGGCCATCATGGTCGCCAACAAGATCGCGCTGGGCCAGATCGACGCGGGCATCGCGGGCGGCACCGATACCGTCAGCGACGCACCGATCGTCTTCAAGGATCAGTTCCGCAGGATTCTTCTCGACTCGCACGCCGGCCGGTCGTTCATGGACAAGGTCAAGCCGTGGTTCCGGATGCGACCCTCCTTCCTCGCACCGCAGCTACCAGGTGTCCTCGAGCCGCGCACCGGCCTGTCGATGGGCGAGAGCATGGAGATCACGGCGCAGAAGTGGGAGGTGTCTCGAGAACACCAGGACCAGCTTGCGCTGTCGAGCCATGTCAAAGCCGCCGCGGCCTGGAATGAAGGCTGGTACGAAGACCTCGTCGTGCCGTTCCAGGGGGCCGAACAGGACAACAACGTTCGTCACGACTCGACCTACGAGAAACTCGCGAAGCTGAAGCCAGTGTTCGACAAGAGCGCCGAAGGCACGATGACGGCGGGTAACTCCACACCGCTGACGGACGGTGCCGCAGCCGTGCTGCTCGCGTCGGAGGACTGGGCCCGCAAGAAGAACCTGCCGATACTCGCTTACCTGACCTTCGCCAAAGTCGCGGCCGTGAACTTCATCGACGACGAGGGGCTGCTGATGGCACCGGCCTATGCGGTCTCCGAGATGTTGAAGCAGGCCGACTTGAGGCTGCAGGACTTCGACTACTACGAAATCCATGAAGCTTTCGCGGCGCAGACGATTGCAACGCTCAAGGCCTGGCAGTCCGAGCAGTTCTGCCGCAACAGGCTCGGCCGCAATCAGCCGATGGGACCGATCGATCTCGCGAGGCTCAACGTCAAGGGCGGAAGTATCGCGATGGGCCATCCGTTCGCGGCCACCGGCGCGAGAATTCTCGCGACGCTCTCGAAGATACTCAACGAGCAGGGCTCGGGCCGCGGCCTGATCTCGGTCTGCACCGCCGGCGGCATGGGTGTCGCGGCGATCGTGGAAGCGGCGCCGACAGTCTCGAACGGCTGACACGGAGAACCGGTGCCAGACTTCAGCACGATCATCGAAGCCATAGTTGCCTTCCTGTGGCACGAGTACGTGCTGTACGCCATTGTCGGCACCGGTGTCCTGTTCACGATCTGGAGCGGCTTCTCGCAGTACCGCGCACTGACCCACGGCCCGGCCGTGGTGCGCGGCAGCTACGACGATCCCGACGATCCGGGCGCCATCAACCACTTCCAGGCACTCGCCACCGCGCTATCGGGCACGGTGGGACTGGGCAACATCGGCGGCGTGGCGCTCGCCATCGCGCTCGGCGGCCCGGGGGCCGTGTTCTGGATGTGGGTCATCGGCCTGCTCGGCATGGCGATCAAGCTGACGGAAGTCACGATGTCGATGCTCTACCGGAACACCGACGACCCGGACAATCCGCACGGCGGACCGATGTGGGTGGCGGCAAGAGCGATGGAGCGCAAAGGCTGGCCGCGCCTGGGCTTCGCTATCGGCGTCATCTTCTGTATCGCGATGATCGCCTCGACGTTTACCGGCGGCAACATGTTCCAGGCCTGGAACATCGGCGAGATCACGCAGACGTATTTCGGCGTGCCGACCTGGATGACGGGAATCGTCCTCGCGATCGTCGTCGGCATCGTCATTATCGGC
>JASJBD010000170.1 GCA_030066665.1 Gammaproteobacteria bacterium
GCTGCCAGTACTGCGACACCGAGTATGCGTTCCACGGTGGCGACGCGATGTCGATCGATGCCGTGCTGGCGCAGGTTGCTGCCTACGACACGCCGCTGGTCTGCGTCACGGGCGGTGAGCCGCTCGCGCAACCGAATTGCCTGCCCTTGTTGTCACGCCTGTGCGATGCGGGTTACGACGTGTCGCTGGAGACCAGCGGTGCGCTCGATATCGCCGGCGTGGACGAGCGCGTCAATATCGTCATGGACCTGAAGACACCGGCGTCCGGAGAGGTGGAACGGAATCTCTGGGCAAACATCGACTGCCTGAAGGCCGATGACCAGATCAAGTTCGTTATTTGCGATCGAACCGACTACGAATGGTCCCGTGATCGGGTGGCGGAATACGACCTGGCCGAGCGCTTCGCCGTCTTGTTTTCCCCGGCGTGGCAGCAAATTGAACCGCGTGACCTCGCCGCGTGGATTCTGGCGGATCGGCTCAAGGTCCGTTTTCAGTTGCAGGTCCACAAGTATGTCTGGGGCGAGGAGCCCGGTCATTAGGGCCCGGCTGCCATGAGTGCTGATAAAGCTGTCGTGCTGCTGTCCGGCGGTATGGATTCGGCGACCTGTCTCGCCATGGCGAAGGCGGCGGGACTCGAGTGTCACGCGCTGAGTTTTCGGTATGGCCAGAGTCACGATGCCGAACTGAATGCCGCGGCCGCTCTGGCAGCGCAGTACCGTGTCATCGATCACCGGGTCCTGCAGCTGGATCTGGGCAGCCTCGGCGGATCGGCCCTGACCGATACCTCAATTCCCGTGCCCGAGAATGGCGACACCGGTGACGGCATCCCGGTGACCTATGTCCCGGCGCGCAATACGGTATTCCTGGCGCACGCGCTGGCACTCGCGGAAGTCACCGGTGCCCGCTCTATTTATGCAGGCGTGAATGCGGTCGACTATTCCGGTTACCCGGATTGCCGACCGGAGTACATCGCCGCCTTCCAGGCGCTCGCCGACCTGGCAACGAAGCAGAGCATCGAAGGCGAGCGCGTGGAGATCCGCACTCCGCTGATCAGCCTGAGCAAGGCAGAGATTATTTGTGCCGGTGTGGAACTTGGCGTGGACTACGCGCTCACCGTGTCCTGTTACCAGGCGGACGAGCAGGGGCGTGCCTGTGGCCGCTGTGACGCCTGCCGCCTGCGTCGGGAAGGCTTTGCCGGTGCCGGGATCGCCGATCCGACGCGCTATCAGCAGGGTTGATTGCCTTGCCTGATTGGTGATTCAGGATCGATCCGGTATGATTCGCGTCCTCGCGCGGGCCGCCAGTCCGCCTCGCAGTCGACTCACGACGGGCCGTTAGCTCAGTTGGTAGAGCAGCTGGCTTTTAACCAGTTGGTCATAGGTTCGAATCCTATACGGCCCACCAGCCCATGGGGGTCAGAGTCGTTACTCTGACCCCTATTTTTCAGACTTGCCGCCGGCGCCGAAGACGATCGAAAAATTGATCGCCCACAGGTCGTCGACAACACCTACATCGAACCATTCAAACTCGGCGCGCAGGCTGATCCGTTCGGCGACCCGCAAGCTGCCGCCGAAGCCGACTCGCAGATCTTCGCCATCCGCATCGACGGCCGCGGTGGTGCCGGGCGGGATTGGGCGCCCTGGAGCCGCATTCACGCGGTCGATGCCGCGCGCTTCGCCGTCCCAGGCGTATACGCCCAGCTTTGCGAAAACCTCCCAGTTGCTCCCGAGCGGCAATATGCCGACTGCGTCGATGTTCCAGCCGTCGACTTCGACCGAGACATCCCATTCGCGGCCCTCGCATTGAGAACCGATCGGCGGGTTGTCGGTAAAACAGAAGCTGCCTTCCGGTTTGCCCAGGTCGATATAGCCGACCTCGATACCGAAATTTTCAATGAACCGGTAGCCGGCGAAAACTTTCCAGGAGACATCGGATTCCTTGAAATCATTCGAAACGATCGACTCGTTCATCGGGGGCGACACGCCGATTTTGTCAATCTTTCCTTCCGCACGGCTGCCGCCGATCCCGACGCCGCCGAAGAACCCTGTCCCATCGGCGGTACAGACGACCGGTAATGTCAGTGCAGCAATCGATATCAGATGGCGTAGTGTCTTCATGTCAGTTGATTTCCGTGATTGCCACTAGCGACGCACCACGCTATCGCGATCGCCGAACAGTGCGCTGCCGAAATACCAGCGCAGGCCCAGATCAAAACCGGCCTCGTTGTTGAAGACGATTCCGCGAGCCAGAAACGCAAAGCCGGCGGCGAGTTCGTAACCAAAGCCCAGCACCACATCGCCGCTGGTGTCGTCGAGGTCGAAGTATTCATAGCCGGCCCAGACCTCGGCACGCGGCGACACCTGAGCGCGAACCATCCCCTCGATAGAGTAGCCGTCGGTCGCGACATCCGCTCCGGGACCCTTCAGTTCGACATCGACGTAGTTGATCCGCAGTACCAGGTCGGTTTCGTCGTCACCAATAAATGACAGGGTGGGATTGAAACCGATACCGACTTTGTAACCGCTAAAGTCCAGATCCGCCGACGACGGCGGATTGCCGGGATTGACGCGCTGCGGATCGACGCAGTTCGTGCAATCGCCGTCGAAATACTGGCCGCCGACGTGCGCAAAACCGACGATGCCCAGTGATGCATCTACGTTGACACCCTCAAAGCGCCCGGAATTCAGCAGGGCGTTCTGGGTCCCGACGCCATACTTTACATCGGTCCATTCATAGCTGACGCCGATGAAACTGTAGCGTGGAGGTTCGGCATGGGAAGCGGCCGGCAGGACAAGTACCAGCAGACACGCGTTCACAGAAATCGCGTCTAGAACTCGGCGATACATGCCGTCCTCCCCCGGACAGATCGAAGCGAGTGTAATGCTCACCCTGCGGCTTGGAAACCACAGCAGGTAACTTCGATCGTATCAATACCAATCAGTGGACAAACCGACGCTTTCTTTCGCGCAGACATTGCGCCGCCATCATTCGCGATGGAGAGTAACGCTTGGTCCGGCCTGCTACCGTCGCATGCCGACCACAATGGCAGTCTGTAAGATGCCAGTGTCACAGGGGGAGGCAATGAGCAGAGCCAAGGGGATTGCCGGGCTCGTCGCGGCCGGCGTGGTTGCGATACCGGTCTTGGTTGCGGTGCCGCGCGACGGCTGGGCCCAGGTCGAAGAGATCATCGTGACAACCCGTCGTCGCGAGGAAAGCCTCCAGGACGTTCCAATCGCCGTGCAGGCCATCGGCTCGCAACAGATCGAGCGGCAAAATATCAACCGACTTGAAGACATCGTGAAGCTGTCGCCGAGCGTACAGTTTGATACGTCCTTCAGCCCAGCGGATACGCGTATTACGATTCGCGGCCTGTCGAATACGCGCGGTCGCTCGAACGTTGCCTTCCTGATCGACGGCATCGATGTGACCACCGAGAATCTGATTACGGCAGGTTCGGGCCTGTTGGCGAATCGTCGCCTGCTGAACGACGTGGAACGCATAGAGCTGGTCAAGGGACCGCAGAGCGCGCTCTACGGGCGTGCAGCGTTCTCCGGCGCGATCAGTTACGTCACCAAGGAGCCGGGTCCGGAGTTCGAGGGTAAGGTTGGCCTGGACTTCGCGGAGGAAGGCCAGAAGCAGGCCGACTGGTCCTTCGGGGGACCAATCCCGGGCCTGGAAGACGTGCTTGGCGCGCGCATATCCGGGGTGGTCTGGGATGAGAAGGGCCGGTATGTCAACTCGATATCCGGTGAACGAGTTGGCGGCACTGAGGGCGCCGGCGGCGCCTTGACCGTAGTCTATACGCCCGCCGATACGATCAAATTCAAATTACGGGCGGAATTTACCGACGAGCAGTTCGAACCCCGCCCGAATGTCAGGGTCGGTGGCGGTCTGCCGCTGGAACTGAAACCGACCCCGGATGGCAGCCAGAACAATATGTGGCCATCGTTTATCGACGGCACCGGGCAGCGCATCACAATCGACGATAATGGGGATGGCCTGCCGGATGTCGATCCGAACAATTACACCTGCCAGCCGGGCAATCAGTTCATCCTGTTCCCGAAGACGGCGCTGGATGCCGACTTCGGGGTCGGGACGGCGTTCGGCTTTTCGCAAACCGGATTAGCCGATTTCGGTCCCGGTTTCTGCGTACCGGAGACTTATGGGGATGCCAAGGGCCGCGTGATCACGCATAGCGAAGACCCGTTTACTGGTAAGGACTATCCCGGCACGGATCAGCAGACTTTCCGTGCGGCATTGTCGGCTGATTTCGATGTCGGCGTTGGTGCGATCACGACGGCAACCGGGTTCACCGATTTTGATGCGACGGATTCGTTCGACCAGGATTACCAGGCGAGTGGTCGACCGGACACCTTGTTTGCAGCACAACAAGCCGATACTGCGACGGACACCCAGCAGTTCAGCCAGGAAATTCGTTTCCGCAGCGACCTGGAAGGCCCGCTGCAATTCACGATTGGGGGCCTGTACTGGGAAGAAAAGCGCAAGCTGCAGGACAAGAACTGGATCATTTTCTGTGCGCCGGTTGCCAAGGCGGGCGGCCGATACGGCGTACCGCAAAACGGCCCGGCGGAGCGGGTCGTCTGCAACGGCCAGAACGGGACCGTCGACAATTGGCAGCAATTCGCGCGATCGCTGCCTGTGTCGGCCCAAACCAATGCGTCGCAAGGGCTCCCGGCCGTCGCCGATGACGACATTCGGGGCGCCTTCTGGCAGGCCGATACCGAACATTGGTCAATTTACGGCATGCTCGAGTGGGAGTTTGCCGAGCGGTGGAGACTGACACTCGAAAACCGTTACGTGAATGAGGATTTCCGGCTTTTCAAGCCCAATCAGAGTTCCTGCACGACGTTCGGCGCCGCGCCGCTGCGCTTTGTTGGCAATAACCTCCCGGAGGAGGTCATTACGAATGATCCGGCGAGGCAGGACGTGGTGTGCGAATCCGAGCAGGTGCTCAATGATGGCATTTTCAATCTACCTCCGGAGTTTATGGGCCCGGACTGGGATTACACCCAGGGTTCGGAAAGCTCGCGTTTCAACACCCCGAAGGTGACGCTGGAGTGGACGCCCAGCGATGATTCGCTGGTCTATTTCTACTGGGCGAATGCGCAGAAACCGGGCGGCATTAACCAGCTAATCGCCGGCGGGTTTCCGGTGCCGAGCATCGACTTCGATCGATTCGAACCGGAAAAACTCGACGCCTGGGAGGTCGGTACGAAGAACACCTGGGAGGTGGTCGGGTTCCTGCAGCTGAATGGTGCGTTCTTCTTCCAGGATTACACGGATAAACAGGTCACCACCCAGATCGAAATCAACAACACGTTGACTCCGGTGGTGCTCAACGCGTCCGGCGCCGAGGTTTGGGGGCTCGAGCTGGACGCGACCTGGGTACCGTCGTTCCTGCCCGGCCTGACGCTGTCGGCCGGCTGGACCTGGCTGGACGCGGAGTACACGGATTTCATCGTCGAATCGGCGAACCTGGTGCGCGCTGCCAACAATAGCGAATGCAACGTGGTTACGATAACCAACCCGGACGGGTCGACCCGCCTGGCCTGCCGATTCGACCTGGCGGGGAACAAGCTGGAGCGCACGCCGGAGCACAGTGTCGTGCTGCAGGGGAACTTCACCCGACCGCTCGGTAGCTCGGATATTGAATGGTTCATTGAAGGCAATGCGGCCTGGCAGGATGAACGCTTTCCCGACGAAGATAACGTCGCCAAGTTCGAGGCCTACTGGCTGGTCGACCTGCGCCTGGGACTCATTGGCGAGAACTGGCAGGCGCTGGCCTACGTCGACAACCTGCTGGACGACGATACGATTCGCACCGGCGGCCCGGGTCCGGACTTCGGCCAGCAGGTCACGGAAACCGGTTTCACGGCCGGTTTCGGCGTGACCCATTTCTTCGGCACGCTGCCGCGCCCGCGCACCCTGGGCTTGCGGGTGTCGTATCGTTTCTGATCCGTTCCGGATGCGCCAAAAAGACTGCTAAATCAGCCGCTTTCAGGCCGTTTGGCTCCAAACGATCTGGCAATACGTAGATACCGTAGGCGGCCCGCGGTTTCAGCGTATATGCGCTTACATGCCCTGTAATTAAAGTGCGGCGCGTCGCATAGCGGCAACGCCTGCTACCCGGGCACGGATTCGCTGGCAGGCGTTTGATTCTATTTCCAAGCATGGGAGCTTTCGCATGAAGCGTATGATTCTGGCAGCCGTTGCGCTTGCCCTGGTAAGTAGTGCGGCAATCGCCGAGACGAGTCGAGAAGCTGGCAGCTGGTTTGTCCGCGCCGGTGTTGGCGGCGTGTTTCCAAAGAGCAACAACCTGACGGTGTCGGGTGTCGGTACCATCGATGTCGGCGAGGCCTATGCCATTACGTTGACCGGTGGTTACATGATCACCGATTG
>JASJBD010000171.1 GCA_030066665.1 Gammaproteobacteria bacterium
GAAAAAAGCAATGTTCAGTGCGTGGGACAGACCGAGCACGTAGGCGATGAGGCGATCATGGTCTTGCAACGGCATCTCGATCTGTTCTGCCATGGTGGGCGCAAACAACGCCCGCGCTTCCGCGGTGGCAGCCGGCACGCCCACTTCCATGAACAGCACGTGGCGTCCCGACAGCAGTTGGGTATCCGGTCCAAACATCGGGTGCAATGACGTGACCTGCGCCCCCGTCGCGGCCAGGCGGCGCAGCGGTTCGGTGAGTGGCGACTTCAGCGAGCCAATATCGAATATCAGTCCGTGTCTCCCGACCTGCCCGATTTCATCCAGAATCTTGGCGGAGGTGGCGATTGGCGCGGCCACGACCGTGAGATCGAATTCGTCGGGCGTGTCTTGCCAGGCGGGGACACATGGAAATCCGCCAGCTTCGCCGGCCGGGTCAGCAACGGTGACCGTATACCCTTGCGAATCGAGGAAATCCGCGAACCAGAAACCCATCTTGCCCGCACCACCAATGACGAGCGCCCGCTTGCCATGGCCGCGGCCTTCCGCGCGCACCCGCGCGCGTTCCTGGCGCGTCAGCGACGACTGGATCAATAACCGCATCAACGCCTCCGCGAGCCCGCTGGGCAGACCCAGCGACTTCGCCTGCGCGGCGGCTGCGTCCAGGACTTGCTTTTCGCGGCTGAAATCACGCGTCGGCATATCGACCGACTGTTTCAACGCGCCGATTCGCTCCACGAGCGCCTGGCGCTCGGCCGCCAGCTCGATAATGCGACGATCGATCGCGGATAACTGCTGGCGGAGTTCGTCGAGGTCCATGGGCGGCATAAGGTAACGCAGAACCTGGCAGACTGCGCGTTCTGGCACTATGGGAACCGCCACTCGTCATCTAGAATCCGCGCGTTGTGACTGGCAAGCTGGCAATTGCAGCGAGTTCGGAACTGGCCGCCGCGGCCGGTGCGGCCATGGCCGAGGCGGGCGGCAACGCGGTCGACGCCGCGATCGCGGCGATGCTGGTAGCGGTCAACACCGAACCAGGTGTCTGCTCCCTGAGCGGCGGCGGCTACATGACGATTCGTTCGCCCGGTGCGCCACCGATCACGCTGGACGGCTATGTTGCCGTGCCCGGCAAAAGCGGCGAACGGCCGGCGTCCGAGCGTGTGGCCGTGCCGGTACATCTCGAATACGGCGGCGGGGTCGACACCATCGTCGGGCCCGACTCCATCGGCGTGCCCGGCACGGTAGCCTTGTTCGGCGTCGCATCGCGCCAGTATGGTCGGCTGCCCTGGCGCGAGCTATTTGCGCCGGTCATCGACGCGACGCGACTAGGTTTCCCGCTACCGATGGCCTCTTACCTGTATCTCATTCACTCGGGTGAGCCGATCTTCAGTCGCACTGCGGATGGTCACCAGGCGCTGTACCACGCGGACGGCAACCTGAAGTCCACCGGTGACAAGGTAATCGTCCCCCATCTTGCCGACAGTCTCGAGCAGCTGGCGGCCGGAGGCCCGGCCGAGTTCTACACTGGGGAACTCGGGCGCTATATCGCGCACCACGTTATCGACAGCGGCGGTCGCCTCGGCGAAGCCGATCTCGAGGCCTACCAGGTCGTGCCGCGCCCAAGCCTCGTCTCGCGGATCGCGGACTGGGAAATCGCAACGAATCCGCCGCCCGCGGTCGGCGGCGCCGTGCTGTCGGCGATGTTGCAGTTGATGGGGCGCGCACGTCCCACACGCTGGGACAAACCTGCGCTACAGCATCTCGTCGATGTACAACGGGCCGTACTCGGTTACCGTCGCGCGCGGCTCGATTTGAGCAATGACATCGTGGCCGACACCAAACAGCTGCTTGGCGACGCGCTCGACGGCAATCTCGCGGCGATTCTCGAATCCGGCTCGACCTGTCACGTTTCAACGGTCGATGCCGACGGCCTGGCGTGCAGCGTGACCACGTCGGCGGGTTACGGCGCGGGCGAAATGCCCCCGGGGACCGGACTGTGGCTGAACAACAGCCTGGGCGAGCTGGAGCTGAACAAGCGCGGCCTGGAGCCTGGCGAACCGGGCATGCGATTGCCATCCAACATGGCACCGACAACGGCTGTCAGCGACAGTGGCGAGGTTCTCTCCATCGGCTCGCCCGGGGCCGATCGCATCACCACTGCCATCCTCCAGGTACTCATCAACCACCTGCAGCTCGGCATGCCGATTCGGGAGGCTATTGTGGCACCGCGAGCGCATGTCGAATTCATCGAAGATGAATTTCGCGTTGCCTGCGAAGCGGCGCTCGGCATCGACCAGCTCGACGTACCGCGACGGGACTTTCCCGATCTGTCGATGTTTTTCGGCGGCGTCGGCGTGGCGTCCTGGATGCCAGGCCGCGGCTTTGCTGCGGCCGCCGATCCGCGTCGTACCGGCGGCACGTGGAGCACCGAGCTCTGAACGCGAACCGCCCGGCCGCGTTTCTGATCGCACTGATCGTGCTGCTACTCGCAGCGCCGGGTCGCGCGGATACGACGCTCAAGCTGCGCGAAGGCACGGCCATCTCGATCAGCGCGAATCGCGCTGGAGATCAACTGGCGCTGGAATTGGCGGGCCGCATCTGGCTGCTCGATCCGGCCACGGGCGAGACACGGGCCATCACGCCGTCTCACCAGCTGAGCAGTCACCCGGCGCTCAGCCCCGATGGCAAACAGGTTGCCTACGAGGTCTTCGATTCGGGGCGCCATCAAATATTCATTGCCGATACATCCGGCGACAATGCCCGGCGAATCACGTTCGGCGACTACGACAACCATGCGCCAGCCTGGCACCCGGACGGCCAACGCCTGCTCCTGGTGTCGAATCGCGGTGGCAGTTTCGATCTGTGGGAGCTGGACACCGGCAGCCTGAATCTGATGCAGCTGACATTTACGCGTGATGACGAACGCGATCCCGCGTGGAACCGCACGGGGACGCGCCTCGCTTTTGTCGTCGACGAGCCAAACGGTGGCAGCAGCCTGTATGTCATGGAACCCGATGGACGCAGCGCGCCGGTCATTGCCGAAGGGAACCGGATGTTTGCCCCCGCGTGGCGTGCCGATGACGCATTGATCGCTTACGTCAGCCGCGCTGCTATGAGCAGCCAATTGCGCGTAGCGATTCTGTCCGAACCGGTGGTCAGCAAAGGACTGACAAACGGCGAAAACGTCTTTCCGTCGCCCAGCGTGTGGTTGAACCGGACCACCCTGCTGTATGCAGCGGACGGGCGGATCAAGCGTCGCGACATGAACCGCTTCTCCAGCGTCGAGCTGCCATTCGAGGCCGCCGTGACATTGCCCGGCGGTCCACCGCGAACGTCGAGTCCACGGCTGGACTTTCCCGAACGTTACGTGCCGCTGGGTATTACGGGCCTGGCCGCGGACGACACCCACATCATCATTAGCGCCCTCGGCGATTTGTGGGAGCTCGACCGCAATGGACAGGTCACGCGTCAACTAACCAATGATCCCGCGCTGGACACGCAGCCGGCGCTGTCCCCATCGGGCGATCGGCTGGCTTTCATCTCCGATCGCAGCGGCAGTCCGCAGGTCTGGATCATGGATTTGCAGACCGGTTTGCGCGAAGTCATCAGCGCCGAGACAGGCATTGCCTCGCATCCCGCCTGGCGAAGTGATGGTGCTGCCGTTGCCTTCCTGGTCGCGAAAGAACCTGGTTCGACGCGGCGCGATGTGATCGCGACGGCGCTCGACGCCGCCAGTCGCCGGTTGGTTGCTGAAGACGTGAGCGCGCCCGGCCCGCCGGCGTTCGAACCGCGCGGCAATATCGTCGTCAGCGTGCCGACGCGGGCAGGCCATGTGGAAAACCTGGTCCTCGCTGCGTCCGAACACTCGCTGGTTGCGGCCGCGGTGCCGGGCACAGCTCGGCAGCCGCGCTGGTCCGCCGATGGTGCCTGGTTGCTCGTTGACGAGAACGACTACGGAGCGCTCGCCGTGCTGGATCGTGCCGACCATACGGACGAGCCGTCGCTGCGCGTCGATGGTGCGTCCCTGGCGCGCTGGTCGGTGACCGCGAATGAACTGGTCTACCTGGGGCCGGACGGCATACATTTTGCGAATCCGCAGTCCGGTGCAACGTCCGCAGCCATTCAGCCGGCGCTGACGTGGAGCGAGCCCCCGCAGGAAGAGCGTATCGTCATTCGCGCCGGGCGCGTGTTCGACGGTCTGGCGCCAAGCTATCGGACCGATGTGGATATCGTCGTTGACGGCCGGCGTATCGTCTCGATCGAGCCGCAAAGACGGCAACCGCCCCGTGGCCAAATAATCGACGCCAGTGACCTGGTCGTATTGCCTGGCCTGATCGATCTCAGCACGCAGGGCGCCTGGCCGCCCGTGGCTACCGAAGGCCGGGCCTGGCTCGCCGCGGGAATCACGACGATTCGCCAGTTCGGCGTGGAGCAGCGCGAGCTGGCCGAGCGCCAGGAAAGTTGGGCCAGCGGCCGCCGGCTCGGACCCCGGCTGGTGATGGGCGGCAGTCTCTGTAACGGGCGGTCGCTTACCGATCCGCCGCCGGCGGCGCTGGCCGCAATCGAGACCTGTGGCTTCGCCAATGGGCTTGACCAGCGCGCCCAGATCGAACTGGTCCACGGCCTCGAGCGCACCGCGGTCTCGGCGACGCCCTTTCCGGCGCTGTGGCTCGGGGTCGACGAAATCCAGCTCAACGGGGAACTGGCGGGCGGGGACAGATACCGCCAGCAGCAACGGCTTCTGATCTACGGTGACGTGATCGACCTGGTTGGCGCCCGCGGACTGACCACCGTTTCCAGGCTGGGCGCGCTGTCACCGGCGATTCGGCGCGGCACCAGCCAGGCGTTGTTCCGCGCGGTCAGCCGGGGCGCCCGCGTGGTCGTTGGCAGTGCAACAATCACGAATCCGCCCGGTTCTGGCACCCATCGGGAGATGCGCCTGCTGACCGAGACGGGTCTGCAACCCTTCGAGGTCCTGCGCATGGCCACCCGGGACGCGGCCGCAGCCATCGGCGCGGCCGGCGAGCTGGGCGAGGTCCGGCCCGGTTATCGAGCCGACCTGGTGCTGGTAAACGGTGACCCTCTGCAAGATATCCACAGCGCGGCGAAAGTCGTCGTAACCATGGTCAACGGCAGGGTCTACCGACAGCCCGACCTGGTCGACTCAAATAGCGTTGGAAAAATTTACAACCCTGGCGCAGACTAAAACGGTAAATGGCGGCTCCCAGGACGGATTCTTGGCAGCCGCGGTCACGAAGTCCGAATCGGCAAAGCCGCGGACCGGCTGGAACTGGTAGGTAAAAGTCGCTGTCTAACCAATTCTTTGGCGCTCAAAGCTCAGCCGGGACCGGCAAGCCGGGCCGTCGATTTTCATTACAGTCGTGCGGGGCAGGACCGGAAACCGCACAACGAAAAAATTGCAACTTGCTAATTTATAGATATTTTTTACGCAATGGCACGAGCATTGCATAGTATGTTCTGCGCACAAAAAAAGGTTAGTGCAGGCGGTGGCAATATTCGACATCTGCGAACAGACATCGAAGCCAGAAGACGCGAAAAACAACAAGAATAAGAACGACTAGAAGAAGAAGAAGAGGCCGCGGAAGGACAACAACGATAATAATTCTTACGCCTCGCCGCTGAAGCATTAACCGAATTCGCGACAACAACAATAACCCGTATACCCCGCCTCCCTAGCGGGGTTTTTTTTGCCCGCGATTTCTGCGCGGGCGCCCGTTATGCTCCGGCGCGATGAATGCCGTGACCACCAAACAGCCGACTGACGGCCTGCGCTGCGCCGGACTGACCGTCCGTGTCGGTACCCGGGAGCTGGTCACGGGGCTGAATATGGCGATTCAGCCCGGCGATTTCGTTTGCATTCTTGGTCCCAACGGCGTCGGCAAAACCCTCACGTTACACACGCTCGCCGGGTTGCGGGCCGCGGCCAGCGGCCGGGTGCAGCTTGGCAACGACGACATTGACGCGCTGGATCGACCGGTGATTGCGCGCCGCCTTGGGTTGCTATTGCAGGAGCAGGAAGACGCGTTCCCGGTCACGGTGCTTGAAACTGCCCTGCTCGGGCGACAGGCCCGGCTCGGCTTCTGGCAATGGGAGACGGATGCGGATCGGCAGGCTGCCACCGCGGCGCTCGCCGCCATGGACCTCGCCGGCCTGGAACAGCGGCCCGCAGCAACCTTGTCCGGCGGTGAACGCCGACGACTCGCGCTCGCGACGTTGCTGGTGCAGGATCCCGGGCTGCTGCTACTCGACGAGCCGATGAATCACCTGGACCCGGCACATCGTTTCGTCGTACTTGAAAAACTCGCGCAGCTTTGCGCCGCTGGCCGCGGGATTATTGCCAGCGTCCACGATCCGGCGCTGGCGGCACGCTACGCGACGGCCGTGTTGCTGTTACATGG
>JASJBD010000064.1 GCA_030066665.1 Gammaproteobacteria bacterium
TATAACCTTTATCTGCGCTCGCAGCCGGATACGGCCGCGGCGGTAGCCACGGACCTGGGCGAAACCTGGGAAATGCTGCGCGTTGCGATCAAGCCTTACCCGGTATGCCATTTCAATCACGCCTGCATCGATTCCATGCTCGCGCTGGTAGAGCAACACGATCTGCAACCGGGTGACATCAAGTCCGTCACGGGACTGATCCACGAGAAGCAGCACGATGTCGTGTGCAAACCGGAGTCGGCCAAGCGACGACCCAGGAACGATTACGATGCCAAGTTCAGTCTGCATTATGCGCTCGCCGCGGCCGCCGTGCGCCGCCGTTTCACGCTGGCGGAACTCGACGACGACGCGCTACAGGACAGGGTGACACTCGAACTTTGCGACCGGATCAGCTTTGGACACTACGCGGAGTCGCGCTACCCGCTGTACTACTCGGGCGGTGTCCGAATCGAGACGATGGACGGGCGCATGCTGGAACATTTCGAACCGGAAAACCGGGGCGCGGACACACGACCGTTGTCCGCCGACGATGTACGCACGAAGTTCAACGGCAATGTCGACCGCAGCCTGTCCGGGAGTCAGGCAGATGCCTTGTGGGACGCGATTATGCAACTCGACGAGGCCGCCGATCTTGGCCGCCTCAATGCCGCGATGACGCTGCGCCAGACCTAGAGCGCGGCGCAGGCCTGGGTGCCGCCGTGTGTCGATCGGGTCAGGAAAGCCTCAACCGGTTGCGGCAGTTCGCTGTTCGCCGGTCAGTTCCGCGATCACCTCGTCGGTGGTCATGACGCGGGCCCACAGGCGCCGCAACATGTTGAGCGTGGCATCCTGCATCTCCTCACTATCGGTCGCGGTCGCGTCACTGACGACGACCACGCCGTACTGCGAGTCACAGGCTTCCATTGCGGTCATGGCGACACAATTGTTGGTGGACACGCCAACGCAAACCACGGTTTCGATCCCCATAGCGCGGAGCTGCGTATCGATCGACGTCGAGCGGAAGGCACCCTGGGTCGTCTTGTTCAGCACCAGTTCGCCGGTCTCGGGCCGCAGGGCGCCGACGATCTCGTGTTCCGGCTGACCGGCAATATTGTTGGTCGCTTTGATAATCCCCGCCATGTGACGCGGCACATCACTGCAGTCAGGCAGATTGGCACCGTAGGTGATGTAGATAACCCGGGCGCCGCATTGCCGGAAAGCGCCGGCGAGCTGACTGATCCGCGGAATCAACAGGGTCTCTATGCGATCGAAGCGATAGGCTGACGAATCGGCGCGCCCGGTTTCGGCGAGGAGCTTGCCCAGCCCCATCTGGCGATTACCGGTCGCGTTTTGCATGTCCACAATGACCAATGCCGTGCTCGATGGGCGCAAGTCAACGGACTGACTGAATTGATCGACGAAGGTTGGTTGCATGAGGCGGCCGGGATCGTGAATTGAAATGTTCGGACAATTTAGCTCAAATAGCCGCCGGACGCACCCGGAATGACCCCGTCAGGGCAGGGGGGAGACGGCAATGGACGAGTTTGAAAAAGCCGGCTACGGCGAGGAACCGATTGGCTTCGGCGAGCGCTGTGCGGTGCTGGTGGTCGACCTGCAGAAAGCATTTACCGACGCCACCAACCCGCTGGGCCGTTCCGCCCATGTGAACCGCGCCGTCGACAATACGGCCGTGCTGCTGGAAGCCGCCAAGGCTTTGAACATTCCGGTCGCCTCCTGCCGGGTTGCCTGGAAAAGCCGTGAGGACATGGCCTATTGGAAGATCGGTTCCCTCTACGACGGCAGCTTCTGGTACGGGCATCCCTGTACGGAATTCGACCCGCGCATCGCGGATCCCGAGTACAACTTTGAATTTACCAAGACGGCGCCCTCGATTTTTTTCCGCACCCCGCTGCCGACATTCCTGCAGAGGCACCGCATCGATACAACCATCATTACCGGCTGTACCACCAGCGGCTGCGTGCGCGCGTCAATCAACGACAGTTTCTCCTATGGCTATCGCACCATCGTGCCCGAGGAGTGCGTCGGCGACCAGAACGAAGAAGCCCATTGGAGCAATTTACGCGATGTCGGTCGCCGTTACGCCGACGTCGTCAAGCTCGGTGACGTACTGGAACATTTCAACACGCTGTCGCCGTCCGGCAACAGCGCACAGGAAGAAAACTGATGCCAATTGAAAACATCAACGATCACCAGATGTATTACGAGATCCACGGGGAGGGCCCGCCCGTGGTCTACATCGGTGGCTGGGACACGTTCTGCCACGGTCGCGAGAAGTATCTCGCCCGGGGAATCACGGATGAGTATTCGGTGTTACTGGTCGACTACCGCGGTATCGGTGAGTCGGATGACGACCTGTCGCTCACGCCGAGCACCGAGCTCTATGCCGACGATGTCATTGCCTTGCTGGACCACCTGGAGTGGAGCAACGTGCGCTTTGTCGGCCTCGTCGGCATTGGTGCTTGTATCGGGCAGTGGGTGGCGCTGAAACGGCCGGACCTCGTGCGCTGCATGGTGAACATGGGCTGCTGGATCCATTCGGACAAGATGCTGACTGATCAGCTCAACGCGCTCGGCCGCATGCATGAGCACGCCGGGTTCCTGGCCTTCCAGGAACTGGTCAGCTGCCTGTCCTTCAGGCCCGACTACTACGAATTGAACCGCGAAAAACTACTGGGGCCTGACGGCGTCTGGGGCCAGTTGAACGGCAGGCTCGAAGCGCACCTGCGGTTCATCGAGGCCTGCAACGGTCACGACGTGCGGGCGCGGCTCAAGGATATCCACTGTCCGACGCTGGTCATTCATGCCGGGCAGGACATCATCACCGGGCCGCGCACGACGCTGCCGCTGGAAGAAGGCCTGCCGAATGCAACCGGTGTCACGATGGAGCAGGTTGCGCATGTCGTTGCGGGCAAACAGGAGAAGATCGAATTCTGCGAAATCCTGTTTCCGTTTCTCTCGAAAAACTAATCTGTGATTTGGGGACATTCTGCAATTCCGTCTAGTGGAATTGCAGAATGTCCCCGCAATGATCCCGCAATGATCTGAATCGCTAGATAACGCCCTTGTCGCGCAGCTCGTCGAGCTGCGCGCTGAAGCCGAGCTCAGCGCCGAAAATCGCCTCATTGTCCGCGCCGAGTCCGTGACCCGGCGTACCGTCGAGTCGGCGACCGGCGAGTTTTACGGGACTGCGCAGCACCTTGAGTTTGCCGACGTGCGGGTGCGGCATGTGCTGGATCATGTCAATCTGCTCGACAAACGGGTTGTCCAGCGCCTGTGGCAGGTCGTACACGGGCGCGACTGGCACGCGCCGCTGCAGCCTGCCGATCCAGTTGTCGGTCGTGTCCTGCTGAAAAACCTCGTCCAGCACGTCGGTCAACTCGTCGCGATGAGCGGTGCGGTCAGCCATGTTTGCGAAGCGCGGATCCTCGCCCAGGTCTTCGCGCCCGGCCGTCTCGAGCAACAGTTCCCAGAATTTCTGGGTCATCGCCATAATGAAGATCCAGCCGTCCGCGGTCTGGTAGAGCTGCACCGGGGTGTTCGATGGGTGCGCGCTGCGCGGCGCCCGACCGGTGCGGGTGCCATGGTTCATGTACCAGGTGCCGGGGTACGTCAGCTGGTGCAGCGCGACATCGAACAGGCTGGTATCGACGTCGCAGCCACCATCGCGCTCCCGCCCGAGCAGCGCCGCCACCGTAGCCAGCCCGGCGACGATACCGGTCATGAAATCCACGATCGAGAGCCCGAAGCGGGCCGGGGGTGATTCCGGCTCCCCGGTCAGGTGCAGGTAGCCACACTCGGCCTGCATCAGGTAGTCGTAACCCGGCCAGTCGGTCCGGTCGTTATCGCGCCCATAGGCCGAAATATGGCTGCAGATGATCTGCGGATTGACAGCTTTCAGGCTGGCGTAGTCCAGCCCGAGGCGGGCCGGCTGGTTGCCGCGCAGGTTGTTCCACACCACATCGGCGCTGGCCACCAGCGCGTGCAGCAAGGGCTGGCTTTCGGGATTCTTCAGGTCGAGCGTGACGCTTTTCTTGTTCAGGTTGAAGGCCTGGTAGTAGGCGCTGTCGTCATCTCCGTAGCGATGCGTCGCCGCCCCGGTTTGCCGGGCTGCGTCACCACCGAACCGCCGGTTTTCGATTTTGATGACCTCTGCGCCGAGATCGGCCAGGTACATCGACCCATACGGTCCCGCGCCAAATTGCTCCACGGCGAGCACACGGATTCCTTCCAGCGGTAAACGCATTTCTAGACCTTGTCTGGTTTCGAGGTGATTCGCGCCAGCGTGCAGTCCCTGTCGGGCCCGAATTTCGTTGCTGGATCGACGAAATGTGATTCTATACAATACGATGCGTTTGCGCTTGTCTCTTCTGGACCCGGATACCTCGGGCGCGAGACGACACAAAAAAATCCTGACTGAGGAAATCACAGCATGTCTTATCGATTAGGCGTCGATGTCGGCGGCACTTTCACTGATTTACTGCTCGTCGACGACTCGACGGGTAATACCTATACGGCAAAGGTTCCAAGTACGCCCGACGATTCGTCGATCGGCGTATTGAATGGCGTGGAGCGCGTTTGCCAGAACGCGAAGATCAACCCGGAAAAGATCACGCACGTAATGCATGGCACGACAGTAGCGACGAACACGGTGCTGACCGGCACCGGCGCCAAGGTTGGCCTCGTCACAACCAAGGGCTACAAACAGGTTTTGCAGATCGCGCGGTCCTTTGTACCCGGCGGGCTCGGCGGCTGGGTGATCTATAACAAGAGCGATCCACTGGCGCCACTGGCTTTGACGATCGAAGCCGACGAGCGCATGGGCGCCGACGGCAAGGTCGTGAAAAAGCTGAAGAAAGGCGACCTTTCAAGGGATTTGAAGAAGCTCAAGAAAGAAAATATCGAGGCATTGACGGTATCGCTGATCAATTCCTATGCAAACGGCGCGACCGAGAAAGAAATCGGCCGCATCGCCAAGAAGGAGCTGAATGGCGTGCCAGTGTCCTTGTCCTCCGACGTCGTACCGGAGATGCAGGAATACGAGCGCACGATTACGACGGTCGCCAATTCCTACGTTCGGCCCAAGGTCGAAACCTACGTCAAGAACCTGCAGCGCAAGCTGAAACAGAAGATGAACGATGTGCAGCTGCACATCCTGCGTTCCGACGGCGGCATGGCATCGTCGAAGGTTGCTGCGGATCTCCCGGTGAACCTGTTGATGAGCGGCCCGGCCGGCGGCGTATCCGGCGCGGTTTGGGTGGCAACGCAGGCCGGATTCCAGAATCTGCTGACCTTCGACATGGGCGGCACGTCCACCGATGTGGCGCTGGTCGAGGGCGGCAAGGCGCAATTGCGTCGCGAGACGACGGTCGGCGACGTTACCGTGCGCGCATCGTCGGTCGACGTGCGCACCGTCGGTGCCGGCGGCGGCTCCATTGCGCACGTGCCGGAACTCACCGGTGCATTGCGCGTCGGACCGGAGAGCGCCGGTGCCGAGCCGGGTCCGGCGGCTTACAACAAGGGCGGTGAATTACCGACCGTGACCGATGCCAACGTGGTGCTCGGTCTCCTGCCAACCGAAGTGCGCCTCGGCGGTGACATGGAAATCCGCAAGGACCTGGCCACCAAGGCGATCCAGCCAATTGCCAAGGCGCTGGGCCTGTCGGTGAAGGAGGCCGCTGCAGGCATCATCGACATCGTCAACGAGAACATGTACGGCGCGCTGCGACTGGTCTCAGTCGAAAAGGGTTACGACCCGCGTGACTTTGCGCTGATCGGGTTCGGCGGTGCCGGGCCGTTGCATGCCAATGCGCTGGGCCGCTTGATGAACAGTTGGCCGGTGATCATTCCGCCGGGACCGGGTGTCCTGTGCGCCTACGGTGACGCCACGACCCGCGTGCGCGACGAAGCTTCGCGCACATTCATCAAGCGCTTTTCGGACACCAGCGTTGGCGAAGTTTCGCGCATCTTCGACCAGCTGGCCCGCAAGGCGGCCAAGACGCTGGACAAGGAGGGCGTGCCCAAGGCCGACCGGTCCACCACCTACCAGGTCGACATTCGTTACCACGGTCAGGGCCTGTTGCTGACGGTTGATTTCGAACTCGCCGATCTCAAGAAGAAAGGGCTGGACGTTATTGGTGACCCGTTCGACGAGATGCATCGCCAGCTGTTCACCTTTGCGCTGGATAGTGACAAGGAAATTGTGAATCTCCGTGCCGTAGCCCAAGGCAAGGAAGCGACACTGGCCGCGCGCCGGGTCGCCAAGGGCTCGGCCAATCCGCCCGCGAAGGCAAAAATCGCCAAGTCCAAGGTCTTCCTGGACGGCAAGGATCGCGATGCACAGTTATATGACCGGCGTGAATTGCAGTCGGGCAACGTGATCCACGGTCCCGCCATCGTGCTCGAAATGGACTCGACGACGGTCATCCTGCCCGATAACCAGGGCAGTGTGGATGACTTCGGCAACATCCTGATCACACCGGCCAGCTAAACGCACGAGGAGCAAGAGCAATGCCTGCCAAGATTATTGAATCCAAGCCCCGTCCGTTCAAGCGGGTCGACCTTAACCCCATTACGCTCGACATCATCGAGAATGCGATGCTGAATGCTCGCTGGGAAATGGACGCGGTGCTGTTCCGTACCGCGATGTCGCCGGGTATTCGTGAACAACACGACGAATTCCCGATGATCGCAAACCTCGAAGGCAAGATGGTGGTCGGCCAGTTCGGCAGCTTTATTTATGGCTTCAAGGAGGCCTATGACGGCACGATCGAGGAAGGGGACATGTTCCTGACCACCGATCCCTACTCCTGCAAGGGGGCGATCAGCCACATCAACGACTGGCTGCTGCTGCGGCCGATCTTCAAGGAAGGTCGCCTGATTGCCTATGCGGCAATGTTCGGTCACATGACCGATGTCGGCGGCAAGGTGCCGGGCAGCCTGCCAACCGATGCGCGCGAAATCTTCGAGGAAGGTATTCGCATACCGCCGACCAAGATCATCAAGAATGACGAGCTGCAGGAGGACATTCTCGAACTGATTCTGCACAACTGCCGCCTGCCGCACTGGAATCGCAGTGATTTCAACGCGCTGGTGGCCGCGATCCGCACCGCCGAGAAGCGCGTGATCGAAATGGCGGAGCGCTTTGGCGATGACGTGTTCTATTCGGCGCTGGATGAGCTGTTGGAGCGCAACAAGCGCGCGATGGGCAAGCTGATCAGGAACACGGTGCCGACCAAGAAGCAGTTCTTCGAGGACTACATCTGTGACGATGGGCTCGGCATGGGGCCGTACAAGATCAAGTGCTCGATGTGGCGCGAGGGCAATAAAGTCATATTCGACTTCGATGGTACAGATCCGCAGTCAATCAGTTCGATTAACTTCTACCTGAACGAAGAAATGTTCAAGATGTTCTGCGGCGTGTACATGATCATGGTGTTCGACCCGCAGATCATGTTCAACGACGGTTTCTACGACCTGATGGAAGTGCACATTCCGGAAGGCACGCTGCTGAAACCGCGCGAACCCGCCGCGCTGTCGTGTCGCACGCATGCGCTGGGCCGGATCTTCGACGTACTCGGAGGGCTGTTGGGCCAGGGTAACCCGGACTTCCTGTGCGGTGCCGGTTTCTCTGACAGCCCGCACTTCATGTATTCGGGTTACGACAAGAACGGCGAGTGGTATCAGCTGTACTCAATCGGCTTTGGCGGCATTCCGGGCAAGCCGACCGGCGATGGCCCGGATGGGCACTCGCTGTGGCCGAGTTTCACCAACGTGCCGAACGAGTTCCTCGAGAGCTACTTCCCGCTGCGCATGGAGGTCTACGAGACCATTCCGGACAGTGGCGGCCCCGGCAAGCACCGCGGCGGTAACGCGCTCAGCACCGGCTATCGGTTCCTCGAGCCCGGTGAGATCTCGATCCACGACGATCGCTGGCTCACTTATCCCTGGGGCGTGAACGGTGGCCTGCCGGGCCAGCGCTCCGAAAAGATTCTCGTGCGCAAGAATGGCAAGAAGGAACTGATGCCGTCCAAGTGTGACAGGATCAAGGTGGAAGCCGGCGACATGCTGTACTTCAACACCTGGGGCGGCGGTGGTTGCGGCGATCCGCTGGAGCGCGATGCTGAGCGGGTGTCCTTCGACGTCAAGGCTGGCCTGGTGACGCGCAAGGGCGCGCGGCGTTACGGTGTGGTGCTGAATTCGGATCTGTCGGTCAATCAGAAACAGACCGAGTCACTGCGCAAGCGGATGGCGAAGTCGCGCGGCAAGCCGAAGATGTTCGATTTCGGCGGCAAGATCGAAGTGCTGAAGAAGAACGCCAAGCGCGAAACGGGTCATCCGGCGCCGAAGCAGCCGGAGTTCCAGAAGTGGGTCGTCGGCGAGACCAAGCCGAAAAAGAAAAAGGCGACCCGGAAAAAGGCCAAGGCGCGGAAGGCACCGGCGAAGAAGGCTGCTGGCAAGAAACCGGCAGCCAAGAAGCGGACCGTCCGACGCAAGGCCGCCTGATAACGGCCGGGTAGCCGGGCGTGGCTTGGCCGCGTCCGCCGAACGGGGCGCGAGGGCACTGGCCGTCGCGCCCTTGCCTTTTTCCTGACAGCGACCAGAACCCGGGCTGGCGTTGTCGCGAATGCCCGCGGCAGGGTTGCGGTCACTGTCCCTAAATTGGCTCCACTTGTCCGGACATTTGTGGCAGACTCGACGGTCCCGACCGAGACGAGTCCGCCGTTCATGTTGGTTTCCGAAGCTGTTGCGACGCGTTATTCCGTGCGCGCTTTCCTGGATACGCCGGTCCCGAAGGACACGCTGGTTCGTTTGCTGGCGCGGGCGTCACGGACGCCGTCCGGCGGCAACCTGCAGCCGTGGTTCGTCTACGTGCTGGGCGGCGAACAACTGGTGGAATTCAAGGCCGTAATCGAGGCGAAGCTTCCGGACATGCCGCGCGGTGAAGGAGGCGAGTACCTCGTGTACCCGCCGAAACTAAAGGAGCCTTATCGTTCGCGCCGCTTCAAGTGCGGCGAAGACTTGTACGCGTCAATCGAAGTCCCGCGCACCGACAAGGCGGCGCGACTGCGCCAGTACGCCAACAACTACCGGTTTTTTGGTGCGCCCGTTGCCATGTTTTTTGCCATTGACCGGATCATGCAGGAGGGTCAATGGTCGGATCTTGGCATGTTCATCCAGACCTTGATGTTGCTGGCCCGCGAGGAGGGGTTGCATACCTGCGCCCAGGAATCCTGGTCATTCTGGCCAAAAACCGTCGGCGATTTTCTCGGCATTCCGGACGAGTTGATGCTGTTTTGTGGGCTGGCCATCGGGTATGCCGATGAGTCGCAGCCGATCAACCAGTGGAGAACAGAGCGGGCGCCGCTGAATGAGTTCGTCGAATGGCACGGGGTGTAGAACAATGAGCGCAAATGGTCGCGGCTGGGTCGCGGTTACGGGTCGGTTTCAGCCGTTTCACTATGATCATCTGGAACTGGTGCTGCACGCCCTGACACTCGGCAAACACCTGTTGATTGGCATCACGAATCCGGATTCGCGCTCGCTGCAGGAGCAGCCGGCCAGCGCGCACCGACACCTCGATTCTTCCAACCCGTTTACATTCTTCGAGCGGGCCCAAATGGTTGGTGAGACCCTGCGGGATACCGGCATCCCGCCGGATCGTTATGGCATCGTGCCGTTCCCGCTGGACGCGCCCGAGACCTGGGAGTCCTACATCCCGCTGCATGCGACGCAGATCGTGCGGGTCTTCTCGCCATGGGAACGGGACAAGGGCCGGCAGCTCACGGCCGCCGGATACGCGGTGCGGCTTATGGACGGTGACAACAGTCGCCGCATATCTGCGAGCGATATTCGTCACGCGTTACGAGTCGGCGGCAGTTGGCGACACCTCGTGCCGGCTGGTAGTCGGGCCGTTCTGGACGCGCTCGGTGAAACGGAACTACAGCGCCGTTGCAGCCCGGTGCCGCTTGCCAGCGCGTCATGAGCGATGACCGACTGCCAATTCTGCTGGTCGTGCTGGACGGACTCGGTGACCGGCCATGCGAAGAACTGGGTAGCCTGACGCCGAGTGAGGCAGCCGCAACGCCGCACCTGGATGCGCTGGCGCAAGCGGGGCAGAGCGGCATCCATCAACCATTCGGACCAGGCTGCGCCACTTCCAGCGAAACAGCGCATTGGTCCATGTATGGTTTCGAGCGCATACCCTTCCCCGGCAGGGCGGCGCTCGAAGGACTGGGTGCCGGACTCGATCTGCCCGCGGGTGTGCCGCTGTTTCACCTGGCGCTGCGCGGCGGGGAGATGCGCAGGGACGCGATTTACCTGCGTGGTCGTGCGCAACGCGGTCGCGACGAGGCTGATGCGGCGGCGCTTTTCAACAGTCTGGGTGGTCGTAGCTGCCGCGGCGTGCGTTTCGACCTGCAGCCACTGCGCACCGGCGAATGCCTGTTGCTGGCACATGGCGCGCGGTCGCGCGATGTCAGCGACAGCGACGCGTTGTTCGATCAGCTGCATCCGTGGATGCGGCCGGTCGCGTTGGAAACTGCTGCAGAACCACCCGCGGCCTGCCAGTGCGCCGCTGCGCTGGAGCAGTGGTTGCAGGACAGCCAGCAGATATTGCTGCAGCACCCAACGAACAGGCGCCGGCGCGAACGTGGCCTGACGCCGCTCGACGTACCGGTGACCAAATGGGGCAGCTGGCTCGATACTGGGCTGCCATCGTTCGAGCAGCACGTGGGTTTGAAAGGTGCGGTGGTTACCGATACGGCACTCTATCGCGGGCTGGCCCGCCTGCTCGGCATGCGGATCACTGACATTGCCTACGATGGATCAAATCCGGCCGCCGATATGGAGAAACGGCTGCACGCAGCGACTGCGCTGTTACAGGAACACGATTTCGTGCACGTGCACGTCAAGGCGACCGATGCAGCGGGTCACCGCAAACAGCCGACGTACAAACGCGACGTTATTGCTGCAACGGACGCCGGCCTCCGCGATTTACTGACAATCGGTGACACGGCCGTGGTTGCAGTCACGGGCGATCACGCGACCCCGTCGGTAGGTCCATTGCTGCACAGTGGTGATCCGACACCGTTCGTCGTCGCCGGGCCGGGTGTCGGCGCAGATCGCGTGGCCCGCTTCGGTGAAACACCGGCCCTCCAGGGGAGTTGCGGCCGCCTACGTGCCGCGGAAATTCTGCCACTGTTGCTTGGCCTGGCAAACCGACCGTTTTTCCGTGGCCATCGTCCGGGTGCGCGCGACACGCTCGCACTGCCAAACCGCCCGGAGCCGATGCCGGTAACGGCTTCAGTAGAAAGAGCGAGTTGACATGAGCGACCAGACCAGCCCTTTCAGCAACGAACTTCGACCTCCCTCCCATCTGGCGGATATCCTGGCCAGCGTCGAGCGCCTGTACCGCGACGAAGTCGCCCCGCGGGAGGCCGCGCTGCGTCACCGCCTGTCAGACGAACGCGAATATCTGGACAGGGACGGCAAGCTGCATCCTGAACTCATCCAGGCGCGGCGGGAAATCATGCGCGCGGCCGGCGATGCCGGCGTCTACAGTGCCCATTTGCCGGAAACGCTCGACGGCGGCGGACTTGGCCGCGAAGACATGATCTGCGTCGAGGAAAAAGTCTACGGGTACGGCTGCGGGCTCAACCCGGCTTTGTTGTCGTGGTCAGAGGGCGCAACGCCGCGTTTGTTGTATTGTCACGACCATCAACGCGAGCAATTCGTCGAGCCGCTCGTGAAAGGTCGCAAGACCAGCCTGCACGGCGTGACCGAGTCCGGCGCCGGTTCGAACCTGTTCGACATGCAGACGCGCGGCGTCCGGAAAGGTGGTGACTGGGTACTGAGCGGCGCGAAGGCGTACATCACGAATGCTTTCGATGCGGACGTCGCGCAAGTGCTCGCGATCACCGAGCCGGGCGCGGGCCGCCGATCCTTCACGTACTTCATGTTCGACACCCGGGAGTACCTGAACAAAGGCTATCGGACGGGGCGCGTCTACCAGACGATGTTTGGTGACGGTTACACCGGAGAGATCTTCTTCGACGACATGGTACTGCCGGAATCGGCGATCATCGGTGAGCCTGGCCAGGGTTTTGACATTGCGGTGATGTCATTCAACTACACGCGAATGCGCCGGGCTGGCATGTGCGCGGGCTGGTCGCAATACCTGATCGAGCAGTGCCTCGACCGGGTGCAGAATCGCCAGATCGCGGGACAGCCGCTGGGGGCCAACCAGGGTATCCAGTGGATGATTGCAGATATGTATATCGACTGGCTGCAGGCGCGCTCCCTGTCGTTGGAAGTTGCGCGCGCAATCGACACGCCGGGTCCGTGGTATGCGCTGCCGCGACCGAAGGACGAGATTCGCAAGATCTGCGCGTTGAAGGTCAGTAACGATGAATCGTTCTATCGGGTCGCCGATCGGGCGTTGCAGATTCATGGCGGGCTGGGCGTGATGCGCGACACCCAGATCAACAAGCTGTTCCAGATTGCCCGGAATTTGCGGATCCCGGGCGGCACGGATGAGGTGCAGCGGACGACGATTGCAGAAACGCTGGGACTGCGTTTTGACCAATCCAAGTCGGTCGCGACGCGCAAAGCGTGAACGCGCCGGTTACCCATCTCCAGCGGCCGCGATTCGGCGGCCTGCGTTCTCTCGCCAACTGCGGTGGCTGTGCCGCCAAGGCCGATCCGCGGCTGGTCCGACGCCTGACCGAGAGCGCGCTGCAGGGATCGCCCGATCCCGCGGTGCTTGCGGGCCTGGCCCCGTTCGATGATGCGGC
>JASJBD010000004.1 GCA_030066665.1 Gammaproteobacteria bacterium
ACATGGAGTTCTACTGCAATCACAATACCGCCAAGACGGGTGACACGTTCTTGCGGGTCGAGACATATGACTCCGACAAGCTGTCCCGGGTGGTGCTCGAGGAATATGCGGTGCGTGATCAGATGCGCGGCTGCGTAATCATGGCGCTCCCGAAGCCCGACAACAATGTGCCAATCTTTTTCTTTCAGCTGGGCGGTAAAGGTGATCGATCGATTGGCGTGCTCGATATCGCCAGCCTGACAGACAATATTGACTATTCGCCGCTAATGCCGGTGCACGAGAAATACAGCCGGCTCCTCGGGCTTGGCCCCACGAAGGTCGACTGGCTAACAAAGTGCTGCTCACCGTACCTGTTGTCCTGCCAGTACGATCGCCTGGACTGCGACCTGTACATCGAGGCCATGGAGGCGTATTTCGACGTGTGGGTCGAGCACTACCTGAAGCCTGGTGTGACGATCGACGATCCTGGCGAGATCGATCGGACCCGCAACGCGCTGTACAAGTTCAAATACGTTCTGCATCACTACGATCCGGCTTACGGCATTTTCGCCAAGTCCTGGGGCAAGCCGGTTGCCGACGCCTTTGTCTATCTGGAATGCCACGATGATCCTGGCTACCGACCGCCGCGGGACCTGCAGAACAAGCTCAAGATGTGGGACAACCGTGAGTTGGGCGTCATCTGGTCCGAAGATGCCCAGCGCTTGGCGATGGCAGCGCCGGAGGCGAGTCAGCCCGATCTGAGAAGACGTCTGGAGCAGCAGGCAGCTGATGCCCGCCTCGGCATCATTACGCCGGATATCTACCACCGCTTCGAAGGAAATGAGGAAACAGCCGTCCGGACGAGATGAGAAATTGCGACGGATATAACAAATTGTTTTTAGGAGTTTTTATTCTGAGATCAACATCGCAGTTTTGACGGGAGTCGAGTCTATACGTATAAGTCAGTATACAAATGTACACTTTGGAGCTATAGGATAATGTTGTTCGGTGGCACAGGCGCTGCCGACAAGGAGAGCACCATGGCTGAGGGTAAATCGAAAAAACCGGCCAAACAGAAGGCACAGGCGAAAGCCGTTGCAAAGCCGCGACCAGAGGCGAAAAAAGAAGCCGCCGTAAAATCAGAAGCGGTTGCGAAGTCGCGAGCAGAAATGAAGCAGGCTGTTACCGAGTTGACGCAATCAGTCACTGAGGTGAAAGGGTTCTTCCAATCGCCATACCGTTGGACCATGCAAACGGGCGAGAAGCTCAGCATGGTAACGCTTGATATCCCCTGGGTCGTCCTGCAGGAAATCGGTCTGTCGGAAGAGCGGGCATCGGCGGCGAAGGATTTCAACCACAGATTCGTCAGAGGTCTCTACGGAGGTGTGGACAAAGTTGCCACCAAGATGGGCAGTGCGCTTTCGTATCCCTTCCGGGCGATCGGTTCGG
Source organism: Gammaproteobacteria bacterium (assembly GCA_030066665.1). GTDB lineage: Bacteria > Pseudomonadota > Gammaproteobacteria > Steroidobacterales > J054. The sequence continues at coordinate 1,429 of JASJBD010000004.1, forward strand.
CAGTAAGCAAGGCAGGTTCCGGGAAGGCGGAGAAGAAACCGGCCGCGAAGCCAAAGGAGAAAGTAGCTAAGGCCGAGAAGAAAGTGGCTAAGGCAGAGGAGAAGGTAGCTGCGAAATCAACCAAGGCTGCGAAGTCAAAAAAGGCCACAGTCGAAAAAAAAGCGACCGAAAAAAAAGCGAAGGTTGAAAAGGTAGCGGCCGAGGTAAAAGAAAAAATGGATGAGGCCGCATAGCTTAGACGGCACCAGCCTCCAAAGATCAGGGCAAACTTAGTGTTTGCCCTTTTTTTTCCGCTTCGATTTCTTGCCTTCGGCAGATTTCTTTGGCCCAGCGCCGGAATTTGTGGGCGGCGGACTGCTTTGATCTTCGATCAAATCGCGCAGCTCGCCGGCCTGCTTGACGGCCAAATCGCTGAATTCATCGAATGAGGAACAAACGCTGCCGTAAACGCGGTCAAGTATCCTGCGGTGAGATGCCTTTAGAGCGCTGGCCTTCTCCTCCGGATAGCCGAACTCCCGGGCAATATCGACTGGTACTTCCACCATGGTCTGATGCACGTTGCTCACGGCATCCATCCCATTCTTAAAAGCGCTTTGGGCAAAGTCCCTGAATCGGGAGATTCTTTTTGTTTTACTCATTTGTCAGGCTGTAGCTTTGATAGCGTCAAACTGTGTCACTGTGTTGCCAGTATTGCGCACCGGCCATAATCAATTCGATTTCCCGCTTGGTTCGCTCCTTGTGTTCCTGCAACAGAGCGGGCTTGTCTGGCGGTATTGCAAGCAGCGTGGTCGTATCTTCGAGTAGCGTTGACACAATGAGACCCGCAGCGACATCTCGGTCGGCCGCCTTCAGGTCCGGCAGTACCAGCGACAGGTCGCTGGCGATCCGACTCCGCACGAACCCTAATTCATTCCGAATGGCATCCTGCAATGCTTGAGTACCACCCGTTCGCGACTGGTTCATGAATTGCACGACGTTGGCATTTTCGAGTACGTATTGGTGATAGACGTCGAGGCTACGTCCTATGATCTCGTCCAGCGGCCGTTCTGAATCAAAGCTGCCGCGCATCAATCGGCGCAGGTTCAGGCCGAGCTCATCGACCATGGCCAGCCCCAGTTCCTCCATATCACCGAAATGTCGATAGAAAGAGGTCGGGACGACGCCGGCATGCTTCGCCACTTCACGCAGACTGATGGATGCAAAGTTGGCACCGTAGCCCACGATTGACAGCACGGCGTCCATCAGCGCATTCCTGGTGCGAGCTTTTTTTTCGGCCCGGGACGGCATCGATCACCAGATTCCTGTTAGTCTTTATAGGTATTTGTCAGTATACAACCGTTCACTATCACCTGATATATACGTAACCCAGTTTTGAACCACCGACAGGGGAAAAATTATGAGCGACAAGAAACAGGAATCAGGCGGGGGCGGGACCCATCTTCTCGGGGTAGCTTTCAGGGCCGGCCTGGGTGCCTGCGAGAAAATGCAGCGGACCGCGATTGAGATCCCGCTGGACATCCTCGCCAAAGCTGGTTTCGATGAGGAAAAAGTCACGAGTATCCGTGAGCAGGCTGGCCAGAAAATCCACGAGATGTATGAATTGATCGACTCGGCTGCGACCAAGACCGGTCTCGTCGACGATAAGTCGAAAGAATAGTTTCGCGCGGAGCAAACCGACCGCAATAAAAAAGCGCGCCCCTCAGGGCGCGCCTTTTTTTTCCAAACTGTGTTTTGTCTTGCTACGGGATCTGCTCCGGCACGCCGGGCGGCATGCCCGTCGGTACGCCCAGCAGACGCCGTCGCAGCCACAGATAGTTTTCATACTTCTTGAAGATCGACAGCTTGTAATCGCAGCCCGGCGGGAAAATGTTCCCTTCCAGGTAGACCGGTCCTTCATTAGTGAAAATCACGTCCCAGCTGATTTCCACGTCGCCGTACATCTTGTTGTGCATTGCGATGCAGGCTTCGATAACGTCGTTCATCTCCGGTACCGGAATGCCGGTGTATTTGCCGTCGCTGTGCGGGCGGATCGGCTGGCCGATCGTGCTGTCCTCGTAGTTCATCAGGTACGTATCGAGATCGAAGTACGCGGTTGAATTCGAACCTTCCGGCGCAGGCAGGAACACGGCTGCCATCAGTTCGGCGTTGCCGTCGGCGTTCAATGTCATGATGCGGAAGCTACTGACCGGGAACGGCTCGCGCGTGCGATGCAATTTCTCGATCACGCCATTGTCATAGATCTTCAGGATGAATTCCTTCAGCTCGTCCTTCGTATAGGTGGTGGCCTCATCGGGTTGTTTCTCCGGGTCCTCGCAGATATAGACCTGGTTCTCTGCATCCCAGGTCATGGTGCGCAGGAATACCCCGGCACCACCATGGGTCGGTTTGATGACAATGTCATCTTCCGGCAACTCGCCACGAACATGACCATGAACGATGACCGCGTATTCCTTTGTCGCGTGATGCCCTTCAGGCAGGTGGTTTTCGAAAACCTCGTGCCAGAAAATCTTGGATGAATGCTTCAGCGCGCGACTGGGATGCAGGCCGGCCTTGTGTTGCAGATAAGCATGCAAGGTAAACATGGTCATCAGCATCACGTTGTAGTTGGCCCAGCCCATGAAGCTGAACGGCTGGAACAGGGGCGGGATTTCGATCTTCTTCACATGTTGCAGATAGGGTGGTGCGATAGCGACGGCCAGCAACGAGAAGATTGGTGCAAACAGCATCAGGATCGGTGTCAATACGACGATCAGCGGCAGCCATGCCCGACCGTGCGACTCATCCGAAATTCGATAAATCAGGCTCTGGAAGAAATGTTTCAGACCCAGGAAGCTCTTGACCGGATGCAGGAACATCAGCGAGTAGAACGCCCGCCAGCAATTGAAGGTATCGCTCCAGTAGCCCTGGTACTGCCAGTTGGCCGCATCGGGCTGACCGAGGCGCGCAAAATAATCGGGCCAGATCGGTGTCCGTGAGATGCCTGCGCCTTTTTCGGCGCCAGGTCCGCTGCCGGTCTTGGTCAGATCGACAGGCTCGATTGTCGCGTCGGCCGTGGCTTCGGCTTTAGCCTGGCCAGCGCTCATTTCGACGGATGCACTCATTGTTGGATTCCTCCTGGTCCTCCCCCGCGGAGGCCTCCTGGCGGGGAAGTTTCGGTTACACGGCGGTTGCCAAAAATCCGGAAAAACCGAGACGGTTACGCACGGCCCCAATGACAACACAATTGTACGGTTTCGCAGCCATTTCGATGGTCAATCTTAACACATTGATAATATTGTATATATAGTCGAATCGCGGCTATTTCTTATGTCAAAATGGCGTCTATACGTATATGTCTGTATACAAGTGTGCACTAAAAATGCTATATGTAATGCAGGCGTTGGCAAAGGAGGGCAGGACGATGACCACCAGTGGAAACAACGTGAGTAAAGACAGGAACGATAGCGGTTTCGTAGGATTCCTGCGCGAGTCCTTCCAGGCCGGCATGAAAGGTGTTGAAGGCATTCATCGGACGATGGCGGAAATCCCGCTCGATATGCTGGAAGGCCTCGGAGTCTCTGAAGAGAAAACCGCCGGCGTGCGCGAGAAACATCGCGGGATGCTGCGCGGCCTGTATGGTTCGATCGATTCCATCGCTGGCCAGCTGGCCGATTCTGCGACGGATCAAGTCGAGCGAGTCAGCGAGGCAGTCAGCACGTCGGATTCCGACGCTGAGAAAGCCCGCTAAGTCAGTGTGAACAAACCGACAGAGGAGATCCTGCCAGCGGCAAAAGGTCGTTGGCAGGAGCGGGGTTGATGCGTCGGTAAGTCACAGGTAATTTCCACAGCACGACAGCCAGGACTGCCACGAGACAGGGGAAGGAGAAACGCATGCCCGATTTCAAGTGGATTGAGAATGCCGAAGCCGTATACGAGAAAACGATCTCGGCGACGCCATTTCCATTTCGTCGCACGACGAAGGATGGTCTGGACGAGCTCTTGATGGAGCAATTCGGCGAAAACACGGAAATCAGCGAAGCAGATCTTGTAGCCGTAATCAAAGAGCACACGCCGTCGCCGTTTCTCGGACGTGGGATGAAAGCCATCGCACCGCTGCTGTCAGACCCTTCGCTCGCCGAATACTGACGCCCCAGACGCTAACGGGATCCCTGTCATGACAAACCCCTACTGGGTGATTGCCCAGTGTGGCATTCTGCTCGAGATTTTTGGCGCGCTCTATATTTTCGTGGCATCAATATCGGCGCATCGCCAGATTGAGAGAATCTTTCGCGGTCTGGATGGCTGGAAAGAAATTCCCAAGCTGGTGGCCACCATTCAGCACCAGACCCGGACCGACATTACTGGCTTCGCCCTGCTGGGCAGTGGACTGATCATGCAATTCATCGGCGGCTTCGGCACGCTGTGAGTGCTGGCGGCGACGGGCGCCTGCGCGGCATTCCCCGCGGTGTCTGGGCGCTTGGGCTGGTCAGCTTGTTCATGGACATCTCGTCGGAGATGGTCCATAGCCTGCTGCCGGTGTTCTTTGTTACCGTCATCGGGCTGAGCTATACCAGCGTCGGCCTGATCGAAGGTGTTGCGCAAGCGATTGCGCTGATCACCAAGATGTTCTCCGGTGCGCTTAGCGATGTGTTGCGGCGGCGTAAACCACTGGCGCTGCTGGGCTACGGCCTGGCCGCGCTGACCAAGCCGGTCTTCGCATTGGCGACCACGGCGCAAATTGCCGTATCGGCACGCTTCGTCGACCGGCTTGGCAAGGGCATTCGCGGCGCGCCACGCGACGCGCTCATCGCTGACATCACGCCGGACGCCGTCCGCGGCGCCAGTTACGGCTTGCGCCAGTCGTTGGATTCGGTCGGTGCTTTCGTCGGGCCGCTGCTGGCGCTGGTGCTGATGGCACTGCTGGCGGACGACATTCGCGGCGTGTTCTGGTTTGCGTTGGCGCCGGCGCTTCTATCGGTGCTGATCCTGTGGTTTGGTGTCTCTGAGCCGGAGCACGACCCCGAAGATGATGCCGCAAGATCGCCACTGCAGATGCGCGAAATACGGCAGCTGGGCGCGTCCTACTGGGCCACGGTGTTCATCGGGGCGATCCTGATGCTGGCCGGCTTCAGCGAAGCATTCCTCGTCTTGCGTGCCCAGCAGCTTGGCCTGTCATTGACGCTTGTGCCGCTGGTCTTCATCGTGATGAACGTCGTCTACGCCATGTCCGCGTATCCCGCCGGTGTGATGTCGGACCGGTGGGGACGCTCCGGCTTACTGGTTGCCGGGTTCATCGTCCTGATTGTCGGCGATTTGGTGCTGGCAGCAGCCGATGACATCTGGCTCGTAATGCTGGGTGTCGTGCTGTGGGGGTTGTACATGGGCCTGACGCAGGGCGTCCTGGCAGCGCTGGTTGCCGATACCGCGCCGGCGCAACTGCGTGGGACCGCCTTCGGACTGTTCAACCTCGTCAGCGGGATCGCCTTTCTGTGTGCCAGCGTTATCGCGGGTTGGTTGTGGGATCAATACGGTCCATCCGCGCCGTTCATTGCGTCCGCTGTATTCGCCAGCGTCGCGCTCGCTGCATGGACGGTACGTAGTATCCGCAGTGTTTAGCGCATAGCGACACCCTAGACTCGTTGGCAGGAAGCGGACGAGCGATGACAATCTTCCAGGATCTTCACGACGTGCTCCATGGCAAGGTGCGCGGCCACCCGGTCGGCATCAGCCTGTTTGTCGACGATATCCCGGAACGGTACCGCGCCAGGCGCGTCGATCCCTGCGCCATTGTGCGTCTCGCCATGGACGATGGTGAAATCGTTTATATCGATCGCGAGCATCATGATTGCACGGTCGGGGTGTTTACCGGCGGCATGCATGAAGGTACGGCAGATATCCGCACCGGCGCCTACCTGTCCAAAAACATTCCGGCATATACCGACGAGGCGGCTGCCCGCACCAAGTCTGGCAAATTCGTGTTGCCGCCGGGTACGGTCAGGGCAATCGGGGCTGCGCCGCTGAATCGCATCCCGGACGGCGTCCGCGTCGACTGGATTGTGTGCGTGTGCATTCCACACTGGGTGCATTTCATTGGCGGTGCCCGCACGGTCATCGACGGCACACCGCCACATGGTGCAGCCGGCACGTCCTTCTGCAGCGAGCTGTTCGCGACTCCGTGGCACGAAGACAATGTAGTAATCACTCCGGCGGATATTGGCGGGCGAATGATGAATCGCATCAAGCCGGAGGAAATGTTCGTCATCGTGCCGATGAAATACACTCATACCCTGGTGAGTTTGCTTGCCGACCAGCCGGATGCGCGCGCGATGCTGGAAGCGACGCGCCCGCCGGATTCGCCCTACTGGGAAAAGCGCAAGCGCGCCGCGGAAAAGCAGCAGCGGCGTAAGCCAGAGACCGGTAGCGATGATGACGACAGATCGTTGGTTATTACCATGCCATGGCAGGAGGAGGCCAAGGCGCTGATTCGGCAGGCGCCGGCCGGCATGCTGGATATGGCGATCGGCTATGTCGAGGACTTTGCGCGCGAGAATGGCTACGAGGTCGTAACGGCTGAAGTGATTGCAGAGCAAATGAGATCGGTCGGGATGGATCCGGCCATGCTGAGCGGAGGCACCAATGCAAGTTGACCTGATTCTGCACCCGAACAGTCCGCCGGAAATGTTCGCGGAGCTGGCCGTGCTTGCGGAAAGTTACGGCGTGGGAGGCATCTGGACGTCGAACATGCACGATGGCCGCGATCCTTTCGTGAACTTCGTGGATGCGGCGCGGGCGACCAGCAAGATCCGGTTCGGCCCGGTGGCGGTGTCGCCGTATGAACTGCATCCGCTGAAAATGGGCAACGCACTGCTGACTCTGAATGAAATCGCCGGGGGTCGCGCGGGCATCGGCGTGGCGGCCGGTGATGGCGGCACTGCCTACGCGATGGGGGAGGTCGCGGAACATCGGCTGACGGCCGTGCGCGAGTGCGTCGAGATCATCAACGCGATGGCCACCGGCGAAATGGTGCAATACCACGGCAAGATGTACATGGTGCGCTGGTATCACGCATCCTGGGTGAGCCAGCCGAAGCCGTCGGTGTATGTCTGTGCCGGTGGTCCACAGATGCTCCGGTCCAGTGCCAAGTACGCCGAGGGGATCTTCCTCGGTGATCACTTGCCGGAGCACGTTGCGGAAGTGCGTGCCGCTATCAATCCCGAAATCGAGGAACACAACCCGCACAAGGATGAATTCAAACTATTGAACTTCTGGGCCTGGCACGTCAAGGAAGACCCTGAAGAAACGCTGGCCGAATCACGCATGTGGCTGGCCGCGCGGGTCACGCCGTGGCCGACCTACTACCATCGCGGCATTCTGCCGGACGAAGAGATGCAGGTGGTCTGGGACAACACCGACGCGTTGAATCGCGCGTTCTATGCGCAGGACCCGAATATTCCGGAAATTCCGCGCGATATCCTGGACAGACTGTGCAAGCGGTGTACCGCGGCGTCACCGCTCGATGAAATCGATCACGAGATCGATCGCCTGCGCGAATTCGAGGCGGCCGGTTTGACGAATATTTGCCTGCGGGTCTACGCCCAACCCGAGGAAACGATCCGGGTCATCGGCGAGCGCGTCATCCCCGCGCTCCGCTGACGGCTAGCCGCCGAACACCTCGAGGCGCGTGAAGAAAGTGTAGCCGCCTTCCACGGCCATCAGAAATACCAGTACGGCAATCGCGATTGGCGGCAACAGTATTGCGGTAATCAGGGCCATGCGCTCCCAGCGCATGTGCATGAAGATTGCGACGATAAAAGCCGCTTTCAGCCACATGAAGACCACGATCAGGAACCAGCGCAGTTCTCCCTGCAGCTGCATGTAGTCGACCATGTACGAGCCGGCGCTGAACACAAAGAGCAGCAGCCAGACCTTGAGGTACAGCCCAATCGGATGTTGTTGGCCCTCGGCCGCGACTTCGCTCATAACTGTCCCCTCACCACAGATAGAAGAATGCGAAAATGAAAACCCAGACCAGGTCGACGAAGTGCCAGTAGAGCCCGGCGACCTCCACGGTTTCGTACGTACCCTTGCGGTCATAGAAACCTGACCAGACGCGCCAGGCCGTCACTAACAGGTAGATCACTCCAGCAGACACGTGCAGGCCGTGGAAGCCGGTGATCATGAAAAAGCTCGATCCGAATTGCGGTGCGCCCATCGGGTTGCCCCAGGGGCGCACGCCTTCCTCGATCAGCTTGGTCCATTCGAAGGCCTGCATGCCGACGAAGGTCGCGCCAAAGAATGCCGTGATGAGCAACATCGCCGCCGTCTTCGCACGGTCCTTGCGATAGCCGAAATTCACCGCCATCGCCATCGTGCCGCTGCTGGTGATCAGGATGAAGGTCATGATGGCGATCAGAATCAGCGGGATACTCTGGCCAAACAATGTCAGCGCAAAGACCTCGCTGGCATTCGGCCAAACCTCGGTCGTCGAGACCCGCACGGTCATGTAGGACGTCAGGAAAACACTGAAAATGAATGTGTCGCTAAGGAGGAAGATCCACATCATGGCTTTCCCCCACGGCACCTGGAAGGTCTGTTTGTCGTTGGCCCAGTCCTGGACTACACCTTCCATTCCTCTGGGCATGTCTGCTGCAGCATCAGTCGCCATTTACAAATCCTTCTCAAGTCACCAGGAGCAATCCCAGCAGCACCAGCCAGATCAGCAGCAGGTAATGCCAGTAGGTCGTGCACAACTCGACACTCAAGCGCAGTTCGCGCGCCTGGTCGGCGTCATCCTGGCCGAAGCCACGCAGCACTCGCACCGAGTTGCGCGCCCAGACATAAAGCCCGCCGACCAGGTGCAGGCCGTGGGCACCGGTCAACAAAAAGAAAAACGCGTTCGCGGGGTTAACCTGGATCACCTGGCCTGTCGCGGTCATTTGCTGCCAGCCGATCACCTGGCCGACGAGGAAGGCGGCGGTCAATAACCCGGCGGCGACGAAACCCCTCTTCAGGCCCGCCAGGTTACCGCCGTCTGCCGCAGCCTTCGCGTACTGCATGGCGAGACTGGCACCGATCAGCAGCAGCGTGTTCAGCCCCAGGATCGACGGCAGGGCCGTGATCGGTTGCCAGTCCGGCAGTGCCTCGCGCTGATGCTGCGCCATGACGAACAGGAAGAACAGGCTGCTGACGACACCGAGAAAAACGAATAGCGCCGTCCGCTTGGTATTGGCCGCGATCACGTACGGATCGGGCAATTCCTCGAGCTGCCCCGTCGTCGTCCAGGGCTTCTCGGTCAGTTTACGGAGCAGACTCAATGGGCCTTACCGTGGTCACGGCCGGCCGGATGCAGCGCGTCCGGCGGCGTATTCTGCGGAATGAAGTCTTCGGGCGCGCCCGGTACGTTGTAGTCATAGGCCCAGCGGTAGACAACCGGCAGGTCCGGTCCCCAGTTGCCGTGTTTGGGCGGCGTGTCCGGCGTCTGCCATTCCAGGCTGTTCGCTTTCCACGGGTTCGGGTCGGCTTTCTCGCCACGGAAGATGCTCCAGGCTATGTTCACGAGAAACACGAGCTGCACGACGCCGACCAGAATCGCCGAGTAGGTGATGCCGATATTCATCGCCTGTGCCGATTCGGGGACGAAGTCCGTCGTGCCCATGGAGTAGTAGCGCCGCGGCACACCGAGGATGCCCAGGTAATGCATCGGCAGGTAAATCGAATAGGCACCGAGGAAGGTCAGCCAGAAATGGATCTTGCCCAGTGTCTGGTTGAACATGCGGCCGGTCATCTTTGGGAACCAGTGATAGATCGCCGCGAACACCACCATGATCGGTGAAATGCCCATAACCATATGGAAGTGGCCGACGACGAAATAGGTGTCCGATAGCGGCAGATCGACGACCACGTTACCCAGGAACAGGCCGGTAAGGCCACCATGAATGAAGGTGAACAGGAAACCGATCGAGAACAGCATTGGCACCGTGAGGTGAATATCACCGCGCCAGAGCGTCAGCACCCAGTTGTAGACCTTGATAGCCGTCGGTACCGCGATGATCAGCGTGGTGGTCGCGAAGAAGAACCCGAAGTACGGATTCATGCCGCTGACGTACATATGGTGCGCCCAGACGATGAAGCTCAAGCCCCCGATCACGACAATGGCCCAGACCATTTGCCGGTAGCCGAAGATGTTCTTGCGGGCATGGGTGCTGATCAGGTCCGACACGATCCCGAAGGCGGGCAGGGCCACGATGTAGACCTCCGGATGCCCGAAGAACCAGAACAAATGCTGGAACAGGATCGGGCTCCCGCCATCGAACGCGGTCTGCTCGCCACGATCCAGGATGGCCGGCATGAAGAAGCTGGTGCCGAGCAGGCTATCGAAGACCATCATCACGGCGCTGACGAACAACGCCGGGAAGGCCAGCAGGCCGAGCACGGTCGCGACGAAGATGCCCCAAACCGACAACGGCATACGCATCAGCGTCATGCCGCGACACCGGGCCTGCAACACGGTCGTGACGTAGTTCAGGCCGCCCATCGTGAAGGCAACGATGAACACAGCCAGCGACGCCAGCATCAGCATGATGCCCCAGCCCGCGCCAGGCGTGCCGTCGGTAATCGCCTGCGGTGGATACAGGGTCCAGCCGGCGCCGGTCGGTCCGCCCGGTACGAAGAAGCTCGCCAGCAGGATGATGACAGACAGCAGGTAGACCCAGTAGCTGAGCATGTTCATGAACGGGAACACCATGTCCCGGGAACCACACATCAGCGGAATCAGGTAATTGCCGAAACCACCGAGCAATAGCGCCGTCAGCAGGTAGATCACCATGATCATGCCGTGCATGGTTATGAACTGGTAATACTCGATCGGCGCGATGAACGAGAACACGTCCGGGAATGCCAGTTGCAGGCGCATCATGCCTGACAGCACCAGCGCGACCAGGCCGACGAAGATTGCCGTCAGTGAATACTGGATCGCGATGACCTTGTGGTCCTGGCTCCAGATGTACTTGGTGATGAAAGTCTGCGGATCATGCAGATGCTGTTCATGATCGCGGTCGGCAATTGCTACATAGGCCATCAGTGCTGCCTCTCAGCTGGGTTTCCTGCCAGTCGGGCTCATTGCGCCTGGCTGACACGTGCCGGTGAATTCACCGGGAAAGTATTGATATAGGCGACCAGGTCGTTAATGACCGCTTCGTTGGAGAGTCGCTTTGCCATCTGTGCCATTTGCGCGCCATAGAAATCGCCGGGCTCGGCGCCGCGCACCCCGTCGCGGAAATGCGCCAGCAATACCGCGAGGTACCAGTCGCTCATGCCGGCCAGCCGCGGGGCGTTGAGTGCCCAGATGCCTTGACCGGACTCGCCATGACAAACGGCACAGGTCTCGTAGGTTCGCGCGCCGCGATCCGCATCACCGGTAACGGTGACCGGAGCCGGTTCATCCGGCAGCGTTTCGATATAGGCGATCACATTCGCAATGGCCTGGTCGTCGACTAGTGTGCCGGCCATGGCCGCCATCTGCTGCCCGTAGATATCGTCAGGGTGCACGCCGCGCAGCTTGTTCTTGTAATTACGAATCTGCCGCGCCATGTACCAGCCTTCCTGACCCGCCAGTTTCGGTGCGTTGAGTTCCTTGCGGCCCTCGCCGGCAAAGCCGTGGCACGCGGCGCAGGCCTGGTACAGGCCCTGACCGATGTCCCGGTTGCCGGCCGCGCGCGCCGCCGTCTCGGCATAGGTCGGATGCGCATTCAGCCAGGCTTCGAATTCCGGCCGTTCCACGACGGTGACTTTGCCGCGCATCGCGTGATGCGCAATGCCGCAGAGCTCTTCGCAGAGCACATCGAAGCTGCCGAGTCGCGTTGGCTCGAACCACATGAAGGTCACCATGCCCGGTACCAGGTCCATCTTCACGCGGAACTGCGGCACCGTGAAGTTATGCAGCACGTCCTTGGACCGCAGGTTCAGGCGGATTGGCTGGTTCAACGGCAAATAGACTTCAGGATTCGATACCAGGATGTCGTCCTGGCCGTTCGGGTCGTCCGGGTTCATGCCGAACGGATTGTCCGGCGTGATCAGGCTCGCATTCACCGTGCCCATCACGCCATCCTCGCCCGGGAAGCGATAGCTCCAGTGCCATTGCTGGCCAACGGCCTCGACGATCGCGGAGTTATCGGGCGGGCGGACGAATTGGCCCCAGACGAACAAGCCCGGCGCGAGCATTGCCGCAACGCCGATCGCGGTGATGACGGTCAGCCAGATTTCGAGTTTCTTGTTCTCGGGCTCGTATTCGGCTTTCTGGCCCTTCTTGTGGCGGTACTTGTAAATCGAGTACGCCATGAAAAGGTTGACCAGGATGAACACGATGCCGGTCACCCAGAAGGTGATATCCACCGTGGCGTCGATCATGCCCCAGTTCGAGGCGAGTTCAGTGAAATACCAGGGGCTGGCGAAGTGGAAGATAACAGAACCAATGACCAATAAGACCACTACGATTGCTATCGCCATAAACCAGTCCCTCTGAAGGTGCGACCTTCGAGAATTTCTTTAAAAGGTTAGCTCACGAGTTGATCAATCCCTGATCTTGCTGTCGGCTCGCCTCCTGGCGCTGCTCTTCTCTCTGCCGTCGTCTGCGGCGTACGACCCCAAATGGGTTAACGAATTGCCGGTCGGTCGCGACATGCTGCGCTTCCGGGTGCTTCTGGCGCATCATGTCCTTGACGGTTTCGCCCATGCCCTTGCGGGCATAGATCAATATGAGATATTTGCCCGCTTCGATATCGTCATGAAAGCGGTTCAGTTTTTGATTCTCGGTGGCTACTCCGTAGAGTCCGCCCTCCCAGGCGCCAAACAGCGTCGAGACGAGTACGACGATCAGGTAGACCCACCAAGGCAGCTCGCGCTGGAAGGGATCGAAATACGCCATCATGGCAGCGCCGATCACACCGACGATGAAACCGATGTTGGCGCCGATCAGGCCGCCCCGGACGACATCCAGGGTCTCAATGTAGTTGCTGGACTGAATTTGCTCGCGTTTGAGCCCTGCCTCGTCCTTGGTGACTACGTGCACCATCCATTCGCCGATCCCCAGCTCCTGCAAATCGTCCGAAATGCTGTGAGTGCTATCGAGTGTTGGCGTGACGTAGTAGAAGCACTTCATCCAGTTTCCCCCGCCCTCCCTACAGGGCGCCCTATGCAAAAAATACTAGCATAACTATCAGGGATTCCCGAACCGGCCGTGCTATGTTGAATTGGGGCCGCGGCCACGCGGAAACGCCCGGCCGGCTTCGGTTTTCACTCACGATCGCCCCAGTCCATTTGTGTAGCATTGGCCGGGTCGCCAAGCTGACCCCCGGGAGGCAAGAAACGTGCTCGTGCTGACCGCAGTTGGCGCCCTTGGCGGCCTCACGCTGCTGCTCGCCACTGGCCTGGTGCTCGCCAATCGGCGCTTGTACGTCGAGGAAGACGAGCGCTTCGACGTGGTCGAGGACATGCTGCCGCTCTCGAATTGTGGGGCCTGCGGTTATCCGGGCTGCCGGGCCTTTGCCGAGGCGCTGGTGACCGGCGAGTCCCAGCCCGGCAAATGTACGGTCAGCACTGATCTGGCGCGGGAAGCAATCGCCGGCTATCTCGGGGTGGATGTCGGCGCCGAGGAGCGCCAGGTGGTGCGGCTGGCCTGCGCTGGCGGCAGCAATGTGGCCAGGAACCATGCGCACTACTCGGGTCACCAGTCCTGCCAGTCTGCGGCACTGGTTGCGGGCGGCGGCAAGGGTTGTTTCTGGGGTTGCCTGGGGCTGGGTGACTGCGAGCGGGTCTGCGAGTTCGACGCCATAAATATGAGTCGCGACTCTCTGCCGGTGGTCGATGAGGAGCTGTGCACCGCCTGCGGCGATTGCATCGAGATTTGCCCGAAGGATTTGTTCAGTCTGCATCCGGTCAGCCACCGTCTGTGGGTACCCTGCAGCAATAAAGAGGCCGGTGACGAATTACTCGCTGACTGCGAAGTGGCCTGTACCGCGTGTGAACGCTGCGTCATGGATGCCCCGCCCGGGCTGATCACAATGCGCGATAATTTGCCGGTGGTGAATTACGAAGGTCCGCATGCGACGACCAAGCCGATAGAGCGTTGCCCGACCGGGGCGATCATCTGGATTGAGCCGGATGGCCGCGTCGTCAAGGGCGACGCGGCGGTCCGCGTGCTACGTCATGCGCCGCTGCCCGATGCGCCCACGTGACCGATCGGCAGCGCCGACGAGAGAATTTGAATAATCAGAGAAGTATCGATGAGCAAGACCGAAAAATCGGTGAAGTACCCCGGGACTCGCGCGGCGATGGACGGCAACACGGCTGTAATCATGTGCGAGCGCGAAGCCAGCGACGCGGCCGGCGCCTATCCGATCACACCGTCGACGCAAATGGGGGAGTACTGGGCGGAAGCTGCAGCGGCCGGGCATGTGAACGTTTCCGGACGCCCGCTGATTTTCATCGAACCGGAGGGCGAGCATGCGGCAGCCGCAGTGACCGCCGGCATGTCCATGACCGGACTGCGCGCGGCGAATTTTTCGTCGGGGCAGGGTATTGCCTACATGCACGAGTCGCTTTACGCGGCGGCCGGCAAACGACTGACCTACGTGCTGAATATCGGCGCCCGCGCCATTACCAAGGCCACGCTGAACGTGCATGCCGGCCATGACGACTATCATTGCATCGACGACACCGGCTTCTTCCAGCTCTTTGCGACGAACGCCCAGAGCGCGGCCGATCTGAACATCATCGCGCACCGCATTGCGGAACTCGCGTTGACGCCTGGCGCAATCGCGCAAGACGGTTTCCTGACTACTCACCTGATCGAATCGCTGCTGGTGCCGGAACGTGCCTTGATCGAGGAGTACCTGGGTCGGCCGGACGACATCATCGACACACCCACGCCCGCGCAACGCATCATCTACGGCGATACGCGCCGGCGCGTCCCGGAATTGTGGGATGTGGACAATCCGGTCATGGCCGGGCTGGTGCAGAACCAGGATGCCTACATGCAGAGCGTCGCCGCGCAGCGACCGTTTTTCTATGACCATCTGCAACCGCTCGCGGATCAGGCCTTTGCCGAATTCGCGGAATTGACCGGCAGATCGTATTCGCGGGTCACGACATATCGCGCCGACGACGCCGACTATCTGATTCTCGGTCAGGGCAGCCTGATCCCCAGTGCCGAGGTGGTTGTCGACTACCTGCGTGAGTCACGCAAACTGAAGGTCGGCGTGGTGGGTGTCACAATGTTTCGGCCATTTCCGGCGGATCAGCTTTCGCAGGTGCTGGCGGGCCGCAAAGGCGTGGTCGTGCTGGAGCGCCTGGATCAGCCGTTGGCCGGTGATTTGCCGCTGATGCGAGAAATCCGGGCGACTGTCAGCAAGTGCCTGGAAAATGGCCGCGACCGCAAGGAGACCCCGTATCCGGAGCTGGCCAGCTATGGCGACGCAGCCGATGCGCCGCCGCTGTACTCGGGGTCTTTCGGGATGGGCAGCCGCGATTTGCAGCCTGAGGGCCTGATCGGCGCGGTCGAGAACATGTTGCCGGATGGCAAGCGTCGCAAGTTCTTTTACCTGTCGGTCGACTTCCTGCGCGAAAAACCGTTCACACCCAAGCAGGAGATTTATCAGCAGACGGTCGAGGATGCGTATCCGCACGTCCGCGAACTGGCTGTGCATGGCAGTGAGAATCCGAACCTCATGCCCAAAGACAGCATCACGGTGCGGTTCCACTCGGTCGGTGGCTGGGGCGCGATCACGACTGGCAAGAACCTGGCGATGACGCTGTTTGATCTGCTTGGCTATCACATCAAGGCCAATCCGAAATACGGTTCCGAGAAGAAAGGCCAGCCCACCACGTTCTACCTGTCCGCTGCGCCGGAGCCCATCAAGGTCAACTGCGAGTACTTCTACGTCGACGTGGTGCTGTCGCCGGATCCCAACGTGTTTCATCACACGAATGCGCTCGCCGGGCTCCAGGAGGGTGGTGTCTTCATCATTCAGAGCGATCTCAAGAAACCGGAGGATGTCTGGGCAACAATTCCGATCAACTTCCAACAGCTGATCGTCGAAAAGGACATCCGAATATTTTTCCTGGATGCATTTCGCATTGCGCGCGAGGAAGCAACTGACCCCGACCTGCAGCTACGCATGCAGGGTGTCGCTTTCCAGGGTGCGTTCTTCGCCGCGTCGCCGGTGATGGAGAAATGCGGTCTGGACGAGCCGGCTTTGCTTGAGGCGATCCGGGACCAACTCGAGCATAAATTCGGCGCGAAGGGCGCCCGCGTGGTGGCAGACAACATGCGCGTGGTGCGGCGCGGTTTCGACGAGGTGCAGGAAATCGTCGATAAACCGTTCACGCTCCAGACCCGGCAGCTGCCGGAGCTGCCGCCGGAGCCGCCGGTGCCGATCATGCTCAAGCGGCAGCCGCAGAGCCAGGCACCGGCTACTGACATCCATCGATTCTGGGAGCAGACCGGCAACTTCTATGCGCGCGGCATGGGCAACGACAACCTGACCGACCCGTTCATCGGTCTCGGCGTGATGCCGGCCGTCACGTCGCTGTTCCGGGACATGACGGGCATTCGTTTCGAACACCCGGAGTGGATCGCAGAGAACTGCACGGCCTGTGGTGATTGCTACACGGTCTGTCCGGACACGGCGATTCCCGGGTTGGTCAACGATCTGGGCCAGGTGATGGACACGGTCGTCAAACGTGTCAGGAAACAGGGCGAACCGCTCGAGCATCTACCGCGCGCCGTGCGCCAAATGGAGGGTCATTTGCGCCGGGCGATGAACGAGACCGAGGAGGGTGCCTCCGTGCAGGCCCTCATGACGGCGGCGATCGACAAGACTATCGGTGACAGCGACCTGGATGCCGACGGGCGGGCGGCCCTGAAACACGAGTTCGAGTTATTCACTGAAGAACTGGACGGCTTCCAGTTTTCGCTGACCCGGCCCTACTTCACGTTACCCGAGAAGAAAGCGCCCGGCAGTGGCGGCTTGCTGTCGATCACTGTGGACCCGTATACCTGCAAAGGCTGCATGGAGTGCGTGGCGGTGTGCGACGACGACGCGCTGCGGCCCATGACGCAGACGCCGGACAGCATCAAGCAGCTGCGCAAGCAATGGGAGTTCTGGCTGGATCTGCCCAACACGCCACGCAAATTTATCCGGATCGACGATCTCGAGGAGCGTATCGGCGCGCTGGAAACGCTGTTGCTCGACAAGGACAACTACCTGTCCTTCGCCAGCGGCGACGGTGCGTGTCTCGGCTGTTCGGAAAAGACCGTCATTCACCTGTTCGTGGCAACCGTCGAAGCATTGATGCAGCCGCGCATCGCCGAGCACGTCCGGCAGCTTGAGGATCTGATCGCGCGACTGAAGACGAAGGTGCAGGCGAAGCTGGTCGGTGAGATCGATCTGGACGAACCGGCGGAGATGGCCCGACTGGTGGAAGGCCTGGGCGACCGGGACCTGACGCTCGCTGCCATCGCGGACCAGATCGAGCACGACAAAGGCGGGCAGCCGATCGATCCGGAGTGGCTCAAGCATGTCACCGGCCTGATTGGCAGGCTTGAAGACCTGCGCAAGCGCTACACCGTGGGCACGGTCGGTCGTGGCCGCGCGCGCATGGGCGTGTTGAATGCGACCGGCTGCAGTTCAGTCTGGGGCAGTACCTATCCGTTCAATCCTTACCCGTTCCCGTGGGCGAATCACCTGTTCCAGGATTCGCCCTCGCTCGCCATGGGCGTGTTCGAAGGGCACATGGCCAAGATGGCAGCAGGTTTCAAGGCCATTCGCATGGCCGAACTGGAACTCACGGATGAATACCGGCCGTCCGAGCACGACGAGTTCTTCACGTACTTCAACTGGCAGCAGTTCAGCGAAGAGGAGTTCAAGCTCTGTCCACCGGTGGTCGCGGTCGGCGGCGACGGCGCCATGTACGACATCGGCTTCCAGAACCTGTCGCGCCTGATGATGTCGGGCATGCCGATCAAAGTCGTGGTTCTCGATACCCAGGTGTATTCGAATACCGGTGGCCAGGCCTGCACGTCGGGTTTCTTCGGCCAGGTTTCCGACATGGCGCAATTCGGCAAAGCAATCCAGGGCAAACGCGAAGCGCGCAAGGAGATCGGCCTGATCGGCATGGCGCACCGCACGACTTACGTCCTGCAAAGCACGATCGCCTACGCCAGCCACATGATCGAAGGCTTCATCGAGGGTCTGCTCACGCGCCGGCCCGCACTTTTCAACCTGTACACCTCCTGTCAGCCGGAACACGGCATCGGCGATGACATGGGCGAGCAACAGGCGAGGCTGGTCGTCGAGTCGCGGGCCTATCCGCTATTCAAGTACGACCCGGACCTGGGCACGACGCCGGCCGAATGCCTCGACGTGTCCGGCAACCCGGATCCGGATGCCGCCTGGCCCACGTATTCACTGACCTACCTCGAAGGCAACCGCGAAAAGCAGCTGCAGCTGCCGATGACGTTCGCTGATTTCGCCATTACCGAAGTCCGTTTCCGCAAGCATTTCCGGATGGCACCACACGATACCTGGAACGAGCAGATGATCCCGCTGCACGAATTCCTCGAACTCAGCGATGCCGATCGCGAGGGCCGCTATCCCTACATCTGGACGGTCGATCGCAAGAATCATTTGAGTCGCTTGCTGGTTGACGAAGCCATGGTGCGCTCCTGCGAGGACCGGCGGGATTTCTGGCAGACGCTGCGGTCGCTGGCCGGGGTGGATCGCAAGGAACCTCCGCTGGCGGAGATCGAACAGCGCGTCCGCCAGGAGGTAATCGGCAAGATTGCGGCGGGCCTGGCGCAGTTTGCGGACGGTGACGTCGCGGCGTTGGCAACCGACGCCGTGGTTCCCGCCGTCGCGCCGGATGCAGCCACGGCCGAGGCTGCACCCGCGGCGGCCGGCGACTACATGGCGCCGTGGATCGATACCGAGGACTGCACGGCCTGCGACGAGTGCACTCGGCTGAACTCCGCCATCTTCGAATACAACGAAAACAAGAAGGCCTTCATCAAGGATCCGGACGGCGGTCCGTACAGCGATCTCGTCAAGGCTGCCGAGAAATGTACGGCTCAGGTAATTCACCCGGGTCTGCCGAGGGATCGTTCCGCCGCCGACATCGACAAGTGGATCGCCCGCGGCAGCAAGTACAACTAGTCGATCAAGTGGTCGACCGAGCCGGCGAGCGACGATGCTGAGTCTGCTGCGACGCTATCCCAGCTTCACGCACGGTGTGCATTTGCCGGATGCGAAGGACGATACCTGCCAGGAGGCTATCCGGCAGTTTCCGTTCGCGCCCGTGCTCGTGGTGCCTCTGTCGCAGCATGCCGGCAAGCCTTCGGTGCCGACCGTGCGGGAAGGCGAGGAGGTGAGTCGCGGGCAATGCATTGCCGCGGCCGATGGCTTCGTGTCAGTGCCGCAACACGCGCCGGTGACCGGCACTGTGCGGCGCATTGGCCTGGCGCCGAGTATTGCCGGTGCGATGACGCCCGCCATCTACCTGGAACCCTACCCGGGTTCATCCCAGGAGGTAGCCGAAGGCGAGCCCTGCAACATCGACCAGTCCACACCCGACGACATCGTCGCAGCGATCCAGGCGGCCGGGATTGTGGGGCTTGGCGGCGCTGCGTTTCCAACGCACGTGAAGCTGCGACCGCCCGACGGGAAGGTGATGGAAGTCCTGATGATCAACGGCGTGGAATGCGAACCCTATCTCACGACCGATCACCGCGTGATGCTGGAGCAAACGGATGACGTCCACACCGGTATTCGCTATTTGCTGAAAGCGACCGGCGCCACGCGCGCAATCATCGGCATCGAGGCGAACAAGCTGGACGCCGTCGATGCGCTGCGCGCGGCGATACCCGCTGATCTGCCAGTCAGCGTCGAGCCCGTGGCGGTCAAGTATCCGCAGGGCGCGGAGAAAATGTTGATCACCGCCCTGCTGGATCGGGAAGTGCCGTCCAGCGGATTGCCGCTGGATGTTGGTGTCGTGGTGGTCAACGTGGCGACGACCGCGGAAATCGGTCGTTTACTGCCGCACGGCCGCGGCATTCAGGAGCGCGTGGTAACGATCTCCGGGCCGGCCGTCGGCCGCAAGGGCAATTACCGCATTCCGATTGGCACGCCGTTGCGGTTCGCGCTGGAGCAGGTGGACTTGAGTCCGGACGTCAGCCGGGTATTTCTGGGCGGGCCAATGATGGGCCAGGCACTGTCGAGCCTCGATATTCCGATCACCAAGGGAACGTCGGGTTTTGTCGCATTCACGTCGGCTGAAACTCGTGCAAGTCCGAGCGAGCAGCCGTGCATTCGCTGTGCCTACTGCGTCGATGCCTGCCCGATACATCTCAATCCGTCGCAGTTGGGGCTGCTGGCGATGAACGCCGAATACGACCGGATGGCCGACGAGTTCAATCTGATGGACTGCTTCGAGTGTGGCTCCTGCGCGTATGTGTGTCCGTCGCATATTCCGCTGGTGCAGCGTTTTCGCGTGGCCAAGGCGATTGTCAGAAAACGGCGGGCCGCCTGATGCCGGAACCAGGCAAGACACTCGATATCGACACGTCGCCGCATCTCAAAAGCGGCGCCAGTGTCGACATCATCATGCGCAATGTCGTAGTCGCGCTGCTGCCCATCTCCGTGTTCGCCATCTACCTGTTCGGGCTGGCAGCGCTGGTCACACTGATTGCGGCCACGCTCAGCTGTGTGCTGACTGAGCATCTGCTATGCCGTGCGAACGACAAGCCGTCGACCGTTGGCGACTGGTCCGTCGTGGTGACCGGCGTCATTTACGGTCTGACCCTGCCGCCGGGCCTGCCGGTCTGGATGGTTATTGTTGGCGGTGTAACCGGCGTGGGCCTGGGCAAGTTCCTGTTCGGCGGTCTCGGTTATAACGCCTTCAACCCGGCGCTGATCGGGCGGGCCTTCCTGCAGGCGGCCTTCCCGGTGGCCATGACATCCTGGTATGCCCCACTGGCGGCTGATCGTTTCGTGACCCTGCCGTCATCGACCTTGACGTTGCCGTTTGCGACGCCGGTTTACGACGTGCTCACGGGACCGACGCCGCTGGCAGCGCTGAAGTTCGACGGGGACGTCACGGCGACGGGTGACCTGTTGCTCGGACTGACCAGCGGTTCGACGGGTGAAACCGGGGCCGTGCTGATTCTGGCCGGGGGCTTGTACCTGATCGCGCGAAACATGATGAACTGGCGCATCCCCGCCGCGATTCTGCTGACGGTTTTCGTGTTGAGTTGGATCTTTCACCGGATCGATCCGGGCAGCTACCCCGACCCCGTGTTCATGCTGTTTGCCGGTGGCCTGATGCTGGGCGCGGTCTTCATGGCGACCGACATGGTGGCGTCACCAATGACCGGGCTCGGCTGTGCGTTGTACGGCCTGCTGATCGGCGCGCTGGTCGTGGTCATCCGGCTTTGGGGTGGCATGCCGGAAGGCGTGATGTACGCGATCTTGCTGGCGAACGCGTTCTCGCCGCACATCGACAACCTGATCCGTCCGCGGGTCTACGGCACGCAACGGCGGGAATCACCGTGACCGAGACAACCCAGCCCGCGCGTCCGCCAGTGTGGCCGATGTATCGGTCACTGGTCGGGATTGGCGTATTGTGTGCGGTGCTGATCGTGCTGGTGTTCGATGGGACCCGCCCGATCATCGCGCGCAATCGCGCCGAAGCCCTCGAACGCGCCGTGTTTACCGTTTTGCCCGACGCCACGCGCCGCGTGACTTTCGCGTTGGTCGACGAGCGGCGGTTCGAACCCGTGACCAATGGTTCGGGTAGCCTGCTGCATGCCGGCTTCGATGCCGATGACCGGTTGGTCGGGGTGGCGGTAGAAGCCGGTGGCATGGGTTACGCCGACACCATCAGCCTGCTTTACGGGTACAGCCCGGCCGCAGAAACCATCGTCGGCATGCAGGTGCTGACCAGCAAGGAGACCCCGGGTCTGGGCGACAAGATCCAGACGGACGAAGACTTCCTGGCTAATTTCGCTGCGCTGGACGTAAAACTTGACGAGACCGGCACGACGCTGCGGCACCGGATCGAGACCGTCAAGCAGGGCACCAAGTCCGAGCCCTGGCAAATTGACGGCATCACCGGTGCCACCATTTCGTCGGAAGCCATCGGCGACATTCTCGCCGCGAGCAGCGCTTACTGGGTGCCGTTGATCCGGCGCCGGCTCGAGGATCTCGAGACGGGGGGCATTGATGCCGCTCCCTGATCTGCCACCAACCACGCCCACCGACGAGTTCGTCAAAGGCCTGTGGCGAGAGAACCCCGTGTTCGTGCAGGTGCTCGGCATGTGCCCGGTGCTGGCGGTCAGCAACTCCGCCGTTAACGCGCTGGCCATGGGGCTGGCCACGACTTTCGTGATGCTGATGTCGAACCTGCTGGTGTCGTCGTTACGAAACTTTATTCCCAAGCAGGTGCGGATCGCCTCCTACATTCTGATCATCGCGACGTTCGTGACTATCGTCGACTACGTCATCGCGGCTATCAGCCTCGAGTTATACAACGCGCTGGGCGCGTTCATTTCGCTGATCGTCGTGAACTGCCTGATTCTCGGCCGTGCCGAGGCCTTTGCGTCGAAGCACGGTATCGGTATGGCGGCGCTCGACGCGCTCGGCATGGGCATCGGGTTCACAGTCGCGCTGCTCTGCCTCGGCGGGGTCCGCGAAATCCTTGGCAGCGGCTCGCTGTTTGGTGTGGCGTTGTTTCCGGAGGCCTTCCAGCCGTGGGTGGTGATGATCCTGCCCGGCGGCGGATTCTTTACGCTGGCCGGCTGGTTGCTGCTGATCAATTATCTGAAAGAACGCCGCGAGGCCGCGAGCGTCATGTTGCAGGAGACTCCGGAATGAACGGCGAATCGCTCTGGTCGATCTTCGTGAATGCGGCGCTCGTGAATAACTTCGTGTTGGCCTACTTCCTGGGGATCTGCCCGTTCCTGGGTGTCTCGGCCAAACTGGAAACCGCGGTCCGCATGGGCGGCGCGGTGATGTTCGTCATGCTGGTGAGTTCGGTTTGCGCCTACGGAATCAACCTGGTCCTGCTCGCCATCGGCGCGCCGTTCCTGAAGCTCATCTCGTTCATCGTGGTCATCGCGTCCACGGTCCAGCTGGTGGAGATGTTCATCAAGAAGACCAGCCCGACGTTGTTTCGCGCGCTCGGCATATTCCTGCCGCTCATCACTACCAATTGCGCGATTCTCGGGCTCGCCCTGTTTCAGACGAACAAAGGCTACGACTTCGGCCAGGCGATCGTGTATGCACTGGGCGCCGGTGCGGGCTTCGCACTGGCGCTGATACTGATGGCCGGTGTGCGCGAGAAGCTGGAACTTGCCAGCATGCCCAATGCCGTGCAGGGCACGGCTGTCGCGTTGCTGGTGGCCGGCATCCTGTCGCTGGCGTTCATGGGTTTCGCGGGGCTGGGGGCGTGAACATGCTCTTCGACTATCTGCCCGCGGTGCTGCTGCTGCCAATACTGTTGCTGGCCTGGGTCGGCGTGCAGCAAGCGTGGGGGCGAATGTTCCCGACGCCGGACGGCCACGGTGACACGCTCGCCGGGCGGGTGGACTGCGGCAATTGCAGCTGCCTCCAACCCTGCCGGCGAAAACAGGCTATAAATACAACCAGGAGGAGATCCTGACGATGAGGCTCGACGACTACGACAAGAGCAAACCCTTCGACGCAACGGTCATGTCGACCGTGCGGATTACGCCCGACGAGGCTGATGCCGAGATTCGCGAAATCGTGCTCGAGATCAACCGGCACGATTTCGACTACAAGCCGGGCCAAAGTATCGGTGTACTGGTACCCGGGCCGCATGAATTCGGGCACGAGCACCATTTCCGTCTGTACACGGTTGCGGACACGCATTCGCGATCAATTGAAGGTCGGCCCTGGATTACGATCGCGGTACGACGGTGCGCCTATATCGATGAATTCAGTGGTGAACGGTACAAGGGCATTGCCTCCAACTTCCTCTGCGATCGCAAAGCCGGTGATCACATCGAAATTACCGGGCCTTACGGCTACGCCTTCGAGGTACCCCAGGACAAGAACGCCAACCTGATCCTGATTGGGGCTGGCACAGGCATCGCGCCTTTCCGGGCATTCGTGAAACACATCTATCAGGACGTCGGCAACTGGCGGGGCAAGGTTCGGCTGTTTTACGGGGCGCATACGGGGCTCGAGCTTGTCTATATGAACGAGCATCGCGACGACTTCACCCAGTACTACGACGAGGACACCTTCCAGGCTTTCAAGGCGTTGTCGCCGCGCCCGCATTGGGC
This sequence comes from Gammaproteobacteria bacterium, assembly GCA_030066665.1. Lineage (GTDB taxonomy): Bacteria > Pseudomonadota > Gammaproteobacteria > Steroidobacterales > J054. The sequence continues at coordinate 25,763 of JASJBD010000004.1, forward strand.
GGACCCGATTGCCTGGGACTATTGCCTGGAGAAGCGGTCGGAAGAGATCGTTGAGCTGCTCGGGAATCCCGCCACCTATGTTTACGTCGCGGGTCTTGAAGCCACGCGTGACCAGCTGGACGAGGTATTCGGCGACTTCATGGGCTCCAGTGAACGGTGGCAACGCCGCAAGGCCGAACTGGTGGCCGGCGGTCGCTGGACCGAGTTGCTGTACTGAGCGCCACTTGGGCGTCCGTCACTCCCGGGCACCAACATGAGAGCAGCGGTGCTGAGCAGTTTCGGACCGGCGTCAGTGATGGAGATCGCCGAGATCGCCCGACCCACGGCCGGCGTCGGTCAGTTACTGGTCGAAGTCCACGCTGCGGGCGTGAACCCGATCGACTGGAAGATCCGCAACGGCTGGATGAGCGAGCGCTACGGTTGCGACTTTCCGATGATCCTCGGTTTCGATGTATCCGGCGTGGTGGCGGAAACCGGGGCCGGCGTTGCGAACTTTCGGCGGGGTGACCTGGTATTTGCCCGCTCCGACGTGGGCGCTGGCGGTTGTTACGCGGAGTACGCGGTGCTGAATGCGTCCACCGTCGTGCGAAAGCCGGACGAACTGAACCATGAGGAGGCGGCCGCGATGCCCCTGGCGGCGCTGACCGCTTTGAATGGGCTGCGGGAACCGGGCCGGCTGCAGGCCGGGCAGCGCGTGCTGATCAACGGCGCGTCGGGCGGCGTGGGCATCTACGCGGTGCAGATTGCAAAGAACCTGGGTGCGCATGTCAGCGGAGTCTGTAGCGCTGGCAATGTGGACCTCGTGCGGGAGCTGGGCGCCGATGAGGTGATCGATTACACGTCACGGCAGCCGCTCCAGACGGATGGTTCCTGGGATCTCATTTATGACGCGGTGGGCTCGCTGTCTTGTGCGGAAGCCCGGGACAAGCTCGGGCCCGACGGCGTGTACCTGACACTTGTGCCGGCGGACGGCATCGAATTCTTCTTTGCGGGACAGACCGAGCGCCAGCCGCGCGGTGGTTATTTCCTGGTCTGGTCGCCCACGGCGGCGGACCTCGAGACGCTGGCGGATTGGGTCCGCGCCAGCAATCTCCGTTCCGTCATTGACAGTGTCTATCCACTGGAAGAGATCAGGGCAGCTCACGAGCGCAGTCAGACCGAACGGTCACGCGGCAAGATCGTGCTGCGGATCAAGGCTGATGCCTGACAACTGGGAAGACGATTACCGGCGGTCGCTCGCCGATCCGGAACAGTTCTGGACGGCTGCCGCCGGCGGCATCGATTGGCACGGTGCCTGGAACACGGTCCTGGATACGAGCGAGTCGCCGGTCGGTCGCTGGTTCACCGGCGCCACACTGAATACCTGTCACAACGCCGTCGACCGTCACGTCGTCGCGGGTCGTGGCGAACAACCCGCGCTGATTTACGACAGCGCCATGACCGGCACGACGCGGATTCTCGACTTCGCCGGGCTGCAGAACGAAGTTGCACGCTTTGCCGGCGCGCTGGCGCGGTTCGGCGTCAGTCGGGGTGACCGGGTCATCATCTATATGCCGATGGTGCCGGAGGCGGCGATCGCGATGCTCGCCTGCGCGCGCCTTGGAGCTGTGCATTCTGTGGTGTTCGGAGGCTTTGCAGCGCGGGAACTCGCGACACGTATCGACGATGCGCAGCCAAAACTGATCCTGGCGGCGAGCTGCGGGCTGGAGCCGGGCCGGGTTGTCGAGTACAAGCCTTTGCTGGACGAAGCCATTGCGTTGGCTTCGCATCAGCCGGACGCTTGCATCATCCTGCAGCGCGAGCAACACCCCGCGAGTATGGGTCCGCGGGATCACGACTGGCAGTCCGAAGCAAGCACGGCCGAACCGGCGGATTGTGTGCCCGTCGCGGCTACCGACCCGCTCTATATCCTGTATACGTCCGGCACCACCGGTCAGCCGAAGGGTATCGTTCGTGACAATGGTGGCCACGCCGTTGCGCTGCATTGGAGCATGCAGGCCATCTACGGTGTCGATGTCGGCGACGTCTTCTGGGCGGCATCGGATGTCGGCTGGGTGGTCGGGCACTCCTACATCGTGTACGGGCCGCTATTGCGCGGCTGTGCCACCGTCATGTTTGAGGGCAAACCGGTTGGCACCCCGGATGCGGGCACTTTCTGGCGGGTGATTGCCGAGCACGGCGTCAAGGCGATGTTTACCGCGCCAACCGCGTTTCGCGCGATTCGGCGCGAGGATTCAGCAGGCGCGTTGTTGAAGGACTATGACCTCGCGCATTTCGATACGCTTTTCCTGGCGGGTGAACGCTGCGATCCGGAAACCCTGCAATGGGCGCGCGAACAGCTGCAGGTTCCGGTGATCGATCACTGGTGGCAGACCGAAACGGGCTGGGCCATCGCGGCAAACCCGGTTGGTCTGGGCCGGTTCGAGATTCGCCCGGGTTCGGCGGGCAAACCAATGCCCGGCTGGGACGTGCGGTTCCTGGATGATGGCGGGCAACCGGTGTCCGACGGCGAAACCGGCGCGATTGCATGTCGTCTGCCGCTGCCACCCGGCGCGCTCCCGACCCTGTGGAACGCGCCGGAGCGTTTTCGGCAGTCATACCTGGAACGATTCCCCGGTTACTACCAGACTGGTGATGCGGGGTATTGCGATACGGACGGCTATGTCTACGTGATGAGCCGGACGGATGATGTGATCAATGTGGCCGGGCACCGGTTGTCCACGGGCGCCATCGAAGAGGTGCTCGCCGCGCATCCCGATGTGGCGGAATGTGCCGTCACCGGTATTCGCGACGGCGTGAAAGGCCAGGTACCGCTGGGCTTTCTGTGCCTGAAGGCCGACAGCAGGCGACCGCATGCCGACGTGTCGGCCGAGGCTGTCGACCTGGTGCGGGAGCGCATCGGTCCGGTCGCGGCCTTCAAGCAGGCGCTGGTCGTCAAGCGACTGCCAAAGACCCGATCCGGCAAAGTCCTGCGGGGCACGATGCGTCGGATGGCCGACGGTGAACCTTATACGACTCCGGCAACGATCGACGATCCGGCGATCCTGGACGAAATTGCTGCGGCCCTCGCGACGATCAATCTGCCGGCAGGTATCATGCGCCCAGGTTAATTGGGGTTGATCATGCGAACGAGCCATTTACTCGCCGCGGTATTGGTGGCAGCCAGCATTACTTTGGCGTCATCGCCGGCCAGCGCCGGTTGGCTGGAGGACCTGTTTGGCTTTGGCAAGAAAAAGGAGAGTGCGCCGGCCGAATCGGCGGAAAGTGCGCCGGGCGCGTCCCTGACCACCAGCCAGATTGCCGCGGGACTGAAAGAGGCGCTCGAAGTCGGCACCGGGCGTGTCGTGACAAATCTCGGTCAGGTCGATGGTTTCAATGCCGATCCGCTGATCCGCATTCCCTTGCCTGCTGAACTCGATACGGTGCGGGATGCGCTGGGCAAGATCGGCATGTCCGGCATGCTGGATGATCTGGAGACGAGTCTGAACCGCGCTGCCGAGACGGCAACGCCGCAAGCGAAAGCATTGTTCGTGGATGCGATTCGTAATCTGACCATCGACGATGTGATGGCGATCTACAAAGGTCCCGATGACGCCGCGACCCAATACCTGCGCGGGCAGATGTCGGACCCGCTGGGCGCTGCCATGCGACCGATTGTGTCTGACAGCCTGGACCAGGTTGGTGCGGCGCAGCTCTATGAAGACAGCGTGGGGCGCTACAACGCGCTGCCGTTCGTGCCCGAGGTCGACGCTGACCTCGACGGCTACGTGGTCGACATGGCGCTGGACGGTATCTTCCTGTACCTGGCAAAGGAGGAGGCGGCAATTCGCGAGGATCCGGTCGCGCGCACGACCGACCTGTTGAAACAGGTCTTTGGCGCGGCGTTCTAACTCGCCGCCTGTAATTTTCCGCGGCCCGTGCCGTGCAGGAGCGGTACGGTCTTGTGCACCCAGTTCTTCGGATCGCTTTTGTGACCCGGGCAGGGAATCACGCGAATATGGGTATCTTCCAGCTCGCTCAGGGCTGCGGTGTCGATACCGCCGTGCTTTTGGCCGTAGTCGAGCGTCATCTGGCGGACTTGCACCAAAGTGCGGTCCGTGTCGACCAAAAGTTCTTCCGTCGTTGATGCGGCCTGACGTGGCCGGGTGGTTTGCAGCACCGCGTAGTCCTCGTCCATGACGGTGTCGCGCGTCATGTTCACCATCATCTCGTGTTCCTCGGCCGTCGCGCCGCGCACGGTGCTGCCATCGAGCGACGTCGTTTCGCCTTTCGGCATCAGGATCACCATGTGAATCTGCGTATTCCGCGCGTCGATCGGCGTGACATAGGCAGTAACAATCTGCGATGGATACTCCGGTTGATAATTCGTGTTGCGTGACACGCAGCTGATTACGTCGTATTCCATCATCAGGCCGGAGCTTTCGCCGAAATTGCCCTGCGCATCCCATGCCGCGTGCCACGCCCGCACGTACCGGTCAGTCAGCTCGTGATCAATGATAGTCACGCCTTTGGGTAACCACTTGGCGAATTCATGGATGTAATGCACGTGGCAGGGATCGTTGTAATTCTCGGCCATGCGCAGGTAATTGATGTCCTTGCGGCGGGTAATGACACCCTTGTGCCAGTCGCCGGAGTCCCATTCCGGCATGATGTCCGGCACTGCCGGCCGTGCGTCTTCGCCGAGATCGCCCAGGAACACGAAAATCAGGCCGTATTTCTCTGCGACCGGGTAGGCGGGCACGCGGGCGCGCTTTGGCGGCTCCGTCGGTGTCTTCGTGCCGGCCGGGATCAACCTGCAGCGACCGTCGCCACTGAACTCCCAGCCGTGCTGGGGGCACATGATGCCGCCATTCTTGCACTCGCCGACCGACAGCGAAGCGCCGCGATGGACACACAGATCACTCAGGCAATGAATGCGGGCATCGGCATCGCGAAACAGCACGAAATCGCAACCGAGCATCGTGACCCGTTCAGGATCGTCACCGAGCTCGGCGGCGACGCCCGCCACATACCAATTGTTGATCAACAGCATCGCGCAATTATACGGCGGCGGTGAATCGCTAACTAGCGAGCCACTGGCATAGCCGTGCCATGCCGTTCATGACCGGCTGGCAATACTGCTCGAGAAACTCCGCGTCCGCCTCGGCGTTCAGGGCCCGCAGGGCCACGTCGCCATCGAAATCGACCAGTGCAATGCGTGCGCTGGGCTGCGCCGCCGGGAAACCAAACTCGTCTCCCGGCAGAATTGCGACGCCGGTTTCCGTGAGAATGAGTTCGCAGAATTCGGCGGCGGTACAGTTTCCGCCAAGGCGTCGGTAGGCCGGCGTGTCGGTGAAATCCGGAAAGATGTAGAAGCCACCCTGCGGCTCGCAGACGCGGACGCCAGCTTCCCGCAATGCTCTGCAGGCCCGTTTCATCAGCGCGCCAAGTATGGTTCGGGATCCCGCCAGGTATTGCGTCATTGCCGGCTCGTCACCGAAGCCCCGAATAGCCGCGTGCTGGATCGGCGCTGCGACCGACGAGTAGGTTTCACTGGCGACCGCAACCATCGCGTCACGTAGCTGCTCGCGACCGGGTGGCAGTATGAAAGCACCGAGTCGCCAGCCACCGGCGCCGCACCATTTGCTCAATCCGTTGCTGATAATCGCGCCTTCCGGGTAGAACCGCGCGATGGAAACGTGGTCGCCTGAATAATTGACGCCGCCGTAAATCTCGTCAGACAACACCAGAATATCGAACTGGCGGGCGACGGCCGCGAGTTCTGCCAACTGATCAGCGTCATAGGTAACGCCGGTCGGATTACTGGGGTAGTTCAGGATCAACAAGCGTGGCCGATCGGGATTCTCGCGGCAGGCATCTGCCAGCTGCGCCGGCGTGAGGCGCATATTGGAGTCATAGCTCGTTGGCAGCCAGGTGACCTGGCGCTGGAACAGTCCCGCTTGCGGGGCATAGGACACCCAGCTCGGGGCCGGGATCAGGACCTGTGCTTCACGCACGAGCTGCAGGATGAACATGAGCTCCTTGCTGCCAGGCGCGACAACAACTTGCCTCGCATCGACCTGGATGCCTTCGTGACGCGTTACATACGCGGCGATGGCCTGGCGCAACTCGGGCAGGCCGGCGGTCGGCAAATACTCTTTGCGATCGGCGAAGCGCCGCAGGTCTGCCACCATTGCGGGCGGCACCGGGAAAGGTGACTGGCCCAGGCCGAATGAGAAGATCTGCCGGCCCTGAGCCCGCAGCTCCGCGCAGCGTTCATTGATCGCGAGCGTTGAAGAATGGCCCAGGTTCCGGACCAGCGGATTGAGCTGGCGTGCCGCATTCGCCTGCGCCAACTCGATATTGCGGACTGCACACATTGCAACTGACCGTCGGCCTGCCGTGTCCTCATCCCTGCGGACATTTTCCGGGCCGCGAGGTTCCCGAGAAGCGGGACCGGTCATCCGGATACCCGAATGACCGGTCCGTCGTCAAGACCTACAGACCGTGCATGAAGCTCCAGTTCAACGACGCGTAGTAGTAGCCGCCGTTGAAGCCAAACGGCGTGGTGCGGCGGTTGTACGGGAAAATGCCGTTGAAGCTCGTTTCCGGCCGCTGTGTGTCCGGTTTCTGGTCAAAGACATTATCGATGCCGACTGTCAGTCGCAGATTGTCCGTGAAGCTCCAGCCGGCGCGGACGTCGACCAGCCACTTACCGGCAAAAGTCTGGTCCAGGCAGGTCTGGGTTGCTTCGCAGCTAACGCCGGACGATTCTGTCGATGTCACTTCGCCAAACCAGTTGGCGCGGGCCAGGAAGCTGAACGGGCCGCGGTCATACGTGCCCGTCAACACGAAGTGCTCCTGCGGCTGTGCCTCCTCCGTGTAGATCACTTCCTGTCGGCTGAACAGCGTGTTCTCGGCACCGGGCGAATTGACGAGTGTCTGCGGAATGCGGATTTCCTTCACGTCGACCTGGTTGAAGTTCAGCGCCGCGGTCAGATTGAATGCCCCACCGGCATACTCGAAACTGTAGTTTGTGATGATGTCGAGACCATAGGTTTCGGTATCGATGGCGTTCGTGAAGAACTGCGCTTGACTTACATTGAGAGGTGTCAGGATCGCTGTAATTGGGCAATTACTGGTTTGCGGATTCGGATCACCGTCGCACGGATTGCCGTCGTTGCCAATCGACTCAGGTGAGAAGCGTCCGGACAACACGACGCGATCTTCGACCTCTATGTAGTAGCCGTCAACGGTCAGCGAGAAAGCGTCGGTCGGCTGCCACGTGAAGCCGAGGCTCACGTTAGTCGATTCCTCCTCCTTCAGCGCCGGCACCCCAAATCCGTTTCGAACTGCGTCGCTATCATTTCTGAGTGTCGCGACCTCTTGCGGAACGGGCGGTGAGCCTACGAATTGCGTGCTGATGTTATTAAAGAACTGCTGTTGTAGCGACGGCGCGCGGAAACCCGAACTGACGGCACCGCGGATTGCGACAGATTCCACCACGAACCAGCGGGCCGATAGCTTGCCGTTGATGGTGTCGCCGAAGTCGTCGTAGTCCTCGTAGCGTAAGGCCGCGCCAACTAGGAACCTGTCGTTCACATCAGTTTCAACGTCCGCGTACAGGGCGTACGCATCGCGATCCGTATCCACTGCATTTTCAGGGCGAAAGCCAGGGAATACCTGGATACCGGCCGCGCCCGGTCCGCCGTATTGGTTCAGTTCGGTTGCTGGTGGGGAGGTCGTCGGTCCCGCATAGGATGGATAGTCACCCGCGTCAATCTTATAGCCGTCGCGTCGGAACTCGAAGCCGAAGGCCGTACTCATGCCATCCGCGACATCCCACTCGCCGGCGACATCGACATTGAACACCACCAGGTCCGACGTCAGCGTGCCGGCATTGGCGCTGGTCGGGCTGGCCGATGGCCCGAGCGCAACGTTGTTCGAGTTCGAAATGAAGAACTCGAATTCGTTTTCGCCCCAGACCACGCTGGCATCGTAGATCCAATTGTTGCCAATGTCGCCTTTCAGGCCGAGCCCGGCTGAGCCATCGATGACCTCTGTGTTGATCAGCGGCAGGAAGCCTTCCGGGTGAATCGATGGGATGCTGCGCGCATCGTAGTTACGACGATAAAAACCGCCGGACTGCCCTTCGCGTTTCGCATAACCACCGAAGGTGTAGATCTCGGACGTACCGAATACCGGGAGCCCGGCATTCCAGGAGAAATAATAGTTCTCGGAATCCGGGTCGCCGTAACGATGATTACGCCGGTTAAAGGTGGCTTCACGTGGATCCGGCGTGCCAGTGGACAACTGTGGCGAGCCAAGTACCTGTTCCTGGAAGTTGAACTGCTGCCGCGGGTCCCGGCCGGAATGATTGGTTGCCTCGCGATCGCGGTATTCACCAGTCAGGTTGATGAAGCCGTCGTCACCGATCGGGAACCCGGCATTGGCACTGATTACCGCCTGGTCGCCGTCACCGTTGTACGTTGAACCAAGCTGGAGATAGGTATCGATGGCTTCGGTCTGATCCTTCAGGATCACGTTGATCACGCCGGCAATGGCGTCCGAACCATATTGCGCCGCTGCCCCGTCGCGCAGCACCTCGATGCGCGCGATGGAACTCGGCGGAATCGCGTTCAGATCGACTCCAGCGGTGCCGCGGCCGATGGAACCATTTACATGCATCAGTGCTGTCGCATGGCGACGTTTGCCGTTCAAAAGCACCAGCGTCTGGTCCGGTTGCATGCCACGCAGCGTCGCCGGGCGCACAATGTCGGTACCGTCACTGATCGTCGACGTCGAGAAATTGAACGATGGTGCTGTGTACTGGAGCATGCGCGCGGTTTCGGTCTGGCCGAAAGCGCGCAGGTCCGCTTCGTTCAGGACATCGATCGGCACCGCCGATTCGACCGCCGTGCGTTCCTTCGCGGCGCGACTGCCGAGGGTGACGATTTCCTCGATCGGGCCTTCGTCCTGGGCGACCGCGCCGGTGAAGCCCAGACACAGGCTCGCGGAAAGTATCAGACAGAAGAATTGTCGGGTGCGGCGCGCGTTTTCCCCCTGGGCGCCGGCCGAAGTGGTTTCTACAGGCATGACAAGCCCCCTTGTTGCTTAGAAGCAACAGCCGGCGGGCCCGCCAACCGAACCCCCCGTCCGATTGCGTGTCGCCGAGCATACACCTTTTGTTAAGTGGCCGCGACAGATGCTCCCGTCGGTCAGAGCAATCGCGGCTGCGGCGCAGTTATTGGCTGCGGTTGGCTACGTAGCTGCCGGGCGCGTTTTCGATGACGTCGAGTTCGCCGTCACCCGGCACGCGGGCCGGCACCATTTTGCCGGAGTGCTCGCTCAGCCAGGCGTCCCAATCCGGCCACCAGGAGCCGGGATGTTCATCGGCGCCATCGAGCCACGCGTCAAGATCCCTCGGCTGTGCTTCGTTGATCCAGAACTGGTATTTCTGTTTCGCTGGCGGGTTGATCACGCCGGCGGTATGGCCAGAGCCCGACAGCATGAAGCGCACCGGGCCCGCGAAGTGTTGCATCGCCTTGAATACCGACGGGTAGGGCGCAATGTGGTCTTCCTTGGATGCCTGCAGATAGATCGGAATCTCGACTTTGCGCAGATCCACCGGCGTGCCATCCAGTTTCAGCGCGTTCGGCTTCACGAGATTGTTATTCATGTACATCTCGCGCAGGTAGTACAGGTGACAGGCACGCGGCATTCGTGTGGAGTCGGCGTTCCAGAAGAGCAAGTCAAATGGCATCGGGTCGCGCCCGAGCAGGTAATTGTTTACATAGAAGGACCAGATCAGGTCATTTGAGCGCAGCATGTTGAACGTCTGGAACATGTATTTGCTGTCCAGGTAGCCCTTGTCGGCGCTCAGGCGTTCCACATTTTCCACTTGCTTGTCATCGACAAAAATTTGCAGGTCACCAGGTTCGGAAAAATCGACCTGCGCGGTAAAAAACGTCGCGGCACGGATGCTCTTGTCCTGTCGGGCAGCCATCACCGCCAGCGTTGCTGCCAGCAGCGTTCCGCCAATGCAGTAGCCGATCGCCGTCATGCTCTTGACACCCGTGGCTTTCTTCACGGCGTCGACTGCCGTCAGAATGCCCTCGGTCATGTAGGCCTCAAATGGTTTTTCGGCAAGGTCGCTATCCGGATTGACCCAGGACATGACGAACACCGTGTAGCCGCGTTCCACCGCCCACTTGATGAAGGAGTTTTTCGGCGCGAGGTCCAGGATGTAGTACTTGTTGATCCACGGCGGCACGATCAGCAGCGGGCGCTTATGCACCTGCTCCGTGACGGCCTCGTACTGGATCAATTGGAACAGATCGTTCTGGAACACGACCTTGCCAGGCGTGGTCGCGATATTCTCGCCGAGCACGAACGCTTCCGGATCCGTCATCGAGATCTCGAGTGAGCCGCCACCTTTTTCGACATCGCGCTTGAAATTCTCCAGACCGCGCAACAGGTTCGCGCCATTGGTCTTCAGCGTCTCTTCTGCGACTTCCGGGTTGGTCCAGATGAAGTTGGTCGGCGAAAATGCGTCGGCAAACTGCTGCGTGAAGAATCGCACCTTGCGCGCGGTGTCTTCGTCCAGGTCCTCGGCGCCGGCCATCATGTCGACCAGCCAGCGACTGGTAATCAGGTAGGATTGCTTGATCAGGTCGAACAGTGGATTGGTTTGCCAGGCTTCGTGGCGGAAGCGCCGGTCGCCTTTACCGGGCTTCGCCACCGGTTCGGCCTCACTGCTACCCAGCAGGCCGGCGCTGGCCTGCTGCCAGAGCTGCATATGGTCTTGCCACAGGCGCATGTTGGCCTGCATCACGCGCGCCGGGTCCGTCCACAGTTTTTGCCCGGCCTTCGCGAAGGCTTCTCCGAGATTGAAGGGATCCGCCGAATCGGCGCCGGGCGGCTGTCCCAGCTTGCCGAACAGCGCCTGGCTTTCCAGCGCAAATTTCATGAGTTCGTTGGACAACCGCGCGTAATCGTCGGGTCCGAACCCCGGCGGCATTTGCGTGAAGGCGTCGTGAGGATTCGTGCTCATTAGTCGTTCTTGCGCTGCGGTTTCATCGCGTCCAGAAACGCTTTCTGCATTTGTTGCCACAGTTCCATGTTCTGTTTCGCCAGATCTGGCATCGACGCACCGGGCGTCATCGACATGGCTTGCTGGAACTGGTCCTGCATGGCTTTCTGCTGGCGCAGGAACGCGGTCATGCTCTGTTCCAGGTATTGACCCATGAAGCCCTGCATCGGGTTGCCGTAGAAGCGAATAATGTGTTTCAGCATTGCCGTGCTCAGCACCGGCTGACCGCCCTGTTCCTGGTCGGCAATAATCTGCAAAAGGATGTTGCGGGTGATGTCCTCGCCGGTGGCGTCATCGGTGACCACGACGTCCTCGCCGGACGCGACCAGCTCCCGGACACCCTCCAGCGTCACATGGCGGCTCGCCTCGGCGTCATACAGGCGGCGATTGGCGTATTTCTTGATGACTCTTGGCATACGGACTTCCCACTATGGAACCACCGCATTCTAGCGGACGAAAAAAAGGGCGGCGATGCGCTGCATCACCGCCCTCGAGTCCGGCATTGCCGGTGTCAAATGCGCTGCTCAGGCAGCTTTCTTGACCTCGGCGGCGACAACGTCAGTGGTCTGAGCCTGTGCGGCGCGGGCCAGGTCGGCGAAGCCGAGGAAACGCTCGACCATTTTGGCGCCGAAGTTACGCGTGACCTCAACTTCCTTGTTGACGTATTCGTTCACGTTCTCGACCTCGGTGGGCAGCTTGGCCTGCTGCACGGCAAAATCCACGAAATCGCCGGCCACGGCGTAGCTCTGACGGGCGAATTTCTCGAAGATGTCCACGCCGTTGGCGTAGAAATCCGCGACGGGCCTGAGATTCTGGACCTGGAAGTCGAAGAATTGCTTGATCTGGTCATTCTGGTCGCTCATGGCGGGGTCTCCAAATTAGGGGTTGCGATCCTTGTGCACTGCATACTACAGGGAAAAGTTGTGCGTCGCAAGAGGAACTGAAGCGGAGCCATAAAGACTCTAAGGAATTGTTTTAAATGATAAGATTCTATGGAAATGCGGCGTCTTAAAAGCGACGCAGCATGTATTGCGTCGCACAGGTGCCGGATTCGCGGGGCGATCTTGGGAATGCCTGATCAGGGGGCTCGAGCGCGGAGCTCTTGCACCGCACTGATGGATCGCTCCGGGTAATCCTCTGGGAAATACCAGACTTCGTAGCCGTCATCGGTCTCGTAACGGGCCAGGCCGCGCTCGGCGGGCGGCGCCTGGCTCAGCATCTGGATGATGATGTCCGTGCTCACGCGCGGGTTGCTGTACCAGTAATCGTGGGCCGAAAACGCCGCATAGGGTGCAACGGCGGTGCCGACCTCGATGACATCAAAATTCTCCGTCCGGCTGGCTTCGATCAGCCAGCGAGATTCCTCCGCGGTCAGTTCATCGGTATCCGGTCGTCCGGCGCGCGATACGCCGGCCACAAATGCCGAGAAGCCCAGCGCGGAGTCGTCCATGTTCACCGTCAGACTGACCCGGCCCACGATGTCTTTGTAGCTCTGTAACTGCTGGACGAAGCGCTGGAAATCCACATCGGCGGCGGCGAAGTAAACCTCGCCGATTCGCAGACGAGCCTTGAGTTCGGCCGGGTCTTCGTCGCGGTTGTTGTTGCGCAGCTCCTCGAGCGCGCTGGTCACGACTTTTGCACCGAGGCTGTAGGCCATCAGGTTGATGTACCGCGCGTTGGAACGGGTTGCCGTGAGTTCAATCAGCTGGGCCAGCAACGGCGCAGCCGCCATGGCGTTTCTGACATCCGCACCGTACCGCAGGATGTTCTCCATGGACGGCCAGACGAAAGCCAGCACGACTGTGTGCCGGCCGGAAAAATGCCGGTACTGCGCGGCTTGTGCCGTCGAGCGATAGAAGTTGTTGTTGGCACCGTGGACGAAGATCAATAAATCCGGATCCTCGTGTTCGGCGAGCAGCTCGTTCAGGGCCGTAAACAGTTCTTCGACCTTGGCGGCTCCCACGTCCGCCTTCATTTCGGGTGACAACTCGAAGTACTCGGTAACCTGGTGGAGGCGCAGCGGCACGTCCTCCGGTCGTTCCTCGATCGTGGAGATCGCGTCCAGATCTTCCCAGCGCGCATCCGGGTCATCGCCGACGAATATGCGGGTAATGCCAAGACGCAAGCTATCGTCGAACTGCCGCGAGTAACCATTTCTGTCCAGGTCATTGGCGGGCAACCGGTTTGTCGCATAGGCAACCGGAATCGTCAGATTGCGTTCCCATTCCGGGGTCGATTCGAAGGGACTGACCTCGCCGGTCCGAAACGCTGCGGGTGTTGGCATCAGGTACAGGGTGCTCTGGCAGGCGCCCAGCAGGCACGCCGCCAGCAGGCTGGCGAGCACGCGGAATGACTGTCGGTGCACGAGTTTCATGGCGCACGCAGTGTATCGGAACCGGGGCGACCGATTAAGGTACTTGTGCCGACGTTATCGGGCTTTGTTGACGCTATGGTCTAATGCGGCCAGTTCATGATGCCCGGTCACTATCGATGCTCCGCCACCGACTCGACGCCTGCCTGAACATCCGGGACTTGCGTGATCGCGCGCGAGCGGCCTTGCCATCACCGGTGCTGGGCTACCTCGAATCGGGCGCCGATGACGAGTACAGCCTGGATCGCAATCTGGGCGCGTATCGAGACTACGAGTTGTTGCCGCGATTCCTCGTTGACGTCAGTCATATCGATACCCGTACGACAGTCCTGGGGGTCGACGTGGAGTTGCCGGTGCTGCTATCACCAACCGGTATGTCCCGTTTGTTCCATCCCGCGGCGGAGCTTGCTGCCGCGCGGGCTGCGACAGCGTCTGGCACCTTATATACGTTATCGACGCTGGCGACCGAGACGATTGAGTCGGTTGCAGCGGTTGCCGCCGGCCCGAAAATGTTCCAGATCTATGTGCTCAAGGACGAGGGTCTGAATCGCGAATTCATTCAGCGCAGTCGGGAGGCGGGCTACCGGGCGCTCTGTCTCACTGTGGACGTACCGATCGGTGGCAACCGGGAAACCGATCTGCGCACCGGTATGGCCGCAGGCACGCCATTTCCATGGAGCAGCCGGCTGAGTTTCGTCACGCATCCCCGCTGGTCACTGTCCCGGCTGACCGGGCCGGCATTTGCACTAGCCAATATCGGGCACCGGACCCTAGGCGAGAGAGCCGGTCTCAACGAACAAATGGAATATGTATTCAGCCAGTTCGTGCCGACGGTGACCTGGGATGACGCCGCGAGCATTGCTCGCGAGTGGGGTGGCCCGTTTGCGGTCAAGGGCATCATGTCGGCGGCCGATGCGCGCCGGGCCGCCGACATTGGCGCGACTGCCGTGATCGTATCGAATCACGGCGGCCGACAGCTCGACACCGTGCCGGCCACCGTCGACTGCCTGGCGCCGATTGTCGATGCCGTCGGCGATCGTCTCGAAGTCATCCTGGATGGCGGCATCCGACGGGGTACGGACGTTCTTAAGGCCATGGCCATGGGGGCCCGGGCCTGCATGATCGGCCGCCCTTACCTGTATGGCCTGGCCACAGCCGGTGAGGCGGGCGTCACGCACGCGCTGGACATCTTCCGCGCCGAAATCCAGCGCGACCTGGCCTTGCTGGGATGTCCGCGGCTCACCGATGTCGATCACAGCTTCGTGCGCCGCGCGCGGCGCGGTAATACCTGAGTCGCGCGCGAGGCTGTGTTCAAACCGCCGGCACGAGGTGCTCGCCGATATTGCGGATTGCCTGTTCCGGATTGCTGTAGACGCAAAGTGCTATTTCAGTCAGGCCGGCGGCACTGAAATCGCGCATGCGCTCGACTTCCCGGTCGATGTCACGGGTAGCCGACGCCGATGTGCCGCGATCGACGATTTTGTCCAGAACATTCTCCGGAACACCAGCGATCTCGCCCGACTTCGCCTGGTAGGCCTTCAGGAACGAGCTGATATTGGCATTGACGATTGCGGCTTCATCCGGATTCACCACGTCGCCGATGTAGTCAGGATAAATCGTGCCGCGCACGGCCAGAAACTGCCGGGCTTCGCGATGGGCTGCCTCGCGACTTTCCTGTACATGCCATGCCCAGAAGTTGTTCAGGGGAAAGTTCGTCGGTTCACGCCCGTGTTCCGTGAGCACCGGGTCGATAATGTTGCGGGCCCAGCGAACTCGCGCCGCGGTGAAGTCACTGACCATGATGCCCGCGGCATAGGCAGCCGCGGCATGCAGCATCTGCGGCCCGTTGGCGCCGACGTAAATCATGGGTCGGTTGACGCTCACCCAGCTCGTGTCCATCCAGCCGACTTTATACATCTCGCCCCGGTAGCTGCCGGGCTTGCCGGCGGCTGCCTGGTTCAGGACCTCCACGCATTCCCGCACGGCGCGGACCATGCGCCGGGGTTTGCAGCCCAGGTTTTCGGCAGTGCCACCGCCACCGCCGACCACGATCTGCGCCCGACCGTGTGCAATCTCGTTGAGGCTCAGCAGCGAGTGCGCCATTTTCTGTGGATGCAATTCGAAAGGACTCACGGCGATTGGTCCCATCCGGATTTCCCGGGTTTGCATCGCCAGGGGCACAAAATTTACGAAAGCGTCCCGTGTATTGATGTTATTCGCGATCCAGACGCCGCCGAGGCCATATTCTTCGGCCATCCGGCCGAGCCGCAGCATGTCGTCGGCCGACAGGTCCGAATAGAGAATGACGTCAAAGCGCACGCGCCACGCTCCGATTACAGGGCCGGCGCGACCCGTTCGCCGATGAGCCGAATGGCGGCGGCCGGATCGTCGTGTACGCGCAAGGCGATTTCCGTGAGACCGGCATCAGCGAATTGTCGCAAAGTGTCGATCGCCGGCTCGAGCTGGTCCAGGCCGCCCACGAAGGAAATGTTCTCGATCATCTTGCTTACCAGATCGGGTGGCACGTTCTCGATTACGTCCGTGCCGCGCAGGAAGGCGTTCAGGAAGTCCTGTTCGTGATCTCGCATCACCTTGAGTTCATCTGCGTCCAGGAAGGGTGCGAAATATTGCTCACCCAACCAGCCGCGCAGCATCAGTTCCCGGCGCGCTTCGGCCCACGAGGCCTCGGCGTCCTCCTTGATGTGCCACGCCCAGAAATTACTGATGCGAAACTCGTCCGGCGAGCGGCCGGCTGCGATCAAGTCGGCATGGGTTGCCGCGACGAAGTCCCGCATTAACGGCACGACGAAGTCACTGGTGATCAGCCCGTCGGCCAATTCCGCCGACAGGCGGCGACTCTGGGGGTGATTTGAACCGTAGTAGATCAGTGGCGGTGCATCCGTATACCACCTGGGCTGGTAGCCATAGACTTTGTACAGCTCGCCGGTGTAGTTCAGCATCGTGTCGGGCGAGGCGGCCTTGAGTATCTCCAGGCACTCGCGCGTGTGCCGGATCATGCGTTCGCGTTCACCGCCAATGCTCTGCAGCACGGCACCGCCGCCGCCTACCATGATCATGGCGCGGCCCCGGCTGAGCTCGTTCAGGCTGAACAGCAGGTTGGCCATTTTCAGCGGATGTAATTCGGCAGCGCTCACAGCCATCGGGCCCAGGCGAATACTGCGCGAGCGCTCGGCGAGCAATGCCAGGGTCATAAAGGGGTCGCGCGACCAGCCGTAGTTGCTGGCCCAGACGCCACGCAAGCCATAATTTTCTGCCAGCAGGCCCAGTTCGCAGGCCTCCTGCGGCGATGCAAACTCATTCAGGATGATGTCGATTTCCAACGGTTTTTCCTGATGCGACGCAGAGGCGAATCCGGTATCTTCGATGCGCTCGGTGGCTTCACCAAGAGCGATTCGTGATCAAGCCTGTTTCGGAGGATACTGAACATCGCCAATAAATCAGAGTGGGTATTAACCGCAAACGCAGCGGAGTGCCGAATATTTTCGCATGACAAGAAATTTGCGCCGCTGACCAGGATTCGGAGCCTGCAGTGGCCCGGCGGTCGAACGCCGGCCCGCGACCTGAATGCCGATCGGCCCGGGCGGTCGTTCGATAGCGGCGGGCAGGGACGCCACGCTATGGAGCCGCGAGGAGATGTGCACGACGAGGAGGCGGCCAGGTTTACTCGCGAGATCGCCACGGTCCTGGCAGACGCCGAGCGCGCGGGTGCCTTCAGTCACATCATCATCATTGCAGCGCCAAGATTACTCGGCCAGTTGCGTGACGCGCTGCCCGACGCGGTGAAGCGCTGCGTGACGACTGAGATTGCCAAAGACCTCACTGCCTACGATGCCGCGCAGCTCACGGATTGGCTGCGCAAGGAGCTGTGGGAGAAAGGCTAGGCCGGCGGGGGCCACCAACAACAAGGGAGATTCAGAATGCCGCGATTCGTGCTGTCAATCGTTACGCTGTCGCTGTTGGTCGTGCTGGTCAGTGCCTGCGGTCCCGACGGCGGTGGCGGAAACGCGACCGAATCCGCGAGACCAACCGACGCCGCTGCGCCGCCCGTGCCGCAACTGGTCCGCCCGGATGGCAGTTATCCCACGAAGCCGCTCGAGAAAGACACCGTGGTCGTCAAGGTCATCCAGAATGGTGTGACCAATCTGCAGGAAGCAGAAACGATTGAGGTGGGCCTGGAGCGCAATCTCAATCATATGAGCAGCTTCGCCAGGCAGGCCTGCAGCGAGGGCGCCAAGCCTGACTTCCTGCTGTTCAACGAATTTCCGTTGACCGGCTACTCGACCGGCACGCGGCAAGAAAAGCTGCAGTTCACGATCCAGGTGCCGGGCCCGGAAACGGAACGCCTTGGCGAGATCGCCCGTGAATGCGATACCTACATTATTTTTGGCAGCTACGCCCAGGATGACGAATGGCCGGGCCATATCCTGAGCATCAATGTCGTTATCGGGCGCGATGGTCAGGTGGCAGAGAAGTACTGGAAGACCCGCAATATCAAGCGACTCACGCCGGGCGCCGAGATTCCGACGACGACGATCGAGAGCGTCCGCGACAAGTATCGCGCGCGCTACGGGATCGAGGAAGAGTTCCCGGTGTTACAGACCGAGTACGGCAACATCGCGGTTAGTACCGTGCAGCTCGATCCGTTCGTATTCGCGGCATTCGCGATGCGGGGTGTGGAAATCATGTTCCGCACCTCGACACTGTTCTCGCCCATCGACGTCAGGATGACGGCCTGGTACCACAATTTCTATTCGGCCATGTCGAACATCACCTTTCCGCCCGACAGCGAAGCGGCGCCGTTTGGTGGCGGGTCGCTGATTGTCAGCCCGCGCGGCGAGGTGCTGGCCGAGGATCCCAGCAACAACGAGAGCATCATCGCCGCCGAAATCCCGATAGCGGAGTTTCGTCAGAACCGGCGGATCCCGCGGTATCCACTCGAAGTCGTCGCGCCCGTGTTCGAGCAATACCAGCAGGAAGTGCCCCTGAATCATATGGACATCCCACCGGAGGAAATGCCGCGGACGCGTGAGGAAATGAGCGACTGGCTGGACACCAATAGTCGCTGGCTGAATCCGTAGACCCGGACGCCGATCTACGGTGACGACAGCGAGAGATCAGAAGATACCAGCCTCCAGTCCCGCAGCCAGCGTCATGCCCAGCTCCCGGCAGTCGTCCAGCCAGGATTCCTGAAACCTGCCGACCATCAGCAGCGGCTCGGCGACGGGCTTGAGTTCGAGGCCGGTGACAATCCGCTGGACGCTACTGAGCGTCCCGGTGCCGTCATTGCCAGCCTTGACGAACAGCGCATACGGTCGCGCGTTGACCTTGTCGAGGCAGGGATAGTAGCTGCGCTCGAAAAAGTCTTTCAGTGCGCCACTCATGTAGCCGAAGTTCTCCGTGGTGCCGAATATGACGCCGTCGCACCACAGCAGATCGTCCGGCCCTGATGCCAGCGCATGACCCGCCCTGACGGTAACGTGGTCGATTTCCGGCGATTGCGCGCCGTCGATCACTGCGTCAGCGAGTCGCTGCATATTCGGCGACGGCGCGTGGTAGACGATCAGCAGATTGGCCATGGGTCAGCCGGCGGGGACCTCAGACGGCCTGGCGCCGCTGATGAAAGATGGCTTTGCTGTACTTCAGATACGTGTAGACCATTGACAGATAGCAGGCCGTGAAACCGGCAAAGCCGTCGAGAAAGCCGCCACGGACGAGGTACATGCGGAGGAAAGCCCACGCGGCATGGGTAAACGGGGTGACCAGGCTGACCCGCTTGCCGCTGGCGATGATTTCCCGTGCGGCGGTATCCGTGTACTTGTCGATGACCTGCATGTGCTGCGACAGGTTGTCGTAGGAGTAGTGCAGGATATCGCCCGGCAGGTCCTTCACGATCAGGTCATCGATCATGATCCTGTCATGCGGACTGACGCCACCGTGTCGCGTCTTCTGCCGGTTGAACAGTCGCACCGTGCGATCGGGATACCAGGTGTGGTTCAGCCATCGATACACATAAAAAGTCTTGCGCGACATTCTGTAGACACAGGTATCGTCGAGCTGTTCCTTGAGGTTCCGGAGAGCGGTCGTCAGCTGCGAATCGAGCCGCTCGTCACAATCGACGTTGAGAATCCAGTCATGCGTGGCCTTGCTGGCCGCAAGGTTTTTCTGGTCAATAAAGCCGAGCCATTCCTGTTCGTAGATCTTGTCGGTGTATCGCCGCGCAATGTCGAGCGTGGCATCGGTGCTCAGCGAATCGACGACGACGATTTCATCGACCACGGGCTGCAGGCTCGCGAGACAGTCCTCGATTTTGTCTTCCTCATTGAAGCAAACGATGGTGGCGCTGATTTTCGGCATGCAGCTAGTCGGCCAGGTCGCGGGCAGCGAACAGCATGGTGCCGTGGTCATGGTCGCCGCGCCAGTGCAGCGTAAGCCGGCCCGCGCGGAATGAGTAGCGACGCACCTGCCGCAGGGCTGTCTGAAAGCGCCGTTCGATCGCATCATCGATGCCGTTCCCGGTTACATCGCCTGTCACTCGAAACCCGGATGCGAGGCTGATTGCCGGTCGCGCCGCGCCACCTGCGACGTACGGCTGACCTTCCCAGCGGCCGTTGCTGAGTGTGACCGGCGCCGCGCTGATACCTTGGTACGTGGCGTTTTCCAGCTCGTTCATTGAGGGCGCGTGGCCCGAGCTTGCAGGCGTAGTGTCTTCCGTAGTGCGAGCTGGCGGTGGGCTATCAGGGCTCGGCGGCTGGCAGGCGACGACGACCGCTGCCATACCCAATAGTCCCAGTTCGGGTAGTCGTTTCATACCCTGTCGAACGAACCGATGCGCCGCAGTAATTGCGGATAATCAACCGGGCTATCAGTGTCGACCCGGATGGCGTGGGGTTCTTCCGCGGGGTCCAGGGCGCGCCATGTTGCCAATTGTTTTTCCAGCACTGCCAGACCGGCATCCGAGACTCCCTTGCCGCGCCCAGTAATTCGCCGACGCAACGTCTCCGGTGGCGCATGGGTTTCCACGATGCAGTAGGGCAACGCGCGCGTGCGCGCCAGTTGCCGAAACGGGGTGCGCTGGTCGGCGTCGAGACTGGCAGCGTCGATGACCACGGTGAAGCCAGCATCCAGTACCAGCTTCGCCAACTCCAGCAGGTGCGCATAAGTCTTTGCGGTAGCTGCGGCGTCATAGATGCCTTCGCCCGGCAAGGCTGCGGCCGACTGCCTGGCGTCAAGGCCGTGCAGTCGCTTGCGCTCGACGTCGGAGCGAATTCGGATCGCGCCCAGATTCACGGCCAGGTCCAGGCTGACGCTGCTTTTGCCGGACGCGGACAAGCCACGCATGAGCACCACGCGTGGCTGGGCAAGCTCCGTATATTGGCGGGCGAGTTCCAGGTACTGGACGCATTCCTGCTCGGCGGCGTGTTTTTCACCCGCCGCTATGCCTGGCTGCGTGACCCGAATTGCGTCGACTTTGGCGCGCACAATGGCGCGGTAGGCGAGGTAGAAGGGCAGCGGTGCGAGGCCCGCGTAGTCGCCCGTATGTTCCAGGTAGCGGTTCAGAAAGCGCGCCGCCAGATCGGGACGACTGCGTGCCTCTAAATCCATCACCAGGAATGCAATATCGCTGATCACATCGATCCAGCGGAGTTCAGCATTGAACTCGATGCAATCAAAGGCGAGCGGACGGTCATCGACCCAGGCGAGATTGCGCAGGTGCAGGTCGCCATGACATTCGCGTACGCAGCCGGAGGCCTTGCGGCGGTCGAAACAGTCTCGCAAGTCCGCGAAGCTGTCCTGGCTCCAGTTTTCCAGCGCATCGAGTCGGGCGCGGTTCGCCGGCTTGTGAATACACTCCCGCAGCGCGACGAAATTCTCCGCCACGGCCGCATACACTGCGGCAGCGGTGCCGTAGTCAGAACCAGTCGCCGCGCTTTCGATACGGCTGTGGAAATCGGCGATCAGTTCAGCGAACGCGTCGATGTGCTCCGCTTGTAACGCGTCCTGTTCCAGCACCCGGTCCAGCTGGGCGGACTGCGGAAACTGGCGCATTTTCACTGCAAATTCAATGGGTTGAGCGCTATTCCAGCAAGGTTCCGCCGGGCTGCCGCCGATGCCGACCACGTCGAGATAGGTGTCCGGTGCGAGGCGCTGGTTGAGCCGCAATTCGTCGTGACAGGCGAGCTGCCGCTTTTCCAGCGAGGAGAAGTCGAGGAACCCGAGATCGACTGGTTTCTTGATTTTATAAGCGAAATCCCCGGTCAAAATGATCCAGGAGATATGCGTTTGAACGACGTCGAGCGAGCGAACCGGGTGATCGTACAGCTGCGGGTCGAGCAGACCTGCGATCAGGGGAGGGAGCGAGTCATCCGCCGGGGTCAATGCATGTGCTGCAGGTAAATCTGCTCCAGATCGGCATGTGAGACTTCATCTGTGCTCAGCTCCTGGACCAGTTGGCCTTCCCGCATGATGCCAATGCGCGTGCCGGTTTCCTTGGCACGAAACAGATCGTGGGTTGCCATTAGAATCGCGGCGCCGTCGGACTTCAGCCGCAATAGCAGTTCGGAGAACTCGTTGCTGGCCTTCGGGTCGAGTCCGGAGGTGGGCTCGTCGAGCAGCAATGCCTTGGCCTGCTTGGCCAGCGCAATCGCGACGCCGACCTTTTGCCGCATACCTTTTGAAAAAGTCTTCACACGGCGGTCTACTGCATCGCCTTGCAAGCCGACCCGCCCGAAAAAACCATGATACTCAGCGTCCGCATAGTCATGACCACCCAGCCGCGCGAAATAACGCAGGTTTTCCAGCGCGCTGAGATTGCTGTAGAGCATGACCTGTTCGGGAATGTACGCAAGGTATCGCTTGGAATCGAGCGGCGCTTCGCTGACATCCAGGCCATTCACAATGGCCCGACCATCGCTGGGGGTGATGAAATTGAGGAACAGGTTGATCGTCGTCGTCTTGCCGGCCCCGTTGGCGCCCAGCAGGCAGTAGATGTCGCCGCTATCCACGGTCATGTTCAGGCCTTTCAGAGCCTGCTGGTCGCCGTAACTCTTGCTCAGTTCAATCGCCTGCAGCACTGGCTTAGCTCCTGGTAACGCTGGGGGCTAATTTCTTGTCATCGGACGCGCGGCGCTCGGCAGCGATATCCAGCCCTGGGGCTACAATTCTAATGACGATTGCGACGATTAACAGCACTCCCTGGTACGCGCCTGCGAGGACGAAGGGTGCCCACGGTCCCCAGGCATCGAATACGCGACCGCCGACGACCGTGAATATGAGAATCCCGAGCGCCCCGAACATTTGCGCCGTGGCAATGACGCTGCCGCGTTCCTTCACGGGCGCTTCCTGACCGATCAGTGCCATCGACGACTTCGTCATGAATCCCGATCCCAAGGTGAGGATGACCAGGTAGGGCAGCATGGAGAACTCCAGCGGCGAGCTCATGATGCGCATCGACAGATAACCCGCCGTGGCGAATACCAGGGCCACGATGGTTGCCGTCATCCGGTTGACCTGGTCGATGAACCAGCCGAACAACGGCGCGGACGCGAGGCTGACGATGTACATGATTGCGATCATGGTGCCGAAGCGTGCCATGGCCTGGCCGGGATTGAGGCCCAGCTGATCGCCGGCCTGTATGGCCCAGAGCGCGAGAAAGAGCCCCTTGATGACGACGTCCGAACGTGCCGCGAAGGCGCCTGCGTACGCAATGCTTATCCGCGGATTGCGCATGGCGCGCAGCCCGCTGGTCAAGAGCTCCCCGGTGGGCGGCCGCTGCCGCGCCTTTACCGGCGTACCTGCCTTCAGGGCTGTCAGGACGACGACAACGGTAATCGCGCAGATGCCCGCCATGGTCAGGAACATCACCTTGCCGCCGGTGACGGGGTCAACGCCCCGCTCACCGAGCGCGGCCGGGATGCTGCCAATGATTCGGGCCACGAAGATTGTGCCCAGCACATTACACATCGACGTAAAACCAATGAATTTGCCGCGCGACCGTTCCTGCGGATAGTCGTTGACGAG
The DNA here is from genome assembly GCA_030066665.1 of Gammaproteobacteria bacterium. GTDB lineage: Bacteria > Pseudomonadota > Gammaproteobacteria > Steroidobacterales > J054. The sequence continues at coordinate 49,243 of JASJBD010000004.1, forward strand.
CGTCGCCAGGATACCGGCCGTAGCCGCCACGCCGACCGCGTAAATAATCCGGAAGACCAGCAGATGGGTGACGGATGTCGCAAACGGATACAGTCCCCATCCCAGACCGAGCATGAACAGGCCGAAGGCGATGATTGGTCGCCGGCCGATCCGGTCCGCGAGAATGCCGAAAGGTACGAACAGCGCCAGGGTGATGATTTCCGTCCAGAAAGCCAGGTCACCGGAGATCGTGCCCTGTGTGCGCCGCGGTATGTCCAGGTGCTCGGTCAGGATATAGCCCTGCAATAGCGACATACCGGTAAGGCAGGCGATCGTTACGAAGGAGGCGTACAGTTTTGCGACTGCATTGCCGGTGCTGATCCCCGGCGCCAGTTGCACCGGGCCGAGGCGGGCGGTCTCAGGGCTTGTTGTGCTTGGCTGCGTCAACGATTTCCGTGTCTTGGTGGCCCCTCGTTCAGGGTGCACCGATTTCTTGCGACAGCTTCTTGTCAACTTCGGCGAGAAACTCCGCGTGGGCCTGCAGGCTCTCGCTGACCCGCATCGCAGCTTCGATGGCGCGGCGTCCGTCCTCGCCCGACACGAGCGGTGTGCTGTGATCGCGCACGGCCGTCACGAACGCCGCAATTTCGCGCTCCAGCGTATCGCCTTCGCTGTAGTTTTCGTCCTGCATGTCGACCCCGGGTAGTCCCAGCAGGCCGGGTTTACCGGTAGTCGATACCGTGCGCAGGCTCCGCTTTTCGAGATCCACCATCACGTATTTGTTGTGCTCGAAGATGCGCATGGTGCGTTCGGATTTCAGGCTGATCCGGCTGGCCACGATATTGGCGATGCAGGCGTTTGCAAACTTCAGTCGCACGCTGGCGATATCTGCGGAATCGGAGAACACTGGCGCGCCGGCGGCATCCACCGACACGATGTCCTCCTTGAGCAGCGCGAGTATCAGGTCCAAATCATGAATCATCAGGTCGAGGATGACACTGACGTCCATGCTGCGTCCCTTGAAGGGTGCGATGCGCACCGATTCGATGAAAAGCGGGCGTTGAATGTGCCGTTGCAGTGCTTCGACGACGCCGGAAAATCTCTCGAGGTGACCAACCTGCAGAATCCGATCGTGCCTTTTTGCGATAGAGACCATTTCCTCGGCGCTGGCCAGGTCCGGTGTCATTGGCTTCTCGACAAGCACGTCGATATCGTTTTCCAGCAGTTCCCGGGTAATGTCGAAATGGAATTGCGTCGGGGCGACGACGCTGACCGCGTCTACTGAACCGAAGAGTTCGCGATAGTCGGCGACGGCACGCGCGCCGTGCTGCCGGGCAACTTCACTGGCCCGCGCCGTGTCTGCATCGGCAATCGCGACCAGCTCGGCACCGGGTAGATTCGCAATTTTTTCCGCATGAAAGCGGCCGAAATGTCCGGCGCCGATAACGGCCATGCGAACCGGTGACTGCATCGTCAGCATGGTAATGCCGCAGCCAAACTGCCGCAATCGTCAGGTCGCGAGGATCTCCAGCGCGGCATGTTCGCCCGACTCCATTGCCGCTTCCATGCCAATCTCCAGCCGCCGCAGATGTTCGCCGGCAAAGAACAGGCGTTCGTGCGATTCGAACATTGCCGGGACAAAGCGAGACACTGTTCCGGGTGCAAAATCATGCCGGCAGCCGCCAATGAGTTCCTGCTGACGCCACGAATGATTCATGACAGGGCGCAGTTTGCCGCGCAGAACGGGCCGCTGTTGCTCCAGGTCCCTGATCACGAAGTTGGCGCGCTCTTCCGGTGCCAGCCGGTCCAGCGCGTCGGACTTGCGGCCGACGATCACAGCGGTGATCAGATCGCTGTCGATTCGCTGTCGATACAGATTGACCGGGCCGTCGGACCAAAGTGAGGCTGCAAAGCCATCCTGTTCCCAGTACTCGCCGGCGTCGTGACGCAAAAACACCTGGCTCGTATTGGCCCAGCGCATACGAGTGACAGCCTCGGCCTGCGCACCGCGCAATGCCGGCTCGATGGCGATTCGCCGCAGTGACGGAAACGGCGCAGTCGCGATCACGAAGTCCGACTCGTAGGTCGAACCATCGGCGCAGCGGGTCACTGCCCGCGCACTGGTCAAATCGACCGCTGTCACGCGACGATTCATCAGCACGTGATCGTCCAGCAGGTCTATCATGCCGGTTATCAGTTTCGACGTGCCGCCCACGACTCGATCCACACCGCCGCTAGCCTGACTACCGGCCATACGGCGCGATATGTCCATCCGCAAACCGTCCTGCAGGCTTGGCAGTATCGAAGTGGCGCCGGCGTCTGCCGTGAGCAGGCCTTCATTGATCAGGCGCAAGGCTTCATCCGAGGCGCCAATCGAGCGCAGCCAGTCGCGCACCGACACATCCAGCGCACGAGCGTCCGGCTCGAGCCAGTCGTCCGGTCGGGCCAGCGGATTACGACGCGTGACAAAGCTCTGCAACAGCGCGGGCGGCGGCACCGTGCGTTCATCACCGACGGTCCGGTTGAACTCCGAGACCGGCCAGTCCTCAATCGATATCAGTTGACCCCGCACCGCGAGCGCAAACGGTGCCACGGGATCGCCCCGCGGCTCCAGGGTCAGCTTCAGCCGGCGGGCAACATCGCGAACACGCGCATACAACGGGCCGATCTCTGTGGCGCCGAGTTCGGGTGCTTCCGGCATGTCGCCTGATGTGTGGACACGCCCACCGGCACGCGAGCTGCCTTCCAACACCGTGACACGCAAGCCGGCGTCGGTCAGGAGTAGAGCGGCATACAGGCCGGACAGGCCCGCGCCGATGATCACCACATCCGACCGGTTCGCCGCATACAGGCGCGGCACCAGGGCGGCGCCAAAGCTCGCGGCCAGGCCGGCGATGACACGACGACGGTGATACAGATGACTCGTTGACATGTCCTCGTGCAATGACAGGGAATGGTCACGACGTTGCCGGACGCAGCTGACGTGGTCAAGGGCTCTGATAGACTGCGGCGCCGCAGAATCATGCTGACCACGGCTGGAGTTTTCCGTATGGGCTTTTTCGATCTGTTCCGCCGTCACCCGAACACGATCAATGAGCGCCTCGTCGAGAGCCCGATGCGGGACAACTGGTACCAGGCCAGCGCCTACTGGCCATCACCGTTCGCGCTGATTACTACGGTCAGTGACGACGGGCAGACGAATATCGGGCCCTATCAACTGACGTTCCCGTTCGAAGTCATCACCGGCCGTTCGTTCATTGTCTGTAGCCGGCAAAACTCCAATACCGATCGGCACATAAAGCGTGCCAAGGTCTGTGCGCTCAATTACGTGGAGTTCGACAAATCCAGGATCAAGAAGATCGTCCGCCTCGGCTACCCTGGTCAAACGACCGCGGAAAAGATGGTCGACAACCCCTACACGCTGATCGATAGCCCGACACCGGACCGCAAGTTCGATGGCAAGCGTTTCCCGCACATCATCAAGGAGGCCTTCCAGGTGTTCGAATGTGTCTGGGATGAATCCCAGCCCATTCGTGACGACGGCAAAACGCCCGAGTATTTCGTGCTGCGAATTGAACGCATTCTGATGAAGGAGACCTGGGCGCAGAATCTTGCCGACGGCGTTAAACGTCTGCCGAAAGTGCCGCTGGCCTACGGCTTCAGAGACGCGTCAAAGTTCTGGTTTGCGGCCCACAAGAAGCCCTTCTGGTTGCCGATTCCAACCGACAAAGGCCCCCAGGAGGAGGCGATCCTGTACGAAGCCAATCGGCTGGATCCTGACAATGTGCAATTCACGCGGGATGCCTGCAAGAAACTCACCGGTATCCCGAAACCATTCGTCAAGACTGCCTTGAAGGGAATCATCAAGCGCGCGAAAGAGGACGGCATTAGCCTGGTCGACGTCGACTATATCGACAAGCTCAATGCGGAGCGCGACGGCTGACTCGTACCTGCTCGCCTGACGCTGCCTGATAGAGGCGCGGTGGAATCAACTCTTGCCAGACCTGGTCCGGGTCACTGGCGAATACCTGCTCCTCGGTGGCCGGACGAATATGCCAGTCACCGCGCGCGAGTTCATTCTCCAATTGACCGGGTGCCCAGCCGGCATAGCCGACATAAAGCCGCAGAAAAGCCGGGTCCGACGACGAATCCGTCAGCAGGGCTTCCTCGAGCGAGGCGAGATGAACACCCTGGAGTATCTCCACGGCAGGTTGCGGCGGGTTGTTCATGCGCAGCAGCGTATGCATCGTGCCGGTTTCGACCGGCCCACCGAGATACAGGTTGCCGCGGTATTCGGCCAGGCCCTCGACGCGCGGCAGCGCGTCGCTGGGCTTCACATCCATTGGTTTATTGATGATCAGGCCGAGCGCGCCCGAATCGCCGTAAAACAGCAACAGGATGACGGTCTCGGAGAAAGTCGGACTGCGTAGATCACGGGATGCGACCAGGAACTGGCCCCTGGCGAGCACCTGTTCAGCTGCGTAGCTGTTAGTGACACACGTGCCCGCAAGCAAAATCAGTAAGACCGCGTTCCGCATTGCCGGCTGATTATACGCGCCGCCACGGCCGGCTCGGGTTCGGTGGTGTTTACCAGAGGGTGATTTTCCAGCCGCCGGTTTTGTCCTCGCCTTTCTGCCGGCGCTCCCGGATCCGGTGATGCAACAGGGCCCGCTGGTCAGCCAGCCAGTCTTCCTTGGAAATGTCCGTGGGCAATCCCTGGTTTTCGCGACGTTGCCGCTCCGCCGCCCGGAACCCGCAGAAGCTCTGATAGGCGGACAATTCGGGCTCGAAATCGCGCAGCGTCAGTTCGATCATGATGGCGTCATCGAGATACCCGAGCACGGGCACGCGGTCCGGGATAACGTCGACCGGCTCGCGGAAATAGTACAGCGCGCTGTGGATGCGCGTGGTTTCGTCCTCCTCGAGACCCCACTCGGTGTCGGCGAGCATGTCCGCGAGCTGTTCCAGTTGCTGAATGCGCACCGCAATAAAGTCCGGTAAGTCATCCGCATCTTGCGCGCGCCGCAATTTCTCCCGCACCTCTATTGCTATCTTCTCGTGATTGACTTTTTGCGGCACGCGGCTTTTGACCTGCCGGGCCATGGCTGCAAATCGCGCCAGGTCATGCTCGTCAAGTTCGATCGATATTTGCAGTGACATGCTTCCTCCCGTGGCGGTGTCAGCCGCCATCCTGCAGAAATGGAAAGCCGTGTTTCATGCTCAGCTCGGCTTTGGTCAGTTCCTTCCCGATGTACGCGGCATGATCGAGCTTGGATATCCAGCCATTGCGCACCAGGGTCAGGTAGATGCTGCGGGCATCCGTGCCTTCGATGACCCGTAACAGTTTTTCCTTGTAGGAATAGTGTTCGACCAGGATCGCGCCAGCTTTGATGTTGATGACGAAATAGCCTGTCTTGTCGAGCTTAATTCGCTGCGGATCTTCGCCCGTGGCAATCACGTGATCGACAGTCTCGGCCTCGACCATGCCGGCCGGCGGTGCGAATTTCACTGCTACAGGGTCGGGCGCCCGGGCCGCGAGTTCGCGGATCTTGTCATGGATCTTGGCGACATTGGTGCAGCCAACCATCAGGACGGGCTCGATCTGGCGGCGAAAAGCTTCAACCTCCGTCGTCTTGGTATTGGGCAATACCGGTCGCATACCCGGCGACCCTGAAATACGATTGTTCTCGTCGATGCCGTTTTCGAACAGCGCCACCATGGTCGCACCCGTGAGATGTTTCGGCGGCTCATTGCCGACACACAGGAGGAACCGGATAGCGTTATTGGAAATCACGTTTTTGATGATTTTCTCGATGCCGATGTTCTCGGTCTCCACCTTGCCTGTAATGCACAGACCTGCCGGCGGATCCGCCGCGATTGCCGGGGCCAGATCGACACTGCCAAGGGTGCATACCGCGACCGGTGCCTCCGGGTCGGACACAAAATACGTACCCGGCACGTACGGCCAGTTCGGCATTTTTGCATGGGTACTGGCAAACGTACGGCTCAGAAAAAAGCCGAAGTCTTCCATGATGGGTGGCATGGCCCATAATGCTCCGTCGGCCCAGTGCTCGCGGGAATAGGTGTTTTCCGTGGCTCCGGGCGGCCAGGGCCGGTATCATGCGAATAAGTCTTTGAAAACAGGCATCCTGTCGATTATGCACGTGGAACTCACCACGCTGATCCAGAGCTTTGAAAACCGCACCGAGTCGCTGACCGGCCGGACCGTTGCGCTCGTCGCGGCCATCATTGCCGACCCCGTCTTGCATGCGCGCTTCATGAACACGCTGTCGATGCTGGAGCATATGGGCAGCTACAAGATCCTCGAGACGCAGCGCGGCGCAGCCATCGATCAGCAGACGCTGAAACATGTCACGGAAGAAGCCCGGCACGCGTGGTTTTTCAAACGCCAGGCCGAGCGCCTGGCCGGTCGTGCGCTCGATTACGCACCTGCCGAACTCGTCGCACCGGCATCGGCATGGCTGTACTTCCAGAAAGTGGAAGCCAGCGTCTGTCGCGCGCTCGGCGCTGATGCCGGCTCGCCGGCAATCTACCTGTTGACTTCGATGATCGTGGAATTTCGCGCGATCTGGTTCTACCGGCTATATCAAACGGCGCTGGACGACGCGGGTTTTGCGTTGTCCCTGAAAAAGCTCACCGGTGAAGAGGAAGTCCACCTGCGCGACATGGCGGCGCGCTTGACCGATACCGCGACGCCCTCTCAGGTTTGCCTGCCGAGTTTGCTGGATGCCGAGCAGGCACTGTACGGGCGTCTGCTGGCAGGATTCGAACGCCACTGTCGGCGGCCCGCTTCCATCGCCGCCTGACGGCGGTCTATTGCGGTCTGGCGGTCAACTGCTCGCGCCGCAGGCGTCGGTCGATCGCCTCGGTCACGTCGACGAGCAAATCAAATTCCGAGTCCTTGTCGCGCGTCGTCGTATCAATCGTCAACAGCAACCTGCCGGCGCGCGTCTCGAACACATCGGTAGTCAGACGCACAGTGGTCGACAGCAGCACGTAGCCCGGTTCTTCGTATTCCTTGTAGTCGTAGCGAAAGAAGTCGATGACCGGGTTTTCAGTCTTGCGTTGCGTTTTTGCTCCCGTGTAGCCCTGTACTTCGGATGCCTTGACATCTTCGCGCACGAGGCGAGTCACTAGCACCAGGTCGGCGCCGGATTCTTCGACCACCGGAAGGATTGTTTCACGGCTGAGGTCGGTGGTGGGATCCATCAGGCTCGTGCTGGCCCAGGCCATCATGCCGCTGCGTCGCAGGGTATCCGCCATCACCGTTTCCCAGCGGTCACGCCGATTGCGGCTGTTGCTAAGCCCGATGATCAGTATCCTCGAGTGGGGTTGGTCCCATTGCTGGCCATACCGTGTGACGTCTACCGTGGTCGACTGGCTGCAGCCTTGCGCGAATGCGGCAAACGTTAGCAATAGCAGAATCCGAACGGGAGCGGGCATCAGGAATTAATCGGGGTGACGAAAACGGGCGCGATTATTTCACCCGAATTGCAAACCGAGCAAGGCGCGGCTTTGCCTGGCGCAACTTTGCTTGCTGATTGCCGGGCCACCGCATACCCTTCACAGGGGTCCGCGCTGGTCCCCCCGCGGCGGCTACCCGTGAACCCCGTCAGGCCCGGAAGGGAGCAGCGGTAGCGGCGACGCCGGGCGCCGGGGTGTGGCTGGCGCGGATCCTTTTTCGAAGAATGACTCCAAGTTCCAAACTGCAATGAGCTATCTGGTCCTGGCCCGCAAGTGGCGCCCCAAGAACTTCGCCGAAGTCGTCGGCCAGGAGCACGTGGTGCGCGCACTCGAAAACGCCCTCGACGGTGACCGCGTGCATCATGCCTACCTGTTTGCGGGTACGCGCGGCGTCGGCAAGACCACCATTGCGCGGATTCTCGCCAAGGCGCTCAATTGCCTCGAGGGCGTCTCGGCTCAGCCCTGCGGTCAATGCGAAGCCTGCACCGCGTTGGATGAGGGTCGCTTTGTCGATCTGATCGAAGTCGACGCGGCGTCCCGGACGGGTGTGGACGATACCCGGGAGTTGCTGGAAAACGTGCAGTACACACCGACCGTCGGTCGCTACAAAGTCTATTTGATCGACGAAGTGCACATGTTGTCGCGGCAATCCTTCAATGCGCTTTTGAAGACTCTCGAAGAACCGCCGCCGCACGTGAAGTTCCTGTTTGCCACCACCGACCCCCAGAGACTGCCCGTCACGGTGCTGTCGCGCTGCCTGCAGTTCAATCTCAAGCGTCTGCCCACCGGCCTGATCGCCGAGCGTATGCAGCTGATCTGTGACGCGGAGGATGTCACCGTGGAGCCCGGTGCAATCAGTCGGCTTGCCCGGGCGGCTGCCGGAAGTGTCCGGGATGGCTTGAGCCTGCTCGATCAGGCGCTGGCGTATGGTGACAACCGACTGGCCGAGACCGAAGTTACCGCGATGCTTGGCACGATGGATCGGCATCGCGTGCTGGGACTGATCGATGCGATCGCGACGGGGGAGGGGTCGGCGCTGTTGCGGCAAATCGACGAGCTGGATCAGGATGTGCCGGATTACGAACGGGTGCTGGACGATCTGGCAACCGCTCTGCAACGCGTTGCCGTGATTCAGCTGGCAGGTCGGGACGCGGTCGAGGAGGAAGAGGAACTCGACCGGCTGGCCGGCCTGGCTGACGCGCTGGATCCCGCGATCGTGCAACTGTATTACCAGGTTGCGATCACCAGCCGCCGCGATCTCAGCCTCGCGCCGGAGCCGCGCCTCGGATTTGAAATGGCGCTGCTGCGGATGCTGGCGTTCCGACCGGACGATGGGTCCGGCACCGTGCCTATCGACGCGTACCGGGGTGGCACCGCGCCGATTCGCGGGCGAAAGCCGCGGTCGGCGTCAGCCGAAAACCGGCACGTTGTGCCGGACAAGTCGTTGCCGGGCGAGCCGGTTTCGACGCGCGCCGACCTGTCCGACTGGCCCGCTTTCGTGTCCGGTCTTCAATTGAGTGGGGCTGCGCGTCAGCTGGCCGAGAACTGTGCCCTCGAAGCTGCATCCGATAATGCCCTGCAGCTGCGCGTTGAAGCACGCAATTCTCACCTCGTTACACCGAAGCTGGTAGAGCGGCTGACCGAAGCTTTGCGCGACCGACTCGGCAGTGCCCTGGCGGTCCGGATCGACAAGGTCGAGCAAGTTGGTGACACTGCGGCAGTGCGGGCCCGCGCCGAGGCTGACGCGCGTCACGAAGATGCGCGCACGGCAATCGAACAGGATCCGCAGGTCCAGCAACTCGTCGATATCTTCGACGGCCAAGTTATCAGCGAATCAGTGCGACCAAAAGACGATACACCCCCGGCCGATTGAGCCGGGTTCGACTCATCAACCGGTCTTCGCAGCGGTTGCGGGCCGTAAAGAGGGATAACGCCAGATGAAAGCAGATCTCGGTCAGATCATGAAACAGGCTCAGAAAATGCAGGCCCAGATGCAGGAGGCCCAGGAACAACTTGCTGCGCTGGAAGTTCAGGGTGAGGCTGGTGGCGGCCTGGTGCGGCTCACCATGACCTGTCGGCATGAAGTGCGCAGCATTACTATCGATGACTCATTGCTCGGCGAAGATCGCGATATGCTCGAAGACGTGCTTGTGGCTGCCTTCAACGATGCATTGCGCAAGGTCGAAAGCACGGTCCAGGAGAAGATGGCCGGCCTGACCGGTGGTCTCGGACTGCCGGGCGGTATGAAACTGCCGTTCTGAGGAACAGGAGTCGATGAGTTTCTCGCCACTGCTGCAGCAGTTGCTGGCGGCGCTGCGGTGCTTGCCGGGCGTTGGACCAAAATCTGCCCAACGCATGGCATTTCATCTGTTAACCAAGGACCCGGACGGCGCGCGCCAACTCGCCGGCACGCTGACCGCGGCGCTGGAGCGAGTCGGGCAATGCGCGCGTTGCCGGATGCTCGCGGAGGTGGAGCTGTGCCCCATCTGTGCCGATCAGACTCGCGATGCGAGCCTGCTCTGCGTCGTCGAATCACCTTCCGACGTTGTCGCAGTCGAGGATTCCGGCGCTTATCGAGGCCGCTACTTCGTTCTCATGGGACGCCTGTCGCCGCTGGACGGCATCGGCCCGGACGAACTCGGCATCGATCTGCTGGAAGCACGCCTGGCGTCGGGCGAGGTGCGTGAGGTCGTACTGGCCACCAGTGCGACCGTGGAGGGTGAGGCAACTGCCGCCTTCATAGCGGGCCTCGCCGCTGATCACAAACTGAGTGCAACGCGCATTGCTCACGGCGTGCCGATGGGTGGTGAGCTGGAATTCGTCGACAGCAACACGCTGTTTCGGGCGATTGCGGCACGCACGACGGTGGATTCCTCGACCTGAGCATCACCCGGACCACTGCTCCGCCGCGCTGCGCAGCAGGCGGCGGTAGCTCTCGTAACGCCGCGCCGTAATCCGCTCCGCCTGCACCGCAGCCTTGACGGCGCAGCCTGGTTCGCGGAGATGCCGGCAATCGGTAAATCGACAGTTATCCGCGGCGGCGAGGATCTCGGGAAATCCGACCTGGACGGCCACGCCAGCGCGAATGGCGGGAATAAAATCCCGCACGCCGGGGCTGTCGATCAGGCGTCCGCCGCCGTCAATCCGGTGCATGATCGACGCAGTGGTGGTGTGTCGGCCCTCGTCGGTACTGCGCGACAGGGACGCGGTCGCAAGATCTGCCCCGGGTAGCAGCGCGTTGATCAGTGATGATTTGCCGACGCCGGATTGTCCGACCAGAATCGCCGTGTTGCCGGCGAGGGCAGCCCGCAACTCGGACAGGCCTTCTAGCGTCGTCGCCGAAGTTGGCAACACCCGATATCCCACGGCCCGGTAGTTGGCGAACTCGCCCACGATTTCGGCCGGGGTCTTGAGATCCGATTTGTTCGCGACCAGCAGCGTCGCGGCGCCCATCGTCGCTGCGGCACAGAGATAGCGATCGATCACGAACCAGTCCGGTTTCGGGAGTCGCGCGACGACGACCACCACCAGGTCGATATTGGCGGCGAGTGTCTCGGTAGTTGCGCGCACCGTGTCGAGGCGCTGGAGGCTGTTTGACCTTGGTTCGATCGTAGTAACGGTGACGCGGTCATCGTGCTGCGATGATTCCCACTGCACCCGATCGCCGCAGACGACCTTGGTTCGCCGACCCTTGACGACGTAGGCTTGCAGCCGGCCGTCGCTGAATTCGAGCTGACCCCGCTGGCCGTGTGCAGCGACGACGAGTGCTGCGTCAGGCGAGTTCATGAACCGGGACAGCGTTTTTTGCTTGCCGATCACCGAGCCGCGGCGACCGTTTGCTAGAATCGCACTCGCGCCGGGAGCCAGTAGCCAGGATGAATTCGATGGACAGCAAGGCGGGTCGCCTGATCTGGATTGATCTCGAAATGACGGGTCTCGACACGCAGCGGGATTCTATCATCGAGATTGCGACGATCGTGACCGACGCGGATCTCAATACGATCGCCGAGGGACCCGTGCTGGCCCTTCACCAGCCCGATGAAGTGCTCGACGGCATGGATGATTGGAATACCAATCAGCACGGCAAATCGGGGCTCACCGAGCGGGTTCGCGCCAGCGCGGTTACGGCCGCGGAGGCCGAACAGGCGACCCTGGATTTCCTCGGCGGACTGGTCACGGCGGGCTCGTCCCCGATGTGTGGCAACAGCGTGTGTCAGGATCGTCGCTTTCTGGCGCGCGAGATGCCGACACTCGAGGCTTTCTTTCATTACCGCAATCTCGATGTCAGTACGCTGAAGATCCTCGCCGGTCTGTGGGCGCCGACGGTGCTCGATGGTGTGAAAAAGAACACCGAACATCTCGCACTCGCCGATATTCGCGATTCGATCGCTGAATTGCGCCACTACCGCGAGCATCTGCTGCAGTCCCGCGTGTCGTGATTGGCTGACTGATTGGCCGGTTGGCTGCTTTGCTGATTGTGCTAGAGTCGCGGTCCTGGGGTTAGTGGGTGCAGGCGTGGTGCGGGTCAGGCCGGTGGATTTCTCCTGTTCAGTTGTCGCGAAGTGGCGCGCTTGCGCGCTGCTCGCCCTGCTGTTGCCGCTCCTGGCGGCTGCCCAGGATGCCGAGAATCGGTGGGTCACCGACAGTTTCGAAGTCACCATGCGCTCCGGCAAGAGCACCCGGCAGAGTATCGTGAGGATGTTGGCGAGTGGCACTCGCGTCGAGCTTCTCGAAGTCGACGCCGAGGCCGGGTATTCGCGGGTGCGTACTCGCGGCGGGGCCGAGGGCTGGGTGCTGAACCGTTACCTGCTGCGGTCGCCGCCGGCACGCGTGACGCTGCCCGATGTCGAACAGCGGCTGTCCGCCAGTGAGTCGAAGCGCCGCGAATTACAGCAGAGTAACCAGGCGCTGGAGCAGGAGACGAGGCAACTGAAACGACGCATCGCCGAGCTGGAGAGTTCCGGATCGGATCTGCAGACTCAGCTCAGCGACATTCGCCGGCTGTCCTCGAACGCAATCGAAGTCGATGAGCAGAACAAACAGCTGCGGGACAGGCTCGGCGAGACCGAGCGCGCGCTGACAGATCTGCAGCTCGAGAACCAGCGCCTTGCCAGTCGCTCCAGCCGTGAATGGTTCGTCGTCGGCGCCGCCGTTGTGGTTTTCGGCGTGCTGCTCGGCCTGATCCTGCCGCGGATTCGCTGGCGCAAGAAGTCCAGCTGGAGCGACTTCTAGGGCCGCGCGCGAGTCAGGCGGCGGCGGCCTCCTCGCCGGCCAGGAACAGCCAGGTTTCCACAACGCTGTCCGGATTGAGTGACACACTCTCGATGTTTTGCTCGAGTAACCACCGGGCGAGGTCGGGATGATCCGACGGGCCCTGGCCGCAGATGCCAATGTACTTGCCTTGTTTGCGGCACGCATCGATGGCCATTTTCAACAGGGCGCGCACGGCATCGTCACGTTCGTCGAACAGATCCGCCACCAGTCCCGAGTCGCGATCGAGTCCCAGTGTCAGTTGTGTCATGTCATTCGAGCCGATCGACATGCCGTCGAAGTACTCGAGATAATGATCTGCCAGCAACGCATTCGTGGGCAGTTCACACATCATGATCAGCTTGAGGTCATTCTGACCACGCTTCAGGCCATTGCTCGCCAACAGGTCTACGACGCCCCTGGCTTCATCAACCGTACGTACAAAGGGCACCATGACCTGGACGTTGGTCAGTCCCATGTCTTCACGCACTCGCCGCAGCGCCGCGCATTCCAGGTCGAAGCAGGGCCGGAAACTCTCTGCGAGATAACGGGAGGCGCCCCGGAATCCCAGCATCGGATTTTCCTCGTGTGGTTCGTATTGCTCACCACCAAGGAGATTCGCGTATTCGTTCGATTTGAAGTCTGACAGGCGCACGATAACCGGGTTGGGTGCGAACGCTGCGGCAATACTGCCAATGCCTTCGGCCAGTTTCGCAATGAAGAATTCCACCGGATCGGCGTACCCGGCGATCTGTTCACGGATTTCTTCCTGCAAGTTCGGCCGGAGCTGGTCGAATTCGAGCAAGGCCCGCGGATGGACGCCGATCATACGGTTCACGATGAATTCCAGCCGTGCGAGCCCGACGCCGTGATTCGGTATTTTGCAGAAATCGAAGGCGCGGTCCGGATTGCCGACATTCATCATGACCTTCAGTGGCAGATCCGGCAGTTCGTCGAGTTGGATTTCTGTCTCGTCGAATTCGAGCTGGCCGGCGTAAACGTAACCTTCGTCGCCCTCGGCGCAGGATACCGTGACGGGTTTACCGTCCTGGATCCGGCTGGTCGCATCACCACAGCCCACGACGGCGGGTATGCCCAGCTCGCGCGCAATGATGGCGGCATGACAGGTCCGGCCACCGCGGTTCGTGACGATGGCCGACGCGCGTTTCATCACCGGTTCCCAGTCGGGATCGGTCATATCCGCAACCAGCACGTCGCCGGGTTGCACGCGATTCATCTCGCGGACATCGGTGACGAGTCGGGCAGGTCCGGCGCCGATCCGTTGGCCGATACTGCGGCCCTGCACCAGAACTTCGGAACGTTTCTTCAGTTCAAAGCGCTGGATGCTGCTGCCGGAGCGGCTCTGCACGGTCTCCGGGCGCGCCTGCAACAGATAGAGCTCGCCATCACCTCCGTCCTTGGCCCATTCGAGGTCCATCGGCCGACCGTAGTGATCCTCGACGATCAACGCGTAGCGCGCCAGCGTTGCCACCTCGTCGTCGGTCAGAGAGAAACGATTGCTGTCGGCCGGGTCGACGTCGACCGTCATGACGGTCTTGCCGGGTGAATTCTCGTTGGCGTAGACCATTTTGATTGCTTTCGTGCCGAGCTTCTTGCGCAGGATCGGCAGCTTGCCAGCACGCAGCGCGGGCTTGTACACGTAGAACTCATCCGGGTTGACCGCGCCCTGAACGACGGTCTCACCGAGGCCCCAGGCAGCAGTAATAAACACCATGTCTCGGAAACCGGACTCGGTATCCAGCGTGAACATCACGCCACTCGTGCCGATATCACTGCGCACCATGTGCTGGATCCCGGCAGACAACGCCACCTGGTCATGCGGAAAGCCCTGATGAACGCGGTACGCGATGGCGCGGTCCGTGTACAGCGAGGCGTAGACCCGATGAATTGCCTTGATCAGGTTGTCGAGCCCGCGAATGTTGAGAAACGTTTCCTGTTGCCCGGCGAAAGAAGCCTCCGGCAAATCTTCTGCCGTCGCCGACGAACGGACGGCGACGGCTGAATCGACGCCGTACTCGTCGGTTAGCACCTTCCATTCGGCTTCGATACGGGCGGTCAGTTCCTTCGGAAGTGGCGTCGCCATAACCCAGTCGCGAATTTGTTGGCCGGTTTTGGCCAGCTGCTCGACGTCGTCGACATCGAGTGCGCCCAGGGCGGCATTGATGCGATCCGCGAGCCCGTCCTGTGCCAGAAACTTGCGATAGGCCATGGCCGTCGTCGCGAAGCCGCCCGGCACGCGTACGCCGAGCTTGCCGAGCTGGCCGATCATTTCCCCCAGCGACGAATTCTTGCCGCCAACCTGGTCCAGGTCTGCCAGACCCAAGTCCGCGAGTGGTACCACGTAGGTATCCAAGGCTTCCTCCCTTGTGTGTGTCACCGAGACATGGACAATCCGGTGACCAGAGTGGCTTATCCGGAACCTGTCATGGCCTGCCGTACGGTTTTTTTCGTGTCCGATCAGACGGGGGTGACGTCCGAAACCCTCGGACGCAGCCTGCTGACCCAATTCGAGGATCACGAGTTTAAACAAATTACTGTGCCATTTATCGACTCCATTGACAAGGCAACGGAAGTGGTCGGGCAGATCAACGCCGTCGCCCGATCGGAAGGCGTGCGCCCGATAATTTTCAGCACGCTGGTGCAGGATGAATTACGCGCGCCCTTTGCGAACGCGTCCGGCCTGTTTCTGGATTTCTTTGCAACGTTTCTGGTGCCGCTGGAGCTCGAATTGCAGGTCAAGCCATCACGCACGGTGGGACGCGCCCACGGTCTCACTGACATCTATGCCTACGACAAACGTATCGATGCTACCAACTATGCGCTGAATTACGATGATGGCGGGCGCGTGGGTGATTACGACAAGGCCGACATCATCCTCGTGGGCGTATCTCGTTCCGGTAAGACGCCCACCTGTCTGTATCTCGCGATGAGCTACGGTGTTTTCGCCGCGAATTACCCGCTGGCCGAAGATGAGCTGGAAGATGGCCGTCTGCCCGAGGTCATTGCCCCGTTCCGGGACAAGCTGTTCGGCCTGACGATCCAGCCGGCGCGGCTGCGGCAGATCCGGAAAGAACGCAGACCCACCGGGCGGTACGCATCGACGCAGCAGGTACGTTTCGAGCTGCGCGCGGCTGAAGCGATGTTCCGGCGGTATCAGATACCGTTCGTCGACACGACGCACGTATCCGTCGAAGAGATTGCCAGTACGATTCTGAATAGCACGGGGATCGAACGCCGGGTGCGCCCCTGAACGCACGCGCAGATCAGATGATCGCGGTTGGCGCGCTGAGTCCGGTAAATTTTTCGATGTGCGCGAGCTGCGCGGCGCGTGTTGCAATCGGCGCCAGGAACTCGGTCACGGGTTCCTGGTGTGTTGCTGGATCGGCCGCGAATCGTTCCAGGTAAACCCGCAGAGTAGCGCCACTCGTGCCGGTGCCGGACAACCGGTAGACGACGCGGCTGCCATCGCCGAAACCGATTCTGAAGCCCTGTTGACGCGACTCGCTGTTGTCCACCGGATCCGTGTAGCAGAACTCATCCGCGGTCTCGATCGAACCGTCGGCAACGCGCTGGCCAGGCAGGCCCGGCAGACTCTCGCGGAGGGCCTCCACCAGCGCCGTTGCCCGCGATGCATCCTCGATAAAGAAGTCCTGCCTCTGGTAGTAGTGACGCCCGAATTCGCGCCAGTGCGTTGCCACGATTTCGCCGACGGAACGATTCTCCGCGGCCAGCAAATTGAGCCAGAAAAGCACGGCCCACAAACCATCTTTCTCGCGCGTGTGGGATGAGCCCGTGCCGAAGCTCTCCTCGCCGCACAAGCCGATCATGTCGGCCTCGAGCAGATTACAGAAGAACCGCCAGCCGGTGGGCGTCTCGTAACAGGGGATACCGAGGCTCACGGCTACCGCATCCAGCGCCCGACTGGTTGGCATCGAGCGCGCCACGCCCGGCACGCCGTCTTTGTAACCCGGTAATTTGTTGGCGTGCGCCAGCATGACTGCAACGCTGTCGCCTGGGGAGATCATCAGACCCGGCCCGAGAATCATGTTCCGGTCGCCGTCACCATCCGAGGCAGCGATCAGGTCCGGCGCATTTGGCGACTGTGCCAGCTCCGCGAGATGGACGGCGTCCACCGGGTTCGGATCCGGATGGAAACCGCCGAAGTCGGGGAGGGGTTCGGCGTGCAGCACGGCGTCGGTCGGGGCACCCAGGCGACGACACAGGATCTCCAGCGCATACGGTCCGGTGACCGCATGCAACGCGTCGAAGCAGATGCGATGGCCCGCGCGGAGCCAGTCGGCCATGCGCTCGAAATCGAACAGCCGCTCCATCACGCCGGCGTAGTGCGCCGGCGAATCCACCACCTCGATCGCGAAGCTGCCGCATTCCTGCGTGCCCAGCCTGGACAGTTCCAGATTTGGCAAATCAGCAATGCGATAACTCGTGATGTCCTGCGACGCCGTGAAAATCGCCTCGGTGAGCGATTCAGGCGCCTGTCCACCGGTCGCGGTATTGAACTTGACGCCGAAATCTCCGTTTGGACCACCGGGGTTGTGGCTGGCCGTCAGCAATAAACCGCCCGCCGCCCGCCGTTCGCGAATCAGGTTTGATGCCGCTGGTGTCGACAGCAAGCCATCACGGCCGGTGATGATTTGTCCCACCCCGTGCGCCGCCGCCATGCGCGCGATCACCTGGATTGATTCACTGTTCAAATAGCGGCCGTCGCCGCCGACCACCAACGATGCGCCCGGCTCGATCGCGACCGTTCGAAATATGGCTTCGAGAAAGGTCTCCAGGTAATGCGGTTGCTGGAAGACCGTGACTTTCTTGCGCAATCCCGCGGTGCCCGGACGCTGATCATCGTACGGTTTACAGGCTATGGTCTGGATGTTTGCGTCTGTCGACATCGTCACGCCGGTTTTCGCTTGGTTGTTGATTATGTGATACAGATCGCGACAGGCAGACGGAAAAAACGCTGTGCTATATTCAAACCATGCTATCCGATAGCTACATAGTCCCGGAGGGATCGGTACAGCCGCGCAGTTTCGGCGGTTTGATGGTGCTCTACGAAAGCAATTTCATCAAACTGAATAATCTCACCGGTGGTCTCGATCAGTTACGTGGTCCGATCGTGTCGTATTGCCCGGCAGACTTTCCGTTGCAGTTGTGCGTGGACGAAGCCACGAAGTATACGCGAGTTCTGCGCCTGACCTATTTGATCGAAGACGGTGAAGCCTGTGTCGTCGATCCCGACTTGCGTCTCAGAGTATATCTCGATGCCCGCCTGGCCGAGGTGAGTGGCTGGGCCAGTCACCATCGTCACGGGGTATTGCTGAATCTGCGCCGCCGCTATGGCCGCGAGCTGGATCATCGCTGGTCCCGCAACATGATGCTTAGCAAGTGGCTGGACTATCTCGCGGACAACGGGCACAGCTTCCGCCTGCCCGTTCGCCAGGCTTCCGAGGCGGCTGCATTGCTTGACTGAGCGGCTCGCCGCATTAAGGCAAACTGCCAAGCGAATCACCTTTTCGGCCTGCGCCGAGCGCTAAGCTGCTGGAAACCATAGATCCGGGCTCAGCCCCGATGCAGCAAGCGATGGCGAGCACTCCGTCACAGGTTCATATTCACAGTGTCGATCCGGCCGATGGTTCGAAAGCCGAGGCCCAGGCCGATGATGCCCTGCTGAAGCTGTTCTGGAACCGGGCGGAGCTCAAGAAAGAATTTGCGCGCCTGCGGAACGAGCGGGCGACATTGCAGGACCGAATCCGGCACCAGGACGGCCAGCTCCTTCGGGTCCAGCAGCGACTGGAGCAGCTGGAGGGCCTGCTGGCAGATCCGGCCCAGGCGGTCCAGGTGGCGCTCTATTACCAGCTCCGCGCGCTGTGGTCATACGGCCAGCGGCGGGTTGCGCGCCTCGTCCGGGAGCAGACGCCGCGGGAACTGCAGCACGAGAAACTCGAATCACAGCAGAGTTTCCAGAGTCGCCAGCAGTCGGACCTGGCCGACATGGACGCGCGGCTAGCGACGCTCAGGTCGCGGCTGGATATCGCCGAGCACGAGCTGGCCATGGCGCGGCGCCGCTGTCACGGCTTCCGCGGTCTGCTGCGTCGCGAGCAGTCACGCATTGAACTGGCGAGCTGCGAACAGAACGTTGAAACGCTGACCGCCCAGCTACACCGGCAGCAAACCCTGCGGGACCTGCGCGCCGCGGAGAGTCTCACGCCCGAGTCGCAGCTGAGCGTG
>JASJBD010000062.1 GCA_030066665.1 Gammaproteobacteria bacterium
TCACCATCGCCTTCTTTGAGAAGAAGGAGGTAGGTATTTGGACCGGCCCTGAAGAAAGATACAGTCGTCCAGCCCTCTGACCAATCGTGCCGTTCCACCTCAGCGCCAACGCTGCCATCTAACTGCAGCCTATAGATATTGACCCGGCCGTTGCGTTCCTTGAGCCGAAAAAGAAAAGGAGTATCGCCGACCGAATAGGGTACCGCCTGAGTCCAGTCAAATGGCCAATCATAAGTATGGATGTGATCCCCTACGGAACCGTCGGTATTCATTTGGTGGATGTGAACCTGACCTGTGGCTTCTTTAAGAAGAAGGAGGTAGGTGGTCGCACCAGCCACGAAGAAAGAAGCTGTCGTCCAACCCTCTGACCAGTCGTGCTGCTCCACCTGAGCGCCAACGCTGCCATCTGATCGCAGACTATGAACGTGAACCCGGCCGTCTCTCTCCTTCAGCAGAAAAAGAAAGGTAGGTACGAGGGTGTGCACGCCACCGTCAGTGGCCAGCACGAGCGGGGTCACTCCAGCCGAGTCGATAGCGAACTCGGACGGGTCGGCGTGATTCTCTCGTACCAGATCCCAGTTACCCTGATCTAATGGGGCGGCTGGATCGTGAACCATGGTGACGTAGCGGGTCCGGACACCGTCGCCGAAAAAGACGCGGTATTCCTGATGACCGGGTGGCGAGGGGATCGTCAGCGCTTGAACAAATAAGGGGCGCGCCCACGCGCGGGCAACGCTTCGAAGCTGTGACCACGTGGCGCCGCCGTCGGACGACTGGTAGAGCGCCGACGTGTTACCGGCCCGGTGGGCCAAAAATAGATGGTCCTGATCGTAGGGAGAGGCTGCGAGCCCGTGGATGATTCCGCCTCTCAGCTGACGGGGTTGCCCAGTCGATCTCTGCCACGTAACCCCACCGTCCTGTGATCGCCAGACGCCATCCTCGCCAGCGGCGTTTATCCTGCCGCCATTTTGTGCGAGCACAGAAAAGATCAGGTTTTGTGTCCTTCGCCCGTTTACAGGGCGGGTTGGGTCCAGTTGAACGTGGGTCCAGGACACGCCAAGGTCGTTACTGATGGCCAGACCACAGTCCGTGCCGACAAAGACCCTACTTGTGTTTGGCTCAAATGCAATACCCCAGGCCGATCCGATCTCACCGCATCGATTTCCCACTGGTGCCTTGGAGCCCGTTGGGATAGCCCACGTGTTTCCGCCATCTGTGCTACGCCAAATGCCGGTTTCATCAACCCTGTAGGCTCCTTTAGTCGTCGCAATCACGACCGCCGAATTCTGCGGAGCAAAGGCTACATCACGGACAAGGTGACCGCCAAAGCCGTCCAGATAACGCCACGTTCGGCCGCGGTCCGCGCTCCGAAACAGCCCGCCTGTCTCGGAGGCCGCGAGAATGACGTCATCATTACTTGGATCTACTGCAAGCGATACCGCGCGCCCACCTTCTCTCACATTCGGTTGAAACTCTTCGACGGAAGCGCAGCCGTTCAAGCTCAATGTGGCGGCTAAGAGGCCAACGTACAAGACTGCGAAAAAGAGGGTCGGGTATTTCCGATTCATGGCCCTACCACCTGTCTTGAGTTTACTAATCGGAAAGGATCAGCAATCCCAAATCTACTAAATTGGCCCGGGATCGAAACTACGTACTTGCTCGGATTGAGCATGCGGATGCGCAGGCTCGGGTCGTGAGCTATCTATGACGATATTCCTTGGTTTTGGCCTCGCGACAAAGCATAGTCATTCTATGCATATCGCCAGAAACGCGCTTCTTATCTTTCTTGTCGGCTGGCTCAGCGTGGCCGCCGCCGATCACGGCACGGCTGCAGACCCACAGCCCGGCTACATCTACGGTCGCGTCATCAAGATCGCCGACGGCGACACCTTGACGATCCTCAACACTGACAAACAACAGATAAAGATCCGACTGGCTGAGATCGACACCCCGGAACGTGGTCAGCCTTATAGTCGAAAGGCGACAGATGCGCCGTCTGATCTTGTGTTTGGCAAGGACGTAGCAGTCCGGTTCGTAGATACGGGCCAGTACGGGCGGACCGTGGGGCGGGTATACGTCGGTGAGACGGATGTAGAACATCTGCTAGCTGAAGCCGAGAAGATGGTCGGAATGAAGCGTGAGCCAGTGTTAAGGATGGTGGGATGACTTCCACAAAATCCCCACACTGCAATTTCAAGCCAGACGTGCTGAGTCGGTAAGCGATTGATAAAAGTAGGATAATTGGTGGTGATGGGTGGACTTGAACCACCGACCTCAGCATTATGAGTGCCGCGCTCTAACCAGCTGAGCTACATCACCACGCTGGAAGGATCGCGGATTTTCGGGGCCGGGCCGGGCCAAGTCAAGACAGTGAAACCACTCAGCCGCGGGCGTCCCGTTGCTCCGGTGCTGGCTCCAGCATCGCTGGGACCAGCGGTTTGCCCTTGATATCGAAGGCTTTGGCGTCGTCGACGGCCGCATAGGTGTGCCCAATCGTCGCCGGGCTGTTGACAGCCTGGTGGACGAGATCGCCCAGGTCGAACAAGTTGATGTAGCCCGATACGTTGGGGCTTTCGGTGAGGATCGGTTTACCGCGCGTGGCGCGCCGCACCATGCCGCCGGGGCGAATGATGGTCCAGTCGAGATTGGTCGCACGCAATTGCGTTTCCGCCCAGTTCTTTGCTCGCAGTGCTTTGCCGATGAAAGCCTTCACGAACGGGTCGACCGCCGCTACGCTGTCACCGCAACCGATGGTGGTTAGCAGAATGAATCGTCGCAGACCATATTCGACCGCCGCATCGATCGTGTTCAGATTGCCCTGACTATTCAGTTGCGGTGTGCCGCCAAGCATGCAGACAATTTCTGGCTCGTCTTTCGAATGCGCAGCGACGATGGAAAACACTTCGTCACGATCGGTCGGATCCGCGGGCACAATCTCGCAACCGAGTTTTTCGATCAAGATGGGATCACAGCGCCGGCGCATGAGTGCAATCACGCGCCGGTCTTCGCGTCGCAACAATTGGGCCAGCCGATAACCGGTGTCGGTATCGGCGCAGACGATCATGATGGGCGGGCGATGCTGCTCAGACACGGGGTCATCGTAACACCATGGGGACATCCTTCACTTACCGCTCTACGGAAAATGAAAAATGTCCCCGATCACAACCGATACTCGATTACGCCGCCGAGCAGCAGTGCGAGGCCCGCCTCTTGCAGCTTCTCGCTGCCGCCGACGAACGCCACGGTGGTGCTTCCAGCCGGCAGCCAGCCCGTCAGGCCGGCCTGGATTCGGAACGACCAGCGTTCGCCCGCGGCCACGCTCGTCGCGCGCAGGCCAAGTTCGCCCAGAGCGACGAATTCGTCAATCGCTGCCGATTTCTGGCCCTTGAACGACAGCTCGCCCTTGATCTGCTCCCGCCGCCAGCCAGCGCCCAGTGAACCGAACACACTCAACCAGTCCGGCAAACCGGCAATGCCGCTTTCGAGTTCGAGTCCCAAACCGAGTTGGAAGGTTTCCACGAAGCGATCGATATCGCTGCCGATCGGCGGCCTGCCATAGCGCACGTCTCCCAGAAGTCGCCACCGCCGGCCCGACCCACAGTCAAACAACCCGCAGAGCTCGGTCCGGGGCTGTAGTACCACGTAGACGTCCGGCGCGGTAAGACCGCCGGCCAGGCCCCATTCACCAACCGATTGCAGGTGTTTAGAGCGGCTATTGAAATCAGCGATAAAAGCCAGTCGGCCGAATGCTTCGTCAGATTCGAAGCCCTGCGCCGTCTCCAGGATTACTGGTCCCAAGCGCATGCCCATCACGACATACGCACCGGCTTCATTGCGCGCGGCTTCACGCTGCACCGGATCGCGGTCGTAACCTTCGCGCCAGTCGCCGCGCAGCCCCAGCCAGGCATTGACCCAGTTCTTCCGCACGGTAGCGTGCACCGCCGCCGCACCATCCCACTGACCGTCGCTGGTGCCGAGCGCGGTGGCGTGCAGCCAGTAGCCAATTGGCGCGTCCGCGCCAAACAACTCACGCAACCCCGCCCAGGGCATCACGGCCGCGCGTTCACCCCGCAGCCAGAAGGTGGCATCCGTTTGGTCGGTATCGACGTACGGCAGACCAACGATCCGCTGATCGAAGATGTTGTGGAAACCGTTCTGCATGCGATCACCGTCGAACTCGCCGACACTTCGAAAACCGGCGCCGGCCAGCACGCGCCATCGGCCAGACTCCGCGGCACTGCCCAGCAATCGATAACCAATCGACCCACTCAACTCATCGAGACGACCCGGCGTTGTCGTGTTTTCCTCCAGCGTGAGAATGCTGTGGTCGAGCGTAATCTCCCAGCGTTCGCCGAGCGACAGAGACAGCATGAGCTGCTGCGTGCGGTGATCATCAGTCGCGCCGCCGCGGCCGAAAATGTCGTTGCCCAGCGAGATCTGCGCCCGGTACGGAATGTCCGGCAGCGTCGGCGGCGGCAGCCCGGGAATTTCGCCGGCGCTGGCCGTTCCGGCGATCAGGGAGCCGGCAAGCAGCAGGATTCGCGCAACCGTCATCTAAACATTGAACCGGAAGTGAATCACGTCGGCTTCCTTCACGACGTATTCCTTACCTTCGAGTCGCATCCGTCCAGCCTCCTTCGCGCCCTGCTCGCCATTTCCCGCAATATAGTCATCGAACGTAATCACTTCGGCACGAATGAACCCGCGTTCGAAGTCCGTGTGAATCTCGCCAGCGGCCTGCGGCGCGGTGGAGCCGCGGCGAACTGTCCAGGCCCGCGCTTCCTTGGGACCGGCGGTAAAGAATGTCTGCAGGCCCAGCAATCTGTAAGCCGCGTGAATCACCCGATCCAGTCCGGGTTCTTCCAGGCCGAGGTCATCCAGGAAGGCGCGTTTGTCCGCATCGTCGAGCTGCGCGATTTCAGCCTCCAGTGCGGCGCAGATCGTGACCACTTCGGCCTGCTCCGTCGCCGCATGTTCACGCAGTGCTTCGACATGCTCGTTGCCTGGCAAGCCGGCTTCGTCCACGTTAGCCACGTACATTACCGGCTTGGCGGTCAACAGGAATAGCTGCCGCAAGTCGGTAGCTTCGTTTTCGTTGATGGTTGTGAACGTGCGCGCGGGTTGCTCACCGTCCAGGTGATCACGTATCCGTTTCAACATGTCGCGCCGAGCGATATCGTCTTTGTTCGCGGTTTTGGCCTGACGCTCGGCCTTCTCCAGCGCCCGTTCCACCGTCTCCAGGTCCGCGAGCAGTAATTCGGTGTTGATTACGCCGACGTCGCGTAACGGGTCAACAGCGCCGGACACGTGCGCGACGTCGTCGTCCTGGAAACACCGCACCACGTGAGCCATGGCATGGGTCTCGCGAATGTTTGCCAGGAACTTGTTACCCAGCCCCTCACCCTGCGACGCGCCGGCCACCAGGCCAGCGATATCCACTAACTCGACCGTCGTCGGCACGACCTTTTCGGGTTTCACGATCGCGGCAATCTGCTCGAGCCGCGGATCCGGCACCGGCACGATGCCGACATTCGGATCAATCGTGCAAAAGGGATAGTTCTCCGCCGCGATTTCCGCCGCAGTGAGCGCATTGAATAAGGTGGACTTGCCCACGTTGGGGAGCCCGACGATGCCGCAGCGGATAGCCATAGGGCGCGAATGATAATGGCATCGCGACACATATAATATGGGGATGAAGATCTGGACCTTGGCCTTGACCCTGATGGCATCCGCAGCTATGGCAGATGAGCATTATCAATTTGTGCAGAGTGAGAACAGTCTCAATTACCTGCTGCGGCTGCCGGTCGGTTACGACGACGGAAACCAGCACTACCCGCTGCTGGTCTTCCTGCACGGCCTCGGCGAGAAGGGCAACGGTTCGGCCAATGCGATCCAGAAAGTGGCCGTGCACGGCCCGTTCCGCAGCATGCAGGACGGTAACTGGGACGCGGATCTGCCCCTGATTGTCGCCGGCCCGCAGGTGGGCGGGTTGCAACCCTGGTGGCCACACCGGGACGTCCTCAAGACCATTAACGCGCTGCAGGCCGATTATCGTATCGACCCGCGGCGGATTTACCTCACCGGCTTGTCCATGGGTGGGCGCGCGGTCTGGGAGATTGCCGAAAAAGTGCCCGGGCGCGCCGCTGCGATCATCCCGGTCGCCGGCTGGGCCGGGCAGATAACGGCGGTCTGTGGGCAGCTTGAGCTGGGGGTCTGGGCGTTTCACGGTAGCGAGGACGGCACCGTCAAATTCGCTGATGGCCAGAAGCCCATCGACGCCATGAATGCCTGCGACCCGGGGCCGCGCGTGCCGGCACACATGACCCGGCTGGAGGGTGTCGCCCACAACAACTGGGACATGATTTACGAAAACCGCCACGGCGACCGCCACACGGGCGCCGACGGTAAGGAATACGACAACATTTATCGGTGGCTATTAACGTTCCGCGTGGCCGACTAACGAGAACAATCATGCTCGACACCACCATCGCCGGCAGCCTGCCCCGGCCGGACTGGCTGGCGGAACCGGAGATCCTGAAAGGCGACTGGAAACTGTCTGGCGAGGCGCTCGCCGCCGGCCAGCGTCGTGCCGCAGAGGAATGGATCCGCCACCAGGAAGCCGCCGGGATCGACATCCTGACCGATGGCGAAGTGTTCCGCCGGCATTTCGTGCACACCTTCCTGGAAGGCATCGACGGCATCGATCAGAACAAGAAAACCCTGATGGGGATTCGCGACAACCGCTACGACCTGGAAGTGCCGACCGTCACCAGCGCGGTCACACGGCCCAAGCCGGTGCACCTGGAAGAACTCAAGTTCGTGCGCAGCCTCACCGATCACAAATTGAAGTTCACGCTGCCCGGCCCGATGACTATTTGCGACACGATTGCGGATGCCTACTACGGCAGCCGGCCGAAAATGGCGCTGGCGTTCGCGAAGTTACTGAATGACGAGGCGCGTGAGCTGGTTGCCGCCGGCGCCGACGTGATTCAGTTCGACGAACCTGCCTTTAATGTGTTCTTCGATGATGTGAACGACTGGGGTATTGAAGCACTGGAAGCCGCGGCCGACGGCCTGGAATGCACGCGCGCGGTCCACATCTGCTACGGCTACGGCATCGAGGAAAACCTGCGCTGGAAGGAAACGCTCGGCGATGAATGGCGCCAGTACGAACGGATCTTTCCTGGACTGAATGAGAGCAGCATCGACCAGATATCACTGGAATGCGCGGATTCGCACGTGCCGCACTCGGTGATGGCGTTGCTACCGGACAAGCAGATCATGGTGGGGGCCGTCGCCGTGACGCCCGATCGGATCGAAACGCCCGAGGAAGTCGCGACCACGCTGCGCTCGGCGATGGAGTACGTCGATCCCAAGCGAATCCTGCCCTGCACCAACTGCGGCATGACCCCGATTCCGTACGATATCGCGCTGGGCAAGCTGCAGAGCCTCGCGGCCGGGGCCGACCTGGTGCGCGCCGAAGTCTGACTGGACGGCCTGACCCGAAATCCGCATCATTCTCCGTCGGATTCCTGCGGGTCCAGGGCTAAATGAATAACAACAATCTCGGGATCACCCGCGCGCTGATCATCGCCGCGTTGCCCCTGTGGCTGGCCGCCTGTGGCGGTGACGATGTCGCGGAAAAGGCACCGCCGCTGCCCGTGCAGGTGGCCGAAGTGCAGCGCCGCGACGTGCCGCTGATCATTGAAATGGTCGGCAGCACGCTGGGGACGCAGGACGTGCCGATTCGCGCCCGCGTCGAAGGCTTCCTGGAAAGTATGAATTTTCGCGAAGGGGCCTTCGTCGACGAAGGTCAGTTGCTGTACACGATCGATCCACAGCCGTTCCAGGCGAAGCTGGTCGAGGCGCAGAGTCAGCTCGCCGCGGCGCAGACCAATCTCGCGAAAGCCGAGAGTGATCTCGGCCGGATTCGGCCACTGGCGGAAATGAAAGCCGTCAGCGCGCAGGACCTGGACAGCGCCGTGGCCCAGTTCGACGCAGCGCGGGCCGGCGTGCAGGCAGCGAAGGCGGCCGTGGACCTGGCGGAAATCGAACTGAGCTACACCCGCATCCGGGCACCCATTACCGGCCTGATCGGGCTGAGCAAAGCCAAACCGGGTGAATTCGTGGGCCGCGAACCGAATCCGGTTGTCCTTAATGTCCTGTCGGACATCGACCCGATTCGCGTACGGTTTTCGATCTCCGAACGTGAGTACCTGATCCTGGCCCGCGGTGCCGCTCAAGAAGACTTGCTCGAAAGGAGAGAGCCTGATACCCGCGTCGAGCTGATCCTGCTGCTGGCGGATGGCAGTGAATTCCCCCATCGAGGGTTTGGCGCGGGGGCTGCGCAGGCGATCGACCCCGAAACCGGCACATTCACCGTCGAAGCCTTGTTCCCGAATCCGGACAATATTCTTTTACCCGGGCAATTTGCTCGGGTGCGCGCGCCGTATACCGAACTCAAAAATGCCGTGGTGGTACCGCGGCGCGCCGTCACCGAGCTGCAGGGTCGGTTCCGTGTCTATGTCGTCAATAGTAATAATGAGGTCGAGGTACGCGAAATCACGCCCGGGCCGATCAAGAACAACCTGCAGGTGGTCGAAGCCGGCCTGAACGGCGGCGAGCGCATCATCGTCGAGGGCCTGCAAAAAGTGCGGCCCGGGATGGTAGTCGCGCCCACGCTGCGGCAAGAAGCCACCCCGCAGGCGCCGATTCAGGCGACCTGAAGTCCCGCCATCACGATGGCTGAATTTTTCGTCCGCCGGCCAATTGTCGCGATGGTGATCTCCATCATCATGGTGATCACCGGCCTCGTGTCCATCGGCGCACTGCCGATCGCGCAATATCCCGAAATCACGCCGCCCGAGGTCGAAGTGCGCGCCACCTATACGGGCGCCAGCGCAACCGTGGTCGAGCAATCGGTCGCAACGCCGCTGGAACAAAAGGTCAACGGCGTCGAAAACATGTTGTACATGAAGTCCGTCAATGCCAACGATGGCAGCCTGACGCTGACGACGGCCTTCGAAGTCGGCTCCGATCTCGACATGTCGAACGTGCTGGTGCAAAACCGCGTGTCCGAGGCGCAGGCCAGCATCCCGGAGGAAGTGAAACGTCTCGGCATCACGGTCAAGAAGAAACTGTCGTTTCCGTTGCTGCTGGTGAGTATCTATTCGCCGAATGGCACGTATGACCAGGACTTCCTCAGCAATTACATCACCATCAACATCCTCGACCCTGTGGCACGGATTCGGGGAGTTGGCCAGGCCAATGTGCTCGGCGGCAGCGAATACGCGATGCGCGCGTGGATCAAACCGGACCAGCTCGCGAAGCTGGGCCTGACCGTACCGGACATCACCCGGGCCATTCAGGAACAGAATGTGATCGCGCCAGCCGGCCAGATCGGCGGCCCGCCGGCGCCGGTCGGCACCGAATTCACGTACACGGTGCGTACGCCCGGCCGGCTCAGCAACGCCGAGGAATTCGGCAATGTCATCGTGCGCTCCAACCCGGATGGGTCACAGGTGCGGGTCAAGGATGTCGCCCGCGTGGAGCTCGGCACGCAGAATTACAGTGCCGTTACGCGCCTGAACGGCCGGCCGACTGCGGTGCTGGCCATTTACCAGCTACCCGGCGCGAACGGACTGCAGGTGGCCCAGCAGGTCATCGCCGAAATGGAGCGGTTGCGCGAGGACTTCCCGGAGGACCTGAGCTACCTGGTATCGCTGGATACGACGCTGGCGATCGAGGCAGGCATCGACGAAATCATTACCACGCTGTACCAGGCTGTGGCGCTGGTCATCCTGGTGGTGTTCGTGTTCCTGCAGAACTTTCGCGCCACGTTGATTCCCACGTTAGCGGTGCCGGTGTCGTTGATCGGCACCTTCGTGGTGTTCCCGCTGCTCGGTTTCTCCATCAATACCCTGTCGCTCCTTGGGCTGGTGCTGGCCATCGGCATCGTGGTCGACGATGCGATCGTCGTCGTGGAGGCCGTGACCGCGAAAATGGACCAGGGCATGTCACCGACCGACGCGACCATCGCGGCGATGAAGGAGGTGTCTGCGCCGATCATCGCCACGTCGCTCGCGCTGATCGCAGTATTCGTGCCGGTGGCCTTCATGGGCGGCATCACCGGCCGCCTGTATCAGCAGTTCGCGATCACCATTGCGATTTCGGTTGGCATTTCATCGATCAATGCGCTGACGCTGAGCCCGGCGCTCAGCGCAATGTTGTTGCGGCCGTCGAGCGAACGTGGCAAGAGTCCGTTGCAACCCTTCTACGACTGGTTCAACCGGGTTTTCGAAAAAGCCACCGCCGGTTACATGTCGGTCGCCGACCGCTTCACCCGCCGGGTGTTTCTCAGTCTCGCCTGCCTTGCGGCCATCACGCTCACTATGAGCGGCCTGTTCGCGACCGTGCCCGGCGGCTTCGTGCCCGAGGAGGATCAGGGCTATTTCCTGGTGAACATCCAGTTGCCGGACGCCGCGTCGCTGCAACGGACCGATGAAGTCACGGGACAGGTCGAGGCCATTCTCGACGAACTCGACGGCATCCAGTCGGTCACCGCGGTCGCTGGCTTCAGTCTGTTGACGTCGGCACTGGCGCCCAACACGGCCTTCATCTTCGTGTCCCTCGAGCCGTGGGCCGAGCGACCGGGCGATCTGCACGTGAACCGCATAATCCAGCGTCTGAATCAACGCCTGGCCTACGAAGTGCCGGAAGCGGTGGCCTTCGCATTCGGCCCACCGGCGATCCCGGGACTCGGTACCGGTTCCGGCTTCAGCATCATGCTGCAGGATCGCGCCGGCAATACGCCAGAGTACCTCGCGGAGCAGACGCAGCGCTTCATGGAAGCCGCGACGGCGCGGCCGGAGATCGGCGGGGCAATCACGACGTATCGGGCGACTGTGCCGCAGATCTTTGCCAAGGTCGACAACGACAAAGTGCTGCGCCTCGGCGTGTCACCTGCCGATGTGAATACGACGCTCGGCAGTTTTCTCGGCGGCGCCTATGTGAATGACTTCAATCGCTTTGGCCGATTGTTCAAAGTCTACGTGCAGGCCGAACCCGAATACCGCAACGCTGCGTCGGATGTGCGCTATTTCTTTGTGCGCGGCAAGGAAGGCGGTATGGTGCCGTTGTCCGCAATCGTCGATGTGAGCTGGACCAAGGGACCCGACTACACCAACCGCTTCAACCTGTTTCGCGCGGCGGAAATCACCGGCCAGCCGGCACCGGGTTTCAGCTCCGCACAGGCTTTGAATGCGCTTGAAGAAGTCGCCCGCGAGACATTACCGAGCGACATGACCTACTCCTGGAACGCGATGAGTTTTCAGGAAAAGGCCGCGGCTGGTTCCGGCGGCCAGGTATTTGGCCTGGCGCTGTTGTTCGTGTTCCTGATTCTCGCGGCGCAATACGAAAGCTGGGCGACGCCGTGGAGTGTGTTGCTCGGTACACCCATTGCCATATTTGGCGCAATGGTGGGCCTGTTCGTGAGCGGCCTGTTCCTGCCCGGTTATCAAAATAATGTGTTCGCGCAGATCGGCCTGGTGATGCTCATCGGCCTGGCGGCGAAAAACGCGATCCTGATTGTCGAGTTCGCCAAAATGAAACGCGAGGCCGGCCTGTCGGCCGTCGAGGCCGCACTGCAAGCAGCCCGCGAACGTTTCCGGCCGATCCTGATGACGGCATTTTCTTTCATCCTGGGTGTTATTCCATTGCTGATTGCCAGCGGTGCTGGTGCTGAGGCGCGCAAAGTGATGGGCATGACGGTGTTCTCGGGCATGGTCGCGGCAACGGTCATTGGTGTGATCCTGACGCCGGCCATGTTCGTGCTGGTCGACAAGCTCGTAAACCGGGGCAAAACCGAGCCGGCAGAGATCAGGCCGTGACACAGCGGTTGATTGTCTTCTGCACGACGTTGCTGCTGGCCGGCTGCCTGCTCGGACCGGACTACGAGCGACCCGACGTCCCGGTCCCGGATGGCTTTGGCCAAACCATCGATGCGGGTGAATCGATTGCAAATCTGCCCTGGTGGGAGCTGTTCGAAGACGAAAAACTGGAGACACTGATCCAAGTCGCTCTAGAGGAAAACAAGGATGCCGCCATTGCGGCTGCGCGCGTGGAAGAAGCGCGTGCCCGGCTGGGCTTCGTGCGTGCCGACCAGTTTCCGCAGGTGGACGTCACCGGACAAGCAGCTCGCAGCGACCCGGGCGCCGTCTTCCCCAGCTTCGGCATCCAGGAGCAATACCGGCTGGCCGCAGACTTGACGTTCGAACTGGACATCTGGGGTCGCCTGCGACGATCTACGGAAGCGGCCCGGGCTGAACTGCTGTCGACGGAAGCGGCTCGGCAAACCGTCATCATCACGCTGATTGCGGATGTCGCGTCCGCGTACCTGCTGTTGCGCGATGCCGATGAGCGTTACCTGATTGCGGAACGCACGCTTGAGAGTCGCCAGGATTCACTCGCCATCATTCAGGCACGATTCGATAAAGGCACCGTGCCAATGCTCGACGTGAATCAGGCGCAGGTCGAAGAAGCCCTGGCTGCGGCGGCGCTGGCGGCAGTCGAACGCGAAGTGATCCAGACCGAAAACCTGCTCGGCACCTTGCTCGGCCGCAACCCCGGGCCAATCCTGCGCGAGCGCGGTGCCAAATCGAGCCTCACTTTGCCGGCGGTTCCGGCCGGCTTGCCAAGCGAGCTGCTCGCGCGCCGACCCGATGTCCGCCAGGCCGAGCAGGCGTTGGCGGCACAGACCGCACGCATCGGCGCCGCCCAAGCGCTGCGCCTGCCGACAGTCAATCTGACCGGCGCGCTGGGATTTGCCAGCGACGACTTGTCGAACCTGGTGGATAGCGACGGGGTTGCGTGGAACGTCGGCGGCAACCTGCTGGGGCCATTGTTCGATGCCGGCAAAAGCAAACGGCAGGTTGAAATCGAACAGGCGCGCACCGAGCAGTTGCTGAAAGAGTACGAGCAAACCGTGCTGGAGAGTTTCGCCGAGGTCGAGGATGCGCTGGCCGGGGTACGTACGTTCGGCGCGGAACTGGCCGCGCGCCGGCGACAGCTCGTAGCCGCGCGCAGTGCCGCCACGCTATCGCGCGCCCG
>JASJBD010000061.1 GCA_030066665.1 Gammaproteobacteria bacterium
TCAGCTTCTGCACGATCAGGTTGTCGTTTTCACCCGCTTCGACGTATTTCCCATCTTCCCGAACGCCATGACAGATTGCCTTATAGCGTTTCTTGTCCTGCTTCTTAATCGCCTTAATCCAGTCGAAGTTCTTGCAGCCGCCTTCCATCGCCAGCTCTGCAAAAGCGTCGCGCGTACCGGAAGTTGGCGGCGGACCGAGCACCTCGATGTCGGTTGCCGGCAAGCGCGGGTTGACGTCACTCCACTTCTTGTGGGGATTGGGCACGAGCTGCTCGGCGCCACTCGGATCCGGCACGTCTTTCGCCAATGCGAGGAACACGTCGCGCAAGCTCAATTCCATCGGCGCTGTGTCGATCGAGTTGGCCAGGACGATGCCGTCGTAACCAATCTTGACCTCGACGATGTCGGTTACGCCATTCGATGCGCACATATCGACCTCTGACGCTTTGATGCGCCGCGACGAATTCGTGACGTCCGGATGGCCCACGCCGACCCCAGCGCAAAACAGTTTCAGACCACCGCCCGAACCCGTCGATTCGATCTTCGGTGTCTTGAATTGGGTGGAACGTCCGAACTGTTCGGCGACAACAGTCGCGAACGGATAGACAGTCGACGAACCGACAATGCTGATGTAGTCACGGGCCGCCTGACCAAACGCCGGGGTGGCCAGGCATCCTGTCAGGGCAACGCCAGCGAGCAACGTAGCAATCTGATTTTTACTGTACACGCGAACCTCCGCGGCTGTGATTTAGTAATCCGACGATTGGCAGTCTAGGTACAATTTGTTAAGGAATTATTTCAAAACGCGTATTGGCGTTAACCGGCTATTTCTTCTTTTATTTCAGCAAGTTTCAGGTGCCGCACGTCCCGACCGTGGACCAAGTAAATCACGTATTCGGCGATATTCTTGGCATGATCACCAATCCGTTCGAGCGCCCGGGCGGTCCAGCTGACGTCCATGAAGCGCCGGATCGTGCGGGGATCTTCCATCATCATGGAAATGCACTGCCGGACGATCATGTCGTACTCCTCGTCGACGAGCTTGTCTTCCTCGACCACCAGCAGCGCGTCGGCCGGATCGACGCGGGAAAATGCATCCAACGCGTCATGCACCATCGACTGCACATGCTCACCAATGGTCCGCAATTCGCTGTAGTGATCGTGTGGTTGCGTGTCGCTCGCCAGGCGTGAAGCCAGGTACCCGATCTTTTCCGATTCGTCACCGATCCGTTCGAGGTCGGTGATGGTTTTGATTACGGTGACAATCAAACGCAGATCGGCCGCCGCAGGCGCACGCGTCGCCAGCACCCGGCTGCACTCCTCGTCGATCGACACTTCCATTTCGTTGATCTTGTAGTCTTCGCGCGCGACTTTGAGGCCCATTTCGCTGTCACCCGCCGTGATCGCTTCTATCGCGGTATCCAGGTGACTCTCGACCAGACCACCCATGCGCAGGACCTCTGTGCGCAAGTGTTCGAGCTCTTCGTTGAATCGCCGCGAAATATGCTGACTGAACTGTTCTGATTCCATGTTCGCCACCTCTGCCCCTCCATCGCGGGGCCGCCAAAAGTCAAGCAGCCTATCAGGAAGCTGCTATCCGCTCTTTCGGAAACCGGCAGGTGAACTGGCTGCCGGATCCCAGCTTACTCTCGATAATGAGCTCGGCGTCGTGCCGCTTCAACGCGTGTTTAACAATCGCCAGACCCAATCCCGTGCCGCCCTCCTGGCGGGCCCGTGCGGCACTCGTTCGATAGAACCGTTCGGTAATTCTCGGCAAGTCATCGTCTGATATTCCGATGCCGGTGTCCTTGACCCAAATCTGCCCGCCTTTGTCATCCGTCCGCCAGCCGATTAGTACTGAGCCCTCGTGCGGCGTATAGCGAACCGCATTGTTAACCAGGTTGGTTACCACTGACTGCAGATCGGTTTCCTCACCCAGGATACCTCGCGTACTCTCAATATCGAGCTCGATTGTTCGCGGCCGATCTCTCTGTGCCAGGGCATCCCGGCGAACAGACTGTAGAAGGCTCTCGACATCGACGCGTTTGTCGCGAGGACAGGATTCCGCCGATTCGAGCCGCGTAAGCTGCAACAAGTCATCGACCAAGCGACGCATCCGCACAGATTGTTCACGCATATCTTCCACGGGCCCGACCCACGCCTCTGGCAGATTCTCATCTTCCGCCATCACATCCAGGTACCCGGCGATGACCGTGAGTGGCGAACGTAATTCGTGACTCGCATTAGCCGCGAAGTCGCGCCGCATTTTCGCCATTTTGACGCTCTCACTAATGTCCCGCACCAGCAGAAGCTTCTGATCCATGCCATATGGAATCACGCGGCAGGACAACCAGACGTCATTGTCCGTCGGCGCCGGAATCTCCACGCTCCGCTTCTTCGAGCCAGTCTCCAGATAGTGAATGAACTCGGGATGTCGAATCAGGTTTTCGATACGCGTGCCGCGATCGCGCTTTTTCTTCAGGCCAAGCAGGCTCCGCGCCACCTTGTTGCTGCGGACGATTTCCATATCCTTGTTCAGGATCACGCCACCGTCCGGGAAGGCCTTCGTAGACGCACGCAATTCTTTGACAAGGCGTACCCAGGCACGCCGGTTCTCGCGCGCGCGGTCATTTACGGCCTGGACTCGGGCCAGTACCTGTGACCAGGGACCGTCGCCAGACGGCAGCGGGCCACGTTCACCGGTCGTCAGCCAACGCTCGAGCAGAAACAGATTGTAGACGTGCCACAGCAGCAGCACACCGATCGCACCCAGCAGGCCCCAGATCAGTCGGTCGTAGAGCCAACCAACCCCGGCACCCGCCAGGACAATTGCCAAGTGCTGCAGAAGCGTTCTGAACCAGAGCCGACTCATCATTGGCTTGAAGCGTCAGCGAGTCGAGAACCGGTACCCGGCGCCGCGCACGGTCTGCACGTACTGATTTACGGCGAAACCCTCGAGTGCCTTTCGCAGACGGCGAATATGAACATCAACGGTACGTTCCTCGACATAGACATTTTGACCCCAGACAAAATCCAGCAGCTGACCGCGACTGTAGACGCGCTCCGGATTGGCCATCAGGAACTTCAACAAGCGATATTCTGTTGGCCCCAACGCAATCTCCCGGTCACCCACGGTAACCCGGTGGCTGACGGGATCCAGTTGCAAGTCACCAGCAACGATCGGTTCCTCGTCATCCTGTGACAGACGCCGCAGGACGGCGTTGATGCGCGCCACCAACTCGCGTGGCGAGAACGGTTTGGTCAGGTAGTCATCGGCGCCACTGTCCAACCCGGTCACTTTGTCCCTCTCCTCGGCCCGGGCCGTCAGCATGATAACCGGCAGATCGCGATTAGGATCCTCGCGCCGCAGCGCCCGGGTCAGTTCCAGGCCGCTCATGTCGGGCAGCATCCAGTCAATGAGCACCAGGTCCGGCTGCGCTGACGCGATCATATTGCGCGCGGTTGCGCAGTCGCCCGCCTCCGAAACCTCGAATCCGGCCCGCGACAGGTTAAAGGCAATCATCTGCCGGATCGCCGCTTCGTCTTCCACTACCAAGATGTGTCGACCACTCATTGAAGGTTCGCACCGCAAACCGGATGCTATTACATCAGCGGGTTATTACAAGATTGTTACGAAGCACCCGGTCTGGCGCCTGCAGGATGTCTAACCATGCAGATCACCCAAAGCGGTAACCGAAGCCGCGCACCGTCTGGATCATATCGGCGCAACCGTGCGGTTCCAGGAGCGCTCGTAGCCGGCGGACATGAACATCGACCGTGCGCTCGCCAATCCCGGCGCGACGATTCCAAACCTGCTCCAACAGCAAAGGTCGACTAAGAACCCGACTGCCATTGCGCATGAAAAATGCCAGCAGGCGAAATTCAACGGGTGCCAGGCTTAACTCCCCGCCGTTGGCAGTGACCGTGTGTGAAACACTGTCGAGCCTGATGGGCCCCGTGATCACACAGCCATTGGCGGCTGGCAGTGCCGGTCGGCGCAACGCTGCATTCGCTCGCGCCAGCAGTTCTACCGGATGGGCGGGCTTGGCAACGAAGTCATCGGCACCGCTGTCCAGAGCCATGGCGATATCGCTTGCTTCATTGCGCGTCGACACCAGCACAATGCGCATGTCAGCCGTGTCCCGACTGTTTCGAATCCGAGCGATCAGATCCAGGCCGGTCATGTCGGGGAGCAACCAGTCGGTTACCACCAGTTCGAAACCGCCACGACTCAGTTCTTTGAGCGATTTCTCGCCGAGGTCTGTAGCCGCCGCCTCGTACCCGGCACCACCGAACAGCTCGCAGAGCCAATCGCGGTCTTTCTTGTTGGAATCGACTACCAAAACCCGGGCCACCAGGCGCGCCTCTTGCTTGCTTGCACTCACAGATCATTACGAATCTGATACGTTGCAGCTTGTTTACGCGACCTTTACCGTTTTGTTACGTGTGGCCAACCAACCCCGAAAAAGAACGGCCACCGTCCGACTCAACTGGCTTGCGATGTCGCGTAGGAACAGCAGCCCGGTTCGCGCACGCAGCGACATGCAAGCCATGCGCAGGCTGCACCCGTAACTGGACCAATCAGGTAGATCCACAGGTCGAACAACTCACCGCTGGCCACTGCCGGTCCGATCGACCTGGCCGGATTCATGGAAGCGCCCGACACCGGCCCGCCGAACAAGGCACACAGCGCCACGGTGCCGCCGATCGCCATACCGGCCATGAGCCCTTTTTCCTTCGCGCCCGTAGAAACGCCGAGGATGACAAACATCAGGATAGAGGTCATCGCGATCTCAAACACCAGCGCTGTCAAGCTGCCGGCTGCGGGTTGCGTCTGCCCGAGCGTCGCGGCGTCGGGGAAACTCGCCAGCAATAGCAGGCTGGCCAACACCGCACCGGTGATCTGACTGATCGCATAAGGCGCAACTTCGCGTCCCGGGAACCGACGCGCCAACCAGAAGCCCAAGGACACGGCCGGATTGAGGTGCGCGCCAGAAACATCGCCCACCGCGTAGATCATCGCCATGACAACCAAGCCAAAGGTAAACGCAACGCCGACGTGAGAAATATCAGCGCCGGCAAGGCCATCGACGACCATGGCACCGGTGCCCGCGAACACCAGCGCGAACGTGCCAAACAATTCGGCCGCGCAGCGCCGGACTAGCGGTGCTTCCGTCACCCGCCCGCGCTTTGCTGTTGCAAGCGCGGAAACTCCACGACCGGCGGCGCTGCGTCCTGCTTATCTTCGAATAGCTGGCGTCCGAGCGCTAAAGCCTGCGTCCGCGAATTCGACTGTGAGAACCGCAGCAATCGTCGCAACCGTTGCAGATGCAGATCGATGCCGAGGTCGTCGGGCTGCGCATCGAGTAGTTGCTCCAACACTGTCAGGTCCTGGAAATGGCCAAGGACCTCACCCAATTGGTCCAGCGTCTCGCGGTTTCGTGCTGACCATTTCGGTCGCAACCGTCGCAGCAAGGCCGTGTGATAGTAGGCGTACTTTACGTATTTTCGCCAGTCGTGAAATGCCTCGTCGTCGCCGCTGTCGCGCGCCGCTTCGTAGCCGCGACGGCAACGTTTCCAGTTATGCCGTGCACCGCGGTTTAGATCGCGCCAACGCAGACCCGCGACAGGTAATTGTGACAGCCGCTCGTGCCGCAACTCGAGTTCCGCACAAACTTCAGCAATTGTGGTGTCGATGCCGCTCAGTCGGTCTTCGGTTTCTCGCTCGGCGCGCTGCTGCAGGCTGTCGCGCAACATGCGTAACGACAATGCAGCCGCCGGTTCCCGTTGGCGTTGGGCAAGCCGGTCGACGACCTCCACCATCGCAGCCGCGTCCCGTGTCCCGGAGAGTCTCTTCGCCAGATCACGGCAGGTCCGATTCTCTACCGCGAACACATACGGTGCCGCGGGCTTGAGTAAGCGGAGCGCAGCCCGACTGCGTTTGAAGCAGCGACGTGCCTGATGCACGCGATCCGCTGGCGCGCCGCGCCAGCCGCGCAACAAGGCGAGCGCCTGATCGTTCTGCTCGAGCAGGACGCGCCGTATCTCAGCGACCGCGGACGCCTTAACGCGTAACCTAAATGCCAACTTGGGGCCTTATGATCATTCTTCGCCCGGGGACTTCTTAATGCTCGGCGGGTTACCCGGGAACCCGCTCTGTTGTTAGTATGCACGCCCTGCCTTTAGCCGGCAAAAGGCCTT
Organism: Gammaproteobacteria bacterium; assembly: GCA_030066665.1. Lineage (GTDB taxonomy): Bacteria > Pseudomonadota > Gammaproteobacteria > Steroidobacterales > J054. The sequence goes on from JASJBD010000061.1 coordinate 6,202, forward strand.
TTTCCCATGGGCAATGTGCCAGACGAAGCCATCGATGCCCCGCGTAGCCGGGTGAACCAGCGCCGCGGGCTGAGCCGGCTGATCGCCGCTACGGGCTATAGCCTCTCCGGGCTAAATGCTGCCTGGCGCAGCGAAGAGGCGTTTCGCCAGGAAGCCGTGCTTGCCCTCATTATGCTGCCGGGCGCCTTTTGGCTCGGGACCACGTTGCTGGAGCGGCTCTTGCTGGCCTGCAGCGTGTTGCTCGTATTGATCGTCGAACTCTTGAATACGGCGATCGAATACACGGTAGACCGGATCGGCACCGATCACCACGAACTCTCGGGCCGGGCGAAGGACATGGGTTCAGCCGCCGTGATGCTGAGCCTGGTGCTCGCGGCAATGATCTGGGTCAGTATCGCCTGGGCGCGGTTCTTCGGCGCCGGCTAGAAACCCAGCAGCGACCCGACGAAAAGACTGATTTGCGCCAGGCCCCAACCGACGACCGCGCCAGCCAGCACGTCGGTCGGGTAATGCAGACCAAGAATCACGCGGGATGCGGCAACGCTGACGGCGAACGGCAGCATGATCCACATGACTTCCGGGAAGTACATGGCCAGCTGCAGCGTGAACGCGGTCGCGTGCATGGTGTGGCCGGACGGAAAACTATAGCGGTCGAGCGGCCTGGTGACCGGCTGGACCTCCAGGTGGGACAGGAACGGCCGCTCCCGGACCAGCGTCTTTTTCAGCAGCTTGTAGAGCCCAACGCCAACCAGGGCGGTAATGCCCATTGCCAGCGTGGGGCCGAGAGCCGCCGGTCCGAAGACCAGTGGCAGGACGCACAGCATGGCGTACCAGGCCACGCCATCACCGAGGCGGCTGATGACGGTGAAGTACCGTCGAACCAGCGGGATGCGCGCGGCCTCATTGCAGGGCACGCAGAGGCGCCCCTCGAACGCGTCGAGCCGCGCAAAGCCGCTTTGGAGTCTGATCGCAGGCATTGGACTTACTCAATAATCAGCTGCTTACCTGACAATCCCGTTACGATTCCTTGAAACTTACGTGACAGCATTGATTTCACGCAATTTAAACCAATTCTTCTCCGAATCGTAATATCGCGTCCCAACAATCCGCGTCCATGCGAATTGCCATCATTACCGATGCGTGGCACCCGCAGGTTAACGGGGTCGTAACAACTTTGTCGACCACCGCGCGGACCCTCGAAAAGATGGGCCATGCGGTGCTCGTTCTCAACCCCTCCCTGGGCCGCTCTTTTCCCTGCCCAACCTACCCGGAAATCCGCCTGGCCTGGCGGCCCTATCCCCGGGTGGCAAGGGAACTGGACGCCTTCGGGCCACAGCATATCCATATCGCGACGGAAGGTCCCCTGGGCCTGGCGGCCCGCTGGTTCTGCCGGCGCCGACAATTGCGCTTCACGACTTCCTATCACACCCAGTTTCCGCAGTATGTCCGGGCCCGGGTGCCAATCCCTCTGGCGGCCAGTTACACCTTTCTGCGCTGGTTCCACGGGGGCGCCACGCGCACGATGATCGCGACCCGGCAGCAGCAGCAGGACCTGGAAGATCACGGCTTTGCCAACATCGCGCGCTGGACGCGCGGCGTCGATACCAACACCTTTCAACCTGGCGACAAGGCTTTCCTGAAAAGTGCCCGACCGATCTGGATCTACGCGGGCCGCGTCGCGGTGGAAAAAACGCTGGACGATTTTCTCGGGCTGGATCTTCCCGGCACGAAGTACGTCGTTGGCGACGGGCCGGCTCGCGCTGGACTGGAGACGAGATTTCCCGCCGCGGTCTTCACCGGTTACAAGTTTGGTGCGGAACTAGCCGCCCATTTGGCCGCGGCCGATGTGTTCGTGTTTCCCAGTCGGACGGATACTTTCGGGCTTGTGATGCTGGAAGCCATGGCCTGTGGCTTGCCGATTGCAGCCTTCCCGGTCACTGGTCCGATCGACGTCGTCCGACACGGCGTCACCGGGATCCTGGACGAGAATCTTGGCCGCGCCGCGGTTGCTGCCCTGGAGCTCGATCCGGAGGTCTGCCGCCAGGAGGCGCTGACGCGTTCCTGGCCGAACGCCACGCAGCAGTTCTTCAACAACCTGGCGCCGGTCAATGGACTTGCGATGGAGAGCGCGGCAACGACGCCGTCTGACCGCTAGAGGAGGACGACGATGATCAGCGACATTCCATTGATGCACTTCCGCAGCGTGTTTATTTCCGATGTGCACCTTGGTTATCACGGCTGCCGCGCGGATTTGCTGCTGAGCTTCCTTCGCGCTACCCGCACCGAAAACCTCTACCTCGTCGGCGATATTGTCGATCTCGAGAGCCTGCAAGGCAGTTTCTTTTGGCCCCAGGCACATACCGATGTCGTGCGAACCCTGCTGGGCAAAGCGAAGCACGGCACCCGGGTCGTCTACGTGCCAGGAAATCATGACGAAGGATTTCGCGAGTACTGCGGCCTGCGTTTTGGCAATGTGGAAATACGGCGCCGCTGCCGTCACACAACCGCCGACGGTCGGCGATTTCTGGTGACCCACGGGGATGAATTCGACTGTCACGTCACCTGCAGCCCCTGGGTGGCATGGCTGGGCAGCCTCGCTTACCGGCAGCTGATGAAACTGCATACTCTGTATAACCATTGGCGGGCCCGGCTTGGCTATGGGTATTGGTCCCTGGCGTCATTTCTGAAGCAGCGTTCGACCGCTGCCCGGGAGTACATCGAGCGTTACAAGGACACGGTCACACGAACGGCTTCGCAGCGCGGACTCGATGGCGTGATTTGTGGCCATATTCATCGACCCGACTCCGACACATGCAACGGGTGCATCTACCTGAACGATGGTGACTGGGTGGAAAACTGCACCGCGCTGGTCGAACATTCAGATGGCCGCCTCGAGTTGTTAGACTGGCCCGCGATGCTGAACGAATTGGCTATGGAGCGCGTGGAACCGCTGCCTTCGGCCGCGGCCTGAGCCGCCCCCCAACCCCGTTTTCAGGATCAGACGATGACAGACAGGCACTTCAACGTGTTGTTTCTATGCACCGGCAATTCGGCCCGCAGCGTTATCGCCGAGTGCGTGTTGAATCGTCTCGGCAAGGGGCGTTTCTCTGCCTGTAGCGCCGGCAGCCAGCCCAAGGGAGAGGTGCATCCTTTGGCCCTTCACCTGCTGAAGCGACAAAACTATCCCATTGAAGAGCTCCGCTCGAAGAGTTGGGATGAATTCAGCGGTGCGGACTCGCCCGTCCTGGACTTCGTCTTCACGTTGTGCGACAGCGCCGCCGCGGAAACCTGTCCCGCGTGGCCGGGCCAACCCATGACCGCCCACTGGGGGCTGGCCGACCCGGCAGCCGCGACCGGCAGCGACACGGAAAAACACCTCGCGTTCGCAGACACATTGCGGATGCTCACGCAACGTATCGATATTTTCATTAATCTGCCGATCACCTCGCTCGATCGTCTGACGCTGCAGCAGCGCCTGGACGACATCGGCCAGTCGAAGTGACTAGGGCTGGGGTGCGGTTGCCTCTTGCAGGTAGGCAATCAGGTTAGCGCGATCCTGCGCATCCTTGATACCAATGAAAACCATCTTGTTGCCCGGCAGGTATTCGCTCGGCCGTGCCATCCAGGGATCCAGTGTCTCCGGGGACCACACGATCCCGGAATTGACCAGGGCGTCGGAGAACGCGAAACCCGGTTCCACGCCGGCAGTTTTACCAAACATCTGATAGAGGTTCGGACCGACCTTGTGCGGCTCGCCCTCGCCCAGGCTGTGGCAGGCGCGGCACTGCAGGAAGAGTGTCCGCCCGCGTTTGGTATCCGCCTGCGCCAGCAAGGCGGCGAGGTCGTAGTCAGCTTCATCGCCACCACCGGCGGCAGGCGCCGCGGCCGCGGGTTTGTCCGACGTGTCCCGACCCGGACCACAGCCAAACAGGCACAGCACCGGTGCCAGCACCAGAACCAGCAGAAAGCGATTGATAAGCATGCAGTTTTTCCTTTTTTGGGACGCGGCCCCGCGAAACGGCGCGCAGTCTAGCACAGGCGACGGCACTCGCGCGGCTGGTCGTCGGCGCCGTTTTTTCCGGGAAATTTGATGAACTGATGATGAAGTAATTGTGACATTTGCTTCATACACAAACGGATTATGAAATTTTTCTGACAGTCGCGTGTAGAAGATGTCTTAATTCCGCGGCTGGAAAGTCACAGAAACTGTTTAAATTCGTTCAGAGTAAAGGGGAAAGTAGCGTGCGGCCAATGCTGCAGAACGTCAACACTGTTATCGGCGGCTGACGGCGCGCGAACAAGAATAAGCGTCATCGGGCGCGCGCTGTCAGCCGACCGCTTTCCCCTGCCGGGCGATCGAACGAGCAGGTTTTCCAAGACGAAAAGCGTTGAAACGAATATGGAGGGTCCGGTCACCAACGGACAGACTTATTGTCAATTCCTGCGGTGGCCAGCAAGCGAGAGATTTTCGAGTGAGAACGGGTGGCCGACGGATTGCAGAACCAAATGCGTCATCGGGGCAATTCGTCGGTCACCGAACTCGAGAAAAATGAGGATTTTAGGGGCCTACAGGCTGTATAATAGGGCTGTACCCTAGACGTAGAATCAGGTCCCAGGGTGATGAGCCCGGACCAGACTTAAGAGGGACACAAGAACCAGAATTAAAGATCTCCAAAGAGACAGTGACCGGCAGTTTGCGCAATCAAATGCGTCATCGGGGCGTGAACTGCCGGTCGCTCAAAAAGTGGGAACGCTTTGGAAATCTGGAATGACGCTTTGTGGGAAGTATTTGTGGGAAGAGAATTGACCGGAGGATCCACTCTAATGAGAACAATGAGTAAATTTGGCGCGATTGCAGTCGCAGGCATTTTTGGCCTGACGACCGCGCAAGCCGCCGTAATTGATTTCGAAGGTCTCGCCGCGGGGACAATTGTCGACGACGACATCGAAGGCGTGACCATCAGTGCCAACGGCTGGGGCAGTTCCCCGGACGTCGCGGTAATCTTCGACACCGACAATCCGACCGGTGGTGATGTCGACCTCGGTGCGCCGTTCATGAACCCGCAGGACATGGAATCGGGTGAGTTCTTCCCCGGTAACGTATTGATTATTCAGGAAAACGGGCCTTGCGGCGCAGATGCCTGCGAAGTCCCCGACGACAATGCGCCCGGCGGTAAAATCACTATCGTGTTCGATCTGCCGGTGATTCTACATTCACTGGACTTCTTCGATATCGAAAGTGGCGAATCAAATGATGATGGCATCAACGCTTTCGACATGGTCATCATGGCGGACAATGGCGGCCCAATGCCGATCGGCACCTGGGGCGTGCCCGCCACCGGTGGTGACAACACTTGGGGCAGCGTCGACCTGGACGACGTCTTCGGTGTCCGCCAGCTCGATATCGTGCTGTTTGGCTCGGGCGCAATCGACAACATTCGGTTCACCGTCATTCCGGTGCCGGCTGCTGCCTGGTTCTTTGGCAGCGCGCTGCTCGGCCTGATGGGTTTCCGCCGGAGACTGCGCACCTAAGACCAGATCTTCCCAGGATCACGGGTTCAATAGCTGAATCCGATCCGGTCAAAATTACGGGAGCACGGCAACGTGTTCCCGTTTTTTTTTCCCGAGCGCGAGATCCGCGCCAAGGACTGACGCCGGCGCTCGTCCAAAAATATGAAATTATTGTTAAAAAACTTTCACAGAAAAGCCATGTTTAGGCATAATGTTCTGCAGCAAAAGACAACAAATAATCACTCTGTATATCAATAACTTACAAAGTGCAGCGTGCAATCCGCTGTCACGCCTGCTCGTTCGTGCCGACGGCCGGACCAGCGCCAAAACAACAGATGAAGACTGTCCTCATTGCTGAAGGCGATAAAGCGAATCGCAGCCTGCTGTCATTCACGCTGACCAGTGCGGGTTTCGATACCGTGGAGGCCGCGGACGCTATTACCGCGATCGATCTTGTCAGCCGGACGGAACCGGATATTGCGCTGTTGGACTGGCAGCTGCCCGACATGGAAGGCCTAAAACTGCTGCGCTACTGGCGAGCCGACGATGTTACTGCCGAAATGCCCATTATCTTGCTCGGCGAGCGACCGACGAAGCAGGAGCGCGTAACCGGTCTGTCGGCTGGCGCGGACGACTTTGTAACCAAGCCGTTCGAGCGCGAAGAACTCGTGGCCCGTATCCAGGCCATTCTCCGCCGGGCCGCACCGACAAGGACTCGGGCCAAGGAAACCACGGTAAAGAGCGTCAATGGCCTGCAACTCGATATGCGCAGCCTGCGCGTCATGGCCAACGATCAACCGGTACACCTGGGACCCATCGAATTTCGCCTGCTGAATCTGTTCATGAGCCATGTGGATCGTGCGCTGACGCGCACCCAGATCGTGCACAAGGTCTGGCAGGTCAATGCCTACGTCGACGAGCGCACTGTGGATGTGCATGTGCGGCGTCTCCGACGGGCGCTGCAACCGACAGGCCACGACTGGATGATCCAGACCGTCCGTGGCGTCGGCTACCGCTTCGCGTTAACGCGGCGCGCAAGCGCCACCTGACGCGAGTCAAAAAAACCCGTACTCTTGCGCGCTAATTTGTCCCGCCTTCGACGGGACGCAGGCGGAGAATCATGGCCAGAACCACTGGACGCGCAGCCCTCAACTGCCTCAGGCAACTTGTAATCGCAGCGGGTGTCACACTTGCAAGCCTGATTTCAAGCGCTCTGGCGCAAGACCCGTCTGCAGATGCTGACGAGGTGCTCTACTACTGGGGAACGGTCGTCGGTGAGCAGTTGCGGAGCGCCGGCATTTCCGAGCCGGGGGAAATCGAGGCGATCGTACGCGGATTGCAGGACCACGCTGCCGGCAAGGCCCCGGAGTTTGGCGACGAATACCGTGCGAAGCTGAACGATTTTCTCGTTGCGCGCAGTCAACAGGCGGCTGCAGCCGAAGCAATTGAGTCAGGCAAATACGTGGCCCTGATGGCGGAAGAGACTGGCGCGACGAAAACCAGCAGCGGGTTGGTTTTTCGTGAGCTGCGAGCCGGCGATGGCGCC
>JASJBD010000072.1 GCA_030066665.1 Gammaproteobacteria bacterium
CGTCTTCCGGAATCGCTGCCACCAGGTCGTGGTTGCCGATCACCGCGTGCACTTCACCCTTCAGGGACCGGTGCATCTCCATGTATACATCCCAGCGCGGCGCGACGGTTGCGGCCGCTGACTGGAATCCATCGGTAATCAGATCGCCGCCGCCGATGACCAGGTCGGCCTCTTGTGCATTGATCGCGTTGGCCGCCATCGCCAGCGCGGCCGGCGTATACCATTCGGCGCGGGCATGTACGTCGGTGAAAAACACCAGTCGCAGGCCGCCCCGTGTGGACGGCGCCGCCGGCCCCGTTGCGGCGCACCCCGCCACGGCAAACAGCGCACTGCTGGTCAAACCATAGCGAAGAAAGTTTCTTCTGCTAAATCGACGAGGCATTTGCTATGGATCTTTGTCTGCAGAACAGTCTATCCGACTGCGTCGCCACGCAGTCGTCAGGATAAGCGACAGAGCAAGCAACCCGCTGATGGCCCCTGCGAATCCAGCGAGCATCTGGCTTTCGCTGGTTTCGGTAATCAATTGGAGGCTTACCGCGCTCGCGTAATCCCGTGCCGGACCCGCCTTACTCTCTACCATGCTCCTGAGTTCGGGTGGCCAGCGCTGCGCATTTTGCAGCGCTGCGGGGAAGTACTTCTCCAGGATGCGGTTTTCCCGAAACGGAATATTGTAGTGCTCGGACCGCTTATGTTGCCAGGTCTGATTCATTTCTTCCTGCTGCACCCTGTCCAGCCATCGGTTCCGCCGGAACAGGTGCACGCCGGCCTCATGCACGAACGGATCCGTCAATGCCGTGTAAGTCCGGAGAAAGTCCCGGTAATTCGTGTCGTCGAGATCCGCCAGGATCGCCGCCAACGCAGCGCCGCGGTCGTCATTCAGGTGCTCGAGCTGGTCGAGCGTGAAGCGCGAGCGAAACACGCCAATGTCAGGATCTTCGTAGCGATATCCGTACTCGATCATCATACTGTCGCCATCGAGCAGGAAATTCAGTACCGGTAGTCGGCTCGCATAAGACTTCACCCGGTCCGGCGTATTCCAAAAACTGAAACCGAGCAGCAACAGACACAGGACAGCCAGATTGCACAGGCGGCGCAGGCTGGCGGCCGGCACCGGACGACGGATCAGTCGCGGCCGCACGACAACGGCAATGGCCAGCAACGTGAGTACCCCAGCCGTCGTGTTGATCAGGATATCGCGCAGCTCCCAGACTCGCCCCGGCGTGGCCCACTGAATCGCTTCGTCGGTTGTTCCAATGATGCTCACCACCAGCGCGCTGGCCACGAATATCGTGACGTCGTCGATTCGATGCAGGAAGGCACGATAGACCAGCGCTCCGAGGATCCCGTATTCGACGAAATGGATTATCTCAACGCCACCATCAGTGAGAACGTGGGCCGCCGTCACAAAGCCCGCGGCAAGCACGAGCACGAGCAGATACTCGGTTGGCTGCGCATCGCGCTTGCGCAGGTAGTGAATCGCAGCGCCAGCCGCCAGCAGCAGAGTGCCTGCGCCCGCATACACAAAGACCACATTGCCCCAGCGATCGGCGACAAATGACTGCAGTGTCCGAGCCAGTGGTACGGTCAGGAATATCGCCAGCGAGCAGAGTCCGACGAACAACCAGGAGACGCTTTCACGCTCATTGGGCAATCGATCCAGCATGGAACCGAGTTTAACCGGACGGGAATCGGTCACGGCGCCGTGCGGCGTCGTGATCTCTGAATCTAGACCAGTGCCGCCTTGGCTGCCGGCGCCGGCGATTGCACCAGTCGGTCGCACTCTGTGGCCAGCTCCCGGCAGCGCGCGGTCAGATCCGGTCTTATCTGATCCCAGTCGAAACGCCACTGCCAGTTGCCGCCCACCGTACCGGGCACATTCATGCGCGCTTCGCTGCCAAGGCTCAGCAAATCCTGCAGGGGCAGAATGGCTAGTCGCGTTCGGGAAGCATAGGCGGCGCGAATCATGGCATCAGTCGCTGCGGCCGCTGTGCCGTCCGTGCCGAGAACCGAATCAATGTAATGACGCGCGCCTTCTTCAAGCGACTCATACCAACCAACGACCGTGTCATTGTCGTGAGTGCCTGTGTAAACCACTGCCTCTTCAACATGATTCTCAGGCAGGTAGGGATTTTCCGGCGAGCCGTCAAAGGCAAACTGCAGTATCAGCATTCCCGGCAAATCGAATTGCTCGCGCAGCTGGGTCACCGCGGGCGTGATAGTGCCGAGATCCTCGGCAACCAGCGCTAAATCGGGCAGTCGCTCACGAACCAACTGCAACAATTCGCCGCCGGGCGCCGACTCCCAGCGCCCCCCTCGGGCATTCTCGGCATCACTCGGAATCGACCAGTAACTCTCCAATGCGCGGAAGTGATCCAGGCGCAGGAGATCGAACCAGCGCGCCTGGTGCTCGAGCCGCGCCAGCCACCAGCCATATTGTTCGTCACGCAGCGCTGCCCAGTTATACAGCGGATTGCCCCACCACTGCCCGTCGGCGCTGAAATAGTCCGGCGGTACCCCGGCGACACAGGCAGGCTGACCGTCAGCGTTGAGTTGAAACACGTGGCGCCGCCACCAGACATCGGTGCTGTCGTGATCGACGTAGAACGGCAGGTCGCCGAACAGATAAACACCGCGCTCGGATGCATACTCCCGCAGACGACGCCACTGCCGATCGAACAGATATTGGCCAAACATGACGGCGTTCAGCGCCGGCATGTGCTCGGCCAGCAAACCAGCCGTCACGTCCGGGTGCGGCTCTCGAAGCTGCTCGGGCCACTCCCACCACGGACGGCCGTCAGTCTGCGCATGCAGGATCTTGAACAACGCGTATGGCACGACCCACGCGGCTTCCCGCTTGCGGAATTCGGTGAAATCCGCCCACTCTACGTCCGTCGCCAGCTTGCGAAAGTGCGCCCAGGCCTGCGGCATGAGGTCCGATCGCGGCGCATCGCCGGGCGACCACCAGGGCTCGTGGGTGAGGTCGAGCGGATCGATAAGCGCCGTATTGCCGGCAAAAGCCGACTGCAATTTATAAGGCGAGTGGTTTTCGTCCACCGGACCCAGCGGCAGGACCTGCCAGACAGAAAAGCCTGAGTCCACGAGGAAATCGACGAACCGTCGCGCATCGGCACCGATCGTGCCAGCCGGTAAGGATGTGGGATGGCACAAGACACCAGCGCGGCGGTGATCAAAAATAGAATGCTGGACGGATTCTTCAGCCACGGAAATTGCGATCCTGACCAAGCATCGCGCGGGTGACGAGCACCACGCCGTTTTCAGTGACGTGGAAACGCTCGCGATCATGACCGGGATCGACACCAATTTCTGTGCCGTCCGGAATCACGCAGCCTTCGTCGATTACCGCCCGTCTTATCTGGCAGCGCCTGCCAATAACGACTTCTGGCAAGACGACGGAACGAAAGATGTCGGATTGTTCAGCCACGGTCACATTGAAAAATAGCAGGGACTCACGCACCGATGCGCCCGACACGATGCAACCGCCTGCGATCATTGAATTCAAGGCCATGCCCCGGCGACCCTCGTCGTCCAGCACGAATTTCGCGCTCGGCACTTGTTGTTGATACGTCCAGATCGGCCAGTCTTCGTCGTAGAGATTCAATTCCGGGTGCACGTGGACCAGCTCGAGGTTGGCATCGTAGAACGCATCGACGGTGCCGACGTCCCGCCAGTACGCCTGCGCCGAGGTCTCTACGTCCTCAAACGGGTAGGCAAAGACCCGATGCTGCTCGATGCTGTCCGGGATGATGTTCTTGCCAAAGTCGTGATGCGACTCCGGTTTGGCTGAATCTTCGATCAGCCGTTCCACCAGGAAGCTGCGATCGAACACGTAGATACCCATCGACGCCAGGGCTACGTCGTCGCGGCCTGGCATGGGTTCCGGATTGGCCGGCTTTTCGTCGAAACGAATAATGCGCTGGCTTTCGTCGACCGTCATCACGCCGTAGCTGGTGGCCTGCCGCACCGGCACCTGTACCACGCCGACGGTTATCGTCGCTTTGTTCTCCACGTGGTAGGCGATCATGGGGCCATAGTCCATTTTGTAGACGTGGTCGCCGGCCAGCACCAGCACTCGCTCTGGTCCGAACTCGTCGATGATCTCCAGGTTCTGGTACACGGCGTCTGCGGTGCCCCGATACCACCACTCGCCACGTTGCTGCTGGGCCGGGACGATATCGACGAACTCACCCAGTTCGCCGCGCAGGTAACCCCAGCCGCGCTGCACGTGCTGAATCAGGGAATGGGCTTTGTATTGCGTCAGGACCAGAATCTGGCGAATTCCGGAATTGACGCAATTGGATAAGGAAAAGTCGATAATGCGGTACTTTCCGCCAAATGGCGTCGCCGGTTTGGCCCGGTTCGAGGTCAGATCCTGCAGGCGTTGCCCGCGGCCACCGGCCATGATCACGCCCATCGTGCTCTGGGTGAGCTGGCTGACGAAACGGCCGGATTTTCTCGCTCTCATGGGGTCCTAACCGCTGGAAAAGGCTTATAGTTATGAAGGTGTTCGGGTCACATTATTATGCCGAACGAAGATTACAGTAGCACTGCGCCGATGCATAGCTTCAATACGTAGTATGCCGAGCCCCAAAACGTCCACACTGGCCAACTCCACCGAAGACCCGCTGGAGCCGAACCTGCGACGACTAGTTGACGGCCGACACCACGATCCATTCGAGGTGCTCGGCCGCCATCCGTCCGGTGACGGACAGGTATTCGTACGTGCGATGCAGGCTCGCGTGCTCGGCATCGAACTTGCCGACGGCGATCATCCACTGCAGCGCGTCGGCAACACCGATCTGTTCGAGGCGCGCGTGCCGGAAAGTTCGCTGCCAGAGCGCTACCGCATCAGGGTAAAACACGATGACGGCCGCGAAGAGATCTTGTGGGACCCATACTGTTTTGGGCCGCAACTCGGCGAATCGGATCTCGAAGCCTGGCAGCAGGGCCGGCACACGCGCGCATACCAGTTCCTGGGCTCGCATCCCGTGACTGTCGACGGCATTGCCGGCGTGCGTTTCGCGGTCTGGGCGCCGAATGCGGAGCGCGTCAGCGTTGTCGGCGACTTCAATGCCTGGGATGGCCGCTGTCACCCGATGCGCGTGCGCGGCCACCATGGCGTCTGGGAACTGTTTGTTCCGGAACTCGGTCCTGGCACTCTGTATAAATACGAGATCCGGAATCGCAACACCGGGAATATTCTGATCAAGACCGATCCTTTCGGTCGCGCCACGGAACTACGTCCGGCCAACGCCAGCGCCGTAGCAGCCGCAACGAATTATCAATGGGCCGACGCTGACTGGATGCAGGCACGCCCTGGCGCCGACTGGCTGCATGAGCCGATGTCGGTATACGAGCTGCATGCCGGCTCCTGGCGACGCGATGCCGATGGTTTCCCACTCAACTACCGCGTCCTTGCCGAGGAGCTTGCGCCGTATTTGCAGTCGTTGGGATTTACTCATGTGGAGCTGATGCCACTGACCGAATATCCGCTGGACGAATCCTGGGGCTACCAACCCACCGGGTATTTTGCGCCGACTACGCGCTACGGCAGCGCGGACGACTTGCGAGTCTTCGTCGACCGCATGCATCAGGCGGGAATCGGCGTCATCCTGGACTGGGTGCCCGGGCATTTTCCGAAGGACGATCACGGCCTGGCTTCGTTCGACGGCAGCCCGCTTTACGAATATGGCGACCCACTGAAAGGCCAGCACCCGGACTGGGGCACGATGGTATTCAATTACGATCGTCAGGAAGTGCGCAGCTTCCTGCTGTCCAGCGCGATCTACTGGCTGGAGGATTTTCATTTTGACGGCCTGCGAGTCGATGCGGTGGCATCGATGCTGTACCTGGATTACTCCCGCAAACCCGGGCGCTGGACACCCAATATACATGGCGGCAATGAGAACCTGGAAGCCATCGCATTTCTGAAGCAACTCAATGAAACGACGCATCGCGAATGTCCCGGCACCCTGACTTTCGCGGAGGAGTCCACCGCTTGGCCAGGCGTCACACAGCCGACTTTTCTCGACGGCCTCGGTTTCAGTCTCAAGTGGAACATGGGCTGGATGCACGACACGCTGGAGTATTTGCGCCAGGATCCCGTGTATCGCAAGTACCACCATCAGCGCATCACGTTCGGACCGGTCTACGCATTCTCCGAGAACTTCATGTTGCCGCTTTCCCACGACGAAGTGGTGCACGGCAAGGGCTCGCTGCTCCAGAAAATGCCGGGCGACGACTGGCAGCGCTTTGCGAATCTGCGGTTACTGTTCGCGTTCCAGTGGACCTACCCGGGCAAAAAACTCCTGTTCATGGGCCAGGAATTCGCGCAGCCCTGGGAGTGGCGACACGACGGCGCGCTGGGGTGGCAGCTGTTGGAGGAGCCGGCTCATCAGGGGATCAGCCGGCTGATCGCCGATTTGAATACCGTATACCGATCGCGGCCGGCACTCCACGAGATGGATTTCCAGTCTGGCGGTTTTCACTGGCTCAGGTGGGATGACGCCGATAACTCCGTGTTGAGTTACTTACGGATTGGACGCGAGCGCGAAGTGATTGTGGTGATGAATTTCACCCCGATCGCTCGACCGAGCTACCGGATCGGCGTACCTCGCAGCGGCACGTACACGGAAATACTGAATACCGATTCCGAGCACTACGGGGGCAGCAACCTCGGCAATCCATTGCCGATTTCCACGGAGACCCTGCCCTGGATGGATCAGCAACAGTCGATCCTCGTGACCCTCCCGCCTCTCGGCGCGGTCCTGCTCGAGCACGTCAACGACTGAGTCTCTTCAGGCTTTACCGACCTCTCGCTCGAGTACGACACAGGAGCGGGCCGGCACGACCACGCGGTTGCTGCGCAGCAGGCGGCCCTCGCCTGCCGGTCTGATATCGTGCGGCGCCGGCCGGGCCGTCTCGATTACGGCGCGCCATTGCCCCGCGGGCAGCCGCATGCCGTGCGACTCGGCGCGCAGATTGATGGCCACATGCACATCAGATTCGTCAGGATCGATCGCCGTCAAGGTGAATGCGATCAGGCTAGCCGCCTCATCGTGCCAGTCCGGCTCCGCCAGGCGCGCGCCATGCCAGGCAACATCGGGTGGCTGCCCGCCACGTCGTTCGCCGGTCAGAAATCTTTCCCGGCGCAGCGTCGCGTGACGGTGACGAAATGCAATCAGCTCGCGGGTGAAACGCAACATGTCCCAGTTCTTCTGCACCAGGCTCCAGTCGAACCAGCCCATCCGGTTGTCCTGGCAGTACGTATTGTTGTTACCTTTTTGGCTGCGCAGAACCTCGTCGCCCGCCAGCAACATGGGCACCCCCTGACTGACCAGCAACAGTGTCAGAAAATTCCTGGCCTGTTGTGACCGGAGCCGATTGATTGCCGCTTCGGTTGACGGACCCTCCTGACCGCAATTCCAGCTGTAGTTGTGGCTGCTGCCGTCGCGATTGTCTTCGCCGTTGGCCTCGTTGTGTTTGTGGTCGTAGCTCACCAGGTCCTGCAACGTAAACCCATCATGGCAGGTGACGAAGTTAATGCTGTTGGTCGGCAACCGACCGGCGGCGGCATACAAATCACTGCTGCCGGCTACGCGCGATGCCAACCGACCCAATCGACCACCATCACCCCGCACGCACTGGCGGATCACGTCGCGGTAATCGCCGTTCCATTCACACCAGCGGTAGCCAGGGAAATCACCGACCTGATACAAGCCACCCGCATCCCAGGCCTCGGCGATCAGGTGCCGATCGTGCAGTGCGGTCGAAAATTCCGCGGCCCACAGCACCGGTGCGTGCTGCATCGGTTCGCCGTCTTCGCCACGTGCCAGCACGCTCGCCAGGTCCAGGCGAAAACCGTCGACATGCATGTCGCGGGCCCAATACTCGAGACAATCGATGATGAAGCGGCCAACCAGCGGGTGATTGCAGTTCACGGTGTTGCCGGTACCGGTGAAGTCGCGGTAGTGACTGCGATCTGCAGGGTCGAGATGGTAAAAGAACTCGTTCCCGAACCCCTTGAAATTGATAATTGGCCCGCCTGCGCCCCCCTCGGCCGTGTGATTGAACACCACATCGAGAATCACACCGATCCCGGCTCGATGCAGGGCTTTCACCATGTCACGAAACTCGATCCGCGGATCGCCGCCGGCCGTGTAGGCTGGATGGGGCGCGAAGAATCCGTAGGTGCTGTAGCCCCAGAAATTACTCAACCCCAGTTTCGCGACACCGTCGGGCACATCCTGTTCGTCGAACGCCATGATTGGCAGCAACTCGACGTGAGTAATGCCGAGCTCGGTCAAATACGGGATCTTTTCTATGAGGCCACTGAATGTGCCTGGCGTTGTCACACCGCTGTCCGGATCGCGCGTGAAACCGCCCACATGCAATTCGTAAATGATGCTGTCGGCCAGGCCATGACCCACGGGCCGGTCGCCCTCCCAGTCATAGCCATCCTGCGGCAGGACCCGGGCGCGGATGCCGGGCGCGTCCGGATCAAGGACCGCGACGTCGCGATCCCAGAGACTGGCATCGACCGCGCGTGCCCAAGGATCCAGCAAATCGCGACGCTTGTCGAAGCAACAGCCACTCACCGCGGTATCACTTGGCCCGTCGGCCCGCCAGGTGTAGTACAGACCGGGCCCGGCTCCCTCGACGAACACGTGCCAGAAAAAGAACGTGCGCTGCGTGGCGGGATCGAGTTCGATCACCTGCAACGGCTCGAGTGCCGTTGCACTATCGTAAAGGTGCAGCCACATGCGGGTTGCATTGCGGCTGAAGACGGAGAAGTTAATGCCCTGTTCGCGAGGCCGGGCACCGGCCGGAAGGTGGTCACCAGGCCGGGTGGCAAACATCTGGCTCAGCCGCGCCCCCTCACAACCAGCGCATCAATCCGGTTTCATAAGGGTGGGCGAGTGATGCATGGGTAGGCACCGCGCGAATCTCGTAGCGCAACGCGCCCGTCCAGGGCGACTGGAGATCGAGTCGGTATTGGCAGCTGCCGCCGCTGCTGTTCTTCTCATCCGGCTCGAACGGCAACACCATCACCACGCCATCGTCCAGATCCCGCATGCCGTCCTCGACCGGCCCGTGCTTCGAGTAGCGCTTTACTGGCACGATGACCTCCGAACAAATCTCCCGGTGCAGCACGCACTCTACACGGATATCCGCCGGACTCAGTCCACCGAGACCAACCTTGACCTCGATTGGCAATCCGGCGTCGACCGGGATGCTGGGTTGCGTGGCCTGGACGAGTTGCAAACTCACGCTTGGCCAGGCCTTGTGTACCCGCCGTTTCCATTCCGCTAATTCGCGCGCGGCAGCGTAATTGTCGGCCGCCAGCGCGGCGCCCTGCCGGGCCGCGGGGCCGTAGTAGCCCACGAGATAGTCGTGCAGCACGCGGCGACTGTTGAAATGCGGCAAGACGGTAACCATCGAACGCTTGGATCGGGCCACCCATTTCGGCGATAGCCCCTCCTTCTCGTCCCTCGCGTAGTACTGCGGAATCACCTCGTCCTGCAGCGTCTCGTAGAGCGTCTGCGCGTCTTCCCGGTCGCGCTCGCCCGGATCGGTCGCCGACGATGGCGGCATGCCCCAGCCGTTCGTGCCGTCATAGGCTTCAGCCCACCAGCCGTCGAGTACGCTGAGGTTCACCGTGCCATTGATGGCCGCCTTCATTCCGGACGTGCCGCTGGCCTCCAGCGGCGCGATCGGCGTGTTCAGCCAGACATCCACTCCGCCCGTCATCAGCCGGCCAAGGCCCATGTCATAGCCTTCCACCAGGATGACCTTGCCGACGAAACCAGGTTCGTTCGAAATCCGGTGAATTTCACGCAGCAGCCCCTGGCCGGGTTCGTCCGCGGGATGGGCCTTTCCAGCGAAAATAAACACCACCGGTCGCTCGTCGGCATCAACGATCTGGCGCAACCACCCCAGGTCATGAAACAACAGCGTGGCCCGCTTGTACGTCGCAAACCGGCGCGCGAAACCGATCGTCAGCACGTCCGGGTTGTCGGGGTCGATGTACTTGAGCATGCGATGCACATGCGCATCACTGACGTTGTTTCGCGCATATTGCCGCTCGAGGCGAGTCCGCAGCGCCGCAAACATGTTGCTCTTGACGCGCTGGTGCGCATACCAGAAACGGCCATCCGGGATGCCTTCGATGCCCTCGCTTAGCTCCTTGCTCATCAATTGGCCGCCCCAGCCGCTGCCGAGCTGCTCATCGAACAGGTCGGTCCACTCCTGTTCCAGAAAAGTCGGCACGTGCACGCCGTTTGTGACGAAGCCGACCGGGTTTTCGCGGGCGGGCACCTCCGGCCACGCCGACGCGCAGATTTCCGCCGAGACTTTGCCGTGTATGCGGCTCACACCATTGATGTCGCGTGCACCGCTGATCGCGAGACGCGTCATATTGAATTCATGGCCGGAGTGGCCATCAGCGCCGAGGCGCAGGAACTTTTCCTCGGAAATGCCGAGCTCGCCGATGAACTCCCGGAAATAGGCCAAGACCAGATCGCGGTGAAACACGTCATGACCCGCGGCCACCGGCGTATGCGTGGTGAACACCGTGCTCGCGGCAACTGCTTCCAACGCGGCATCGAATTTCAGTCCCTCGCCGACCAGCTCCCGGACGCGCTCGATCATCTGAAATGCGGCATGACCTTCGTTGATGTGCCAGATGCCCGGTGCTCGACCCGTTGCACGCAAAGCCTTGACGCCGCCAATGCCGAGGATGATTTCCTGCTCGATGCGCCGTTCCTCACCGCCACCGTACAGAACCCGCGTGATCTCTCTCAGGCTTGGCTCATTGTCGGGAATGTCCGTGTCCAGCAGCAGCACCGGTACGCGGCCAACAGAAGCCTCCCAGATTTTCACTTGAACGTCGCGGCCACGAATCCGGCACTTGATCTGCAGCGGTTCGCCGTTCTTGCCGGCGACCGCATGCACCGGCACGTCGCCCGCCTCCAGATTCACATAGTCGGCGTGCTGGTCGCCGTGCCCGTCGATCGACTGCACGAAATAACCGCGGCGATACAGCAAACCTACCCCGACGAACGGCAGGCAGAGATCACTTGCCGTCTTGCAATGGTCGCCTGCCAGGATGCCGAGCCCGCCGGAGTAGATCGGGAAGCTCTCGTGGTAGCCGTACTCCGCACAGAAGTACGCAATCAGGTCTTTGTTCTCTATCTGCGCCGGCGAATAACCGTCGAGCTGCTTCTCCACGTACGCGTCGAACTCGGCCAGCACCTTGCGGTACTGCGCCATGAACGTCTCGTTGACGGCCGCATTGTCGAGACGTGCCTGATCGATACAGCTCAGGAACAGGCGCGGGTTGCGGCCCACGCGCCACCACAAATCCTGGTCGAGCGAGTAGAACAGCTGCCGGGTGGGTCGATGCCAGCTGAACCAGAAATTGGTCGCTAACTCCTCCAGCCGGGCGATTTCATCCGGCAGCCGAGGCTCGACCTTGAGTGGAAAAGACCTTCCAGCCATAGACTTACATGAAATTTTCGCGGTCGCAGCGCGCACCCCTGAACCACTGCTGCGAATGTTAACCCAGTCTGACCCACGACTCGCAAGCCCTGCGAGGGTCCCGCACCAAAAAAGCTTGGGCGGCGGCGGCTG
>JASJBD010000006.1 GCA_030066665.1 Gammaproteobacteria bacterium
TGGCCACCAACTCGAGGCCTACCGGTCAACACCAGCGGGTACCCCCCGAGCCGGCCTGGTCGTCATCCAGGAAGTATTCGGCCTGACCGATCATATTCGCGCGGTTACGGACGATTTCGCCGCGCGCGGCTTCCTGGCTGTGGCACCGGGTTTGTTCGATCGGGTCGAACCCGGCATCAGGTTGCCTTATACGGAAGTCGAGCAAGGCCGCGACACGATGATGAAGCTCGATCTCGAACAGAGCACGCTGGACCTCGGCGCCGCCGTTGCAGCCGCGTCGAGCGCCGGCAAAGTTGGCGCCGTCGGATATTGCTGGGGCGGGGCGATGGCGGACCTGGCGGCCTGCAAACTCGACGTCGCTGCGGCGGTCGCCTATTACGGCCGCGCCAATGTGAACTGGCTTGACCTGAAACCCCGATGCCCGGTGATGTATCACTTCGGCGGCAGGGATCCGATCATTCCTCCCGAACTCGTTCAGCAAATCCGCGACGGTCGGCCGGACGGCGAGTTCTTCATCTACCCGGATGCCAGCCACGGCTTCAACTGCAACGATCGGGCCGATTACCACCTGGAAAGTGCCGAGCTGGCACTAGAACGTTCACTGGAGTTTTTCGACCGCTGTCTCTAACTGCGGTTGCGTGCTCACGATGGAGCTCTGCGTCAGGTCTCGTCGACCACTAAATTGGCCAGTACGCCAATCTCGCTGATATCGACTTCCACGGTGTCGCCCGGCTTGAGCCAGACCGGTGGCCGCCTGGCAGCGCCGACGCCGCTTGGCGTCCCGGTTGCGATGATATCTCCGGGACAGAGTTCGCAGATGCCGCTGAGGTACTCAATCATTGCCGGAATATCGACGCAGAGATCAGCGAGTTCTCCCCGCTGCATCACTTCACCGTTAACGCGCGTTTCCAGTTTCAGAACTTTCGGGTCGGGGATCTCGTCCGCGGTCACAATCCAGGGCCCAATCGCCCCGCTGTGCTGAAAGTTCTTGCCGGCGGTGAACTGCGTCGTGTGGTCCTGGTAGTCCCGGAGCGTGCCTTCCATCAGACAGGTATAGCCTGCAACAAAGTCGAGTGCCGAGTCGCGGTCGACATGTCGCGCCGGTTTGCCTATCACGACAGCCAGTTCCCCCTCGAAATCATATTTGTGCGATACCCGCGGCCGAATCAGGTTATCGCCATGGCCGACGAAACTGTGCGGGAAGCGACCGAACAATGCCGGATACCGCGGCGGTTCGCGACCCATCTCTCGAATATGCGCCGCGTAGTTCATGCCGACGCAAAAGATTTTGTCCGGGCCTGGAATGGGCGGCCGCCAGCGCAGTTCGTCTGCTGTCCGTGGTTCACGGCCGGACCGATCGTCTGCGAGCTCGCGTAACGCGCCGGCACTGAGCAGCGCCTTGAGACTCGGATAGCGTCGCCGGAGCTCATCACTCGCCGCCACCGGACCGGCTTCATCCACCCTGCCGTACTCGGCGACATCGCCACGCTGCCAGCTTGCCAGTTTCATATGCGGGAACTCCGGGTCCCTATGCGTCAGGCGCGATCCTATATCATAGACGGCCGCAGACACGCCCCTGCGGGTCCGGGAGAGAAAAATGAAACTGCAGGATTCCAGCCTGTTCAGGCAACAATGCTACATCGACGGTGGGTGGCGGAACGCGAATGATGGCGAGACGTTAGCGGTCACCAATCCCGCGACCGGCGCGATTCTGGGTGCCGTGCCCCGCGCAGGCGCGGACGAAACCCGGGCCGCGATCGATGCGGCAGCCGCAGCCTTACCGGCCTGGCGGGCCAGAACGGCCGCCGAGCGTGCGGCGATCCTGCGACGCTTTCACGATCTGATGATCGAACACCAGGACGACCTCGCGGTCATCATGACCGCAGAACAGGGCAAGCCCTTGAAGGAATCCCGCGGCGAAATCATCTATGCCGCCAGTTTCCTGTCCTGGTTCGCCGAAGAGGCCAAACGCGTCTACGGCGATGTCATTCCAGGTCACCAGCACGACCGCCGCATAGTGGTGCTGAAACAACCGGTAGGCGTCGTAGCCAGCATTACGCCCTGGAATTTCCCGGCCGCGATGATTGCGCGAAAGATTGGGCCCGCGCTAGCCACAGGTTGCACGGTCGTGTGCAAACCCGCCAGCGAAACGCCCTACTCGGCCCTGGCCATGGCGGAGCTGGGCCAGCGCGCCGGCCTCCCGCCGGGCGCCCTGAACGTCGTGACCGGCAAGGCATCGGTGATCGGTGGTGAGCTGACCGCGAACGACACCGTCAGAAAGCTGTCCTTCACGGGCTCTACCGAGATCGGCCGGATTCTCTTGCAACAGTGCGCCGATACCGTGAAGAAGGTGTCAATGGAACTCGGTGGCAATGCACCTTTTATCGTGTTCGACGATGCGGATCTCGAAGCGGCCGTGCAGGGCGCAATCATCAGCAAGTATCGAAATTCCGGCCAGACCTGCGTTTGCAGTAACCGTTTCCTGGTGCAATCCGGTGTTTACAAGGAATTCGCGGCGATGCTGGCGGAAGCGGTTGGCAACCTCGTCGTCGGCGACGGGCTCGCCGGCGACACCGACCAGGGCCCGCTGATCAACGAACCGGCCGTTGTAAAAGTCGAAGAACATATCGAGGATGCGATTGCCGGTGGTGCCAGCATTGTGGCAGGCGGCAAAAGACATTCGCTTGGTGGCACATTCTTTGAACCGACCGTGCTCACAGGCGTGACGCCGCAAATGAAAGTCGCGCGCGAAGAGACCTTCGGCCCGCTGGCGCCGCTGTTCAGTTTTGACACGGAGGACGAGGCGATCGAGCTGGCCAATGACACCGAGTTTGGACTCGCGGCCTATGTTTACACGCGCGACCACGGCCGGGCGTGGCGCGTGCCGGAAGCGCTGGAGTACGGCATGGTGGGCCTCAATACCGGGCTGGTATCGACGGAGGTTGCACCTTTCGGTGGCGTGAAACACTCCGGCCTGGGCCGCGAAGGCTCGATGTACGGCGTCGACGACTACCTCGAAATCAAATACCTGTGCATCGCTGGCGTCGACGCCTGATCCGGCAAGCAAAGCGATGAAAGCCGCGGCAGGAGGCCCACGCCTGACCCAGGGACCGATCGGCAGATCGATCCTGTCGCTGGCGCTGCCGATGATGTTCAGCATGATCGCGCTGATCTCGTACAACCTCGCGGACACCTTCTTCATCGGTCAGCTGGGCACGCTCGAGCTGGCGGCGATCAGTTTCACGTTTCCGATCGGCTTCATCGTCGGCTCGATCACGATGGGCTTCGGCATCGGCACGTCGTCGGTTGCGTCGCGACTGTTTGGCGCGGAGAAACGCGACGAAGCAGCACGCGTGACTTTGCACGCCATTCTGCTCGGTTTCCTGACCGGCATTGTGGTGCTGACTATCGGCGTGCTGACGATCGATCCGGTGTTTCGCTTGCTGGGTGCCGACGATACGACCCTGCCGATCATCCAGCGCTACATGCGGATCTATTACTTCGGCGGCATCTTCCTCGTCGTGCCGATGATGACGAATTCGGTATTGCGCGCGGCCGGGGACGCGACGACACCCGCGAAAATCATGTCGATCGCAGCCGTGCTGAACATCGTGCTCGATCCCATCCTGATATTTGGCCTGTTCGGCGTGCCGGCGCTGGGCGTGGAGGGCGCCGCGATTGCCACCGTGCTGGCAAATATCGGCACCATGATCGCGTCGATCTCGATCGTGTATTTCCGCGAGAAGCTGATTTCTTTCCAGGGCTTCGACCTGCACCTGATCGTCGATTCGTGGCGCCGGATACTGCACGTCGGCATTCCATCGATGACCAGCAGTTTGATTGCACCGATGACGACCGCCTTCATCACCTACCAGGTAGCCCAGTTTGGCCAGGAAGCGGTTGCCGGGTTCGGTGTGGCGTCACGCATGGAGGGCCTGTCACTACTGGCGCTGATGGCGCTGAGTGCCGCCACGACGCCTTTTGTCGGCCAGAACTACGGGGCCCGGCACTTCGACCGGGTGCAGGACGGCGTTAACTGGTGTTACCGGTTCTCAGTGTTCTACGGCCTGACCGTCGCGGCGATACTGGCGGTCAGCGCCACGTGGATCGCGACGGCGTTCACCGACAACGAGAATGCGATCGCAACGGCCACCATGCACATGCGCATCGTGCCTATCAGTTATGCCGTGCTGGGCGCCGCGATGGTGGTCAATGGTGCCTTCAATGCAATTGGCAAACCAATGCCGGCCATGTGGGTTTCGCTGACACGCACCGCACTGGTGTACGCACCGCTGGCATTCCTGTTCGCGCGCCTGTTCGGTCTGGTCGGCGTGTTCGCAGCCGCTTGTACGGCGAACTTTATCGCCGGCACCCTCGGCTATACGTGGTTCCGCAGCGTTTACCGCAAACAGGTTTCCCAGGAAGAGGCCACCGCAGCAGCTTGACGAGACCGTCACTCATTGCAGTCACTCTTGTTGCTCTGGCCGTATCAGGACCGGGCCGGGCTGAAGAGACGCTGACGCTGGTGAGCAGTTGGAGCAAGCCACAGAATTTCAATGTCCTGTTTATGGATTACGTCGATGCCGTCAATAGAGCGGGTCGTGGCGTCGTACAAATCGACTTCAAGGGCGGGCCGGAAGTCATCCCGCAGGCACAGTTGCTCTACGCCTTGCGCCGCGGTGTGATTGACCTGGCCTTCGGCGCAATCACCTACTATCGGGGCGTGCTGCCGGAAGGCGATGCGTTATTCGGCGCGACGATTACGCCGATGCAGGCCCGCGCCAACGGTGGCACGGCCGCGCTGCAGCCCTATTGGGCCAAACGCATCAACGCGCATTTACTCGGCTGGATGCAGTCCGGTGTCGGCGTGCATATCTATCTCGCACCGCAGCCAACGTTCGGGGCTGACGGCATGCCGCAACTCGGCGGACTCAAGATCCGCACGTCGCCCTCCAACCGTGAACTGCTGGAAGTGCTCGGCGGCCGGCCGGTGCAAATCGCTGTGAAAGAAATCTATACGGCGTTTCAACGCGGCACGGTCGACGGACTTGCCTTCACAACGACCGGTATTCCGGATCTGGGTATAGAGCGATTCATTCGTTACCGCATTGACCCGGCGTTCCTGCAGCTATCGATTTGCCTGCAAATCAACCTGGACCGGTGGCACAGCCTCAGCGCGGCGGCGAGACAGATCCTGCAAAACGAAGCGATTCGGTACGAGCCGAAAGGACGCGCGGACTTCTTTGCATTACGCGATCGCGAAGTGATCCTCGTCGAGGAACGCGGCTTGCGGTCAGCACCGGTGCCCGAACCTCACGCGGCCACGTACCTGACGCTCGCGCATGACACCGTGTGGCGGCGACTCGCGGAGCGGGCCCCGGACGCGGCACGGCACCTGCGACAGTATTTCTATCCCGAGCCGGCGTTATCGAGAGCGAACGAATGACGCGCCTTTACGATCGGTTGATCAACGCGCTCGCGACCGGCGCCGGCCTGCTGATAGCAGCAGTATGTCTGCTGATCGCCTGGGATGTGATCGCGCGCAACACCGGTTTGCAGCCGCCGGCTTCGACGGTCGCGCTGACAGAATACGCGCTGCTGTATTTCACGATGGCTGCAGCGCCCTGGCTGGTCAGGCAGCGCGGTCATATCGTGGTCGAGATCCTTTACCAGCGTTATCCGCCGGTCGTCAGGCGCTGGATGGACCGCGCCATTCTCGGGTTCTGTGCGCTCGTCTGCGTCGGCCTGGCCATTCTCGCCGCGCTGCTGATGTTCGAGGCTATCCGGCTGGGTGAGATCGACGTCCGGTCGATGGATACGCCCCGCTGGATGCTCTTTGCGCCACTGGTCATCGGGTTCAGCCTGATGGCGAGCGAGTTTGCCCGGCTGCTCTGGCGCGGCGAGCCGGCGGGCGCCACCGCGGCGGAAAGAGGCGACGCGTTGTAGTGGCCGAATGATGAGCGAGTTCGAAGTCGGCATCCTGGTTTTCGCGCTCGTCATCTTTCTCATGGCAATTGGCGTCCCGGTCGCGTTCGCTTTTCTCGGCGCGAACCTGATTGGCGCGTGGCTGCTGCTCGGCAATCTGCCCGGTTTGTTGCAAATGGTTGATAACTCGACCGCGCTGATCACGAATTTCACGCTGGTGGCGGTGCCGATGTTTGTATTGATGGGATCGCTACTCTTCCACAGCGGGCTCGCGCTGCGAGTCTTCGATGCCCTCGACGCATTGTTCGGGCGACTGCCCGCACGCCTCAGTTATTTGACGGTTGCAGGCGGGGCAACGTTCTCGACGCTCACCGGTTCGACGATGGCGAACACCGCCATGCTCGGTTCGCTGATGGTCCCGGAGATGGAGCGTCGCGGGTATGCGCGCTACATGGCGATCGGCCCCATCATCGGCACCGGCGGACTGGCGATGCTGATTCCGCCTTCGTCGTTGGGAGTCCTGCTCGGCAGTCTCGCGCGCCTGGATATCGCGGCGTTGTTAATCGCCGGCCTGCTGCCCGGTC
Organism: Gammaproteobacteria bacterium; assembly: GCA_030066665.1. GTDB lineage: Bacteria > Pseudomonadota > Gammaproteobacteria > Steroidobacterales > J054. The sequence continues at coordinate 6,510 of JASJBD010000006.1, forward strand.
TGGTGCTGGCCGTCCTCTACGTCCTGGTGATTTACCTGCAGGCGCGGTTGCGTCCCAATGCCGCGCCGGCCTACGACGTGGAGAGTGTATCGCCCGCCGTGAAGCTGCGTCTGGTAGCGACGAATATTCTGCCGCTGGGCATCGTGATCTTTGCGGTGGTCGGTTTCATTATTCTCGGCATTGCCACACCATCTGAAGCCGCCGCGTTTGGCGCGCTGTCGGTGGCCGGTCTCGCCGCCGCGCGCCGATGCCTGAGCTTCGAAGCCTGCCGTAAAGCGCTGCTGAGCACAGTCAGCGTCACCGGCACCGTGTTCCTGCTGATTATCGCGTCGTCCGTGTTCAGCCAATTGCTCGCGTTCGCCGGCACCAGCGGCGCCGTGGTGGATTGGGCCGTGGACCTGGACGCCGGACCGGTCGCCAAGCTGTTGCTGATGTTCGGCGTGCTGCTGTTGCTCGGCATGTTCATGGATCAGATCTCGATCCTGCTGCTGACCATCCCGGTGTTTTTTCCGCTGGCCGCGGCGCTGGGATTCGATCCGGTCTGGTTCGGCGTGGTGGTGCTACTCGCACTCGAGATGAGCCTGACCACGCCGCCATTCGGCTTGCTGCTGTTTCTGATGCTCGGCGTCGCGCCCAAGGGCACGACGCTGCCACAGGTGGCGTTCGCCGCATTGCCGTACCTGGCCTGCGATGCGTTGCTGGTGGCCCTGCTGATTGCGGCGCCCGGTCTGGCCTTGTACCTGACCGGTTTTCTCTAACCCAAAAAAAGCCCCCCTGGTTAAGGGGGGCCACCGTCGCCGGGACTCCTGTTGGCCGGGTTTGGCCGGCGCGGCATTTCAGTATAAGGACTGTTCGTTATTGCGACTTCGGAAAGGTGGGGTGTCGTCTCTTTCGGGGGATCGGAGCCGCAGCACGTTCTCAATCCTCGAGAATCATCCTAGGAGAGGCCTGTGACAGTTTCGTGACGAAACAAGAAACTTCTGTTCGATCAATCGAACCGCAAGCAGTGGATCATGAATTGCCGCAAGCCAGCGGAACTCTGCCAGGCTTCTGGCACCTGGTTGTCGCATAACCAGCCCATCACCCGCCAATCGCCGCGCCCGGGAAGCAGGAATTCGTCCAACCGGCGACTTGCCTCCAGGGATGCATCGGCCTGCCCTGTCTGCACCGGCTCCCACGCATAGTCGAAAATTGCGTCAACAACCGGCCCCGCGCGCTCACTGGTTCGCAAGCAAATCGGCAGATCGCGGAAACGTCGGACGTGTCGATGTGCCACAAAGCCACTTAACGACACAGTTTGACCGACTATTTCTGACTTCATCTCTAGCTTCCCGGAAATCGCGCCACCCCCGCGATGCATTTTGGCGCGATAGTCGTGCGGGCAGTGACCGCACCGGTTTCCAGGTCCAGCCGGACTACCTCGCCGCTGAACCAGTTTGCCACATAGGTCAGCCGACCGTCCGGACTGTCGCTGATAACCGACCAGCCGAAGCCCTCCAGCGGCACGAGCCCGAGTTCCCGACCCGCTTCATCGAGGATTTCGACTCGATCCCCGCGGGTGATCAACAATCGCCCACCGGGCGCGCGCGCCAGGTCGAAAAACATCTGCCCGGGCTGACCCTCGAAATTCTGCAGGTCAGGCAGTTGGCGGCCCGCTTCCAGGTCGAAGCGCATCAGCCGCGGACCAGTTTCGGAGACATAGATCAGCACGCGCTGGTCCGCCGACATCACGGAATGCGTGATTGCCATGCTGCCGCTCATACCCCCGTGGTACTCGGGGAAGTAGCTCTGCAGCAGCTCACCGTCGGGTGAATAACGATAAAGGCCGCCGTCACCCAGTCGCGTTTCATGGCCTGGCAACACCGGGTGACGGGTCGTCAACGGGAGCGGCTGATTGTCACCGCCCAAAGACTCGGTGAACCAGAGATCGCCATCAGCGGTGAAATGGACGGTCGAAAACGCGCGTTGCGCGAACTGGCGATTCGGTAATTGTTCGCCGTCTGGACTCACGCGAATGCTGACCCAGCTCCACGGATCCGACGCCCACAACACCCCGTCCGGCGCGAAGCTGAGACCGTAGACGAGGTGCGTCGTGCCTTCGACCCAGAGCACGCCCTTCTCGTTCAGCTCTGCATCGTATTGAATGATCCTGCCGATGCCCGCGTGATCATCGTCTGGGTTGTTCAACAAGGTGGCGCCAACGAACACATCGCCCGATGCGAAGGACTGCATGGTTGACTGCCGTATATCGCTTTCCTCAGCCAAGACTCCGATCGTCCACGAAGCAAGCAATAACCACGCGATCCTCTTTCCCATTTCTTTTGCTATCGACACCCATGGCAACATCGATAGTCTAAACTAAGTTATGGCGCTTAACGTGACTTGTAAGCCTGACGAGCTGTTGGCAATAGCAGTCGCATGAACCGCTTCGGCAAATTCCTTGAGCTCAGCGTTCCGACGCTGGACATCCAGGCGTCACTCGGTTTCTATCGTGACCTCGGATTCACGGAGCTGCCGACCGGTGACGTTCGCACTTACTTTTATGCAGTTGTCACTGATGGCCACATCGCCATCGGTTTGCACGGTAGTTTGCTGGAACAGCCAGCGTTGAGTTTCGTGCAGTCCGATGTCGCGGCACGCGTGCGCGAGCTGGAGGCCGCCGGTGTCGAGATGCTCGTGCGCCGGCTCGGTATCGAGGAATTCAACGAAGCCGGCTTTTGTGATCCGGATGAGAACTTTGTGATGCTGCTCGAGGCGCCGACGTTCTCAACGGTGACAGGCAACGATGTCGACGTTCCCGTAATTGGTCACGCCGTTGGCATTCGCGTGGCCAGCCGCCGGCCCGAAGAAACGAGCCAGTTCTGGGAAAGTTACGGCTTCGCTCTGGACGAAACCGGCGACGAGGATCTGTTGCGGTTGCTGGCTCCGGGACTGGTGCTGGAATTCGATCGCCGTGCGCGGGGCGCGATGCCGGTCTTGCACTTCCGCGGCGCGGACCGCGACGCACTGCTTGCTGGATTGGAGCGCGGTGGCATCGAGCCGAAACAGGACGCTGACGGGCTGATATTGACTGCGCCGGAAGGCACGCAGCTATTGGTTTTTCTCGACTGACAGCCGCTTTCGGGGAACCCGGCGGCCCGGCCGCGGTCGGAGAGCTAGGCACACGACAACAATCGCAGTAAAACAGTTGCAATGATATCCATCGTCATCCCTGCTTTGAACGAGGCGCGCGCGCTGCCAGCGACACTGCGCTCGGTCGTCGGCCAGGGTGGCGACTACGAAATCATCCTGGTCGATGGTGGCAGCACGGATGCAACTCTGCAGAGAGCACGTGAGACCGCCGGGTTGCAGGTTATTCGAACCGGGCCGGGTCGCGCCGTGCAGATGAACGCCGGCGCCCGCGTTGCGCACGGTGAACTGCTGCTGTTTCTACATGCTGATACCCAGTTGCCACCAGGCGCGATTCGGCACCTGAACGAGTTGGAAGCTGATCCGGAATTTACGTCCGGCGGATTCCGGCACCAGTTTTCCGGTCCGCAGTTGCCGCTGCGGTTCGTTTCCTGGCTGCACAACCTGCGCTGCCGTCTGACACACGTTTTCTACGGGGACCAGGCTATGGTGGTCCGTCGCTCTGTATTTGAAGAACTGGACGGATTCCCCGAAGAACCGGTCCTCGAAGATATTCTGTTGTCCGAGAAACTGCGCGAGCATGCACAGCCGCGAATTCTCGACATGACGGTTCTTACCGACTCCCGCAAATTCGAACAAATGGGCCCGTGGCGGAGTCTGCTGCGGTGCCTGCTGATACTTGGCTGCTATGAACTACGCCTGCCAATTCGCGGCCGCGCGTTCTTCGCTGCCATCCGCTGATACGGAGCTTTCGCACATGATCGCCAGAGCATCGACTCTAGTCCTGTCCGTAATTCTCGCGGGCACCGCAAACGCCAATCCTTTCATCCCGAAGTCCGACCTGTGGGAAATCTGGGACGCGCATGACGCGAACAGCACAGTCGCAGTCGATCACGCACCGTGGCAGGCATTTCTGGACAAGTATTTGGACAGCAACCATGAATCGGGCATCAACCGCGTTGCCTACGCCGATGTCAGTGACGCAGACCGGAGCGAGCTCCAGGCCTACCTGCAAGCGCTGACGAGTATCGATCCGCGCGAGCTGAATCGCGATGAACAACTCGCTTACTGGATCAATCTGTACAACGCTGCCACGGTCGAAGTGATCCTCGAGCACTATCCCGTGAAATCCATTCGCAAGATTTACGGCGGCCTGCTGGGTCTTGGTCCGTGGAACCGCGAAATCCTGGTGATCGCCGACCAAGACCTGTCTCTGAACGATGTCGAGCATCGCATCCTGCGTCCGATCTGGCAGGACCCACGCATTCATTACAGCGTGAACTGCGCGAGTATCGGCTGCCCCAACCTGCTGGCCCAGGCCTATACCGCCGATCAGGCCGACAGCCAGATGACTGCTGCCGCGCGCGCCTACGTGAATCACCCGCGGGGTGCCATGTTCGACGATCGCGACCGTTTGCAGGTGTCCAGCATCTACGACTGGTATCAGGTGGATTTCGGGGCGAACGAGCAGGAGCTGCTCGAACACCTGGCCAGCTACGCCGAGCCCGAACTCGCGGCGCGGCTGCGGGCTTATGATGGGCGCCTGCGTTACGACTACGACTGGAACCTGAATGAGCCCTGAGCGAACGCTCGTACTGGTCTGCCTGTGCCTGGCCGCGCCGCTCGCAATCGCCGCCGAACCCCCGATTCAACCCTTCTCCGCCGCCGAGCCGGGAGCCCTGCCAGCTGGCTGGCACGTCGAGGGCATCCGCGGTCGTCCGAAGACGGCCTATACCGCGGTCACCGATGGCGATCGCGTCGTGATCCAGGCCGATGCCGAGAAATCCACGGCCGGTCTGGTCTTCGACACCCGCTTCAGTCCGACCGAATGGCCGGTGCTCCAGTGGGGATGGAAGATCAGCGAACACCTGGCAGGCACGGATATCCTGCGCAAGAAAGGCGATGATTTCCCGGCCCGTGTCTATGTGAGTTTCGACTACGACAAGCGTAGATTACCGGTCGGAAAACGGTTCCAGCTCGGCCTGGCGCAACTGATCTTCGGGGCGGATTTGCCCGGCGCCTCAATCTGCTATGTATGGGACCGGAATCTGCGTATAGACACAATCCTGCCCAGTGCGTACACAGACCGTGTCCAGATGATTGTGGTCCGCAGCGGCGATGCCGGGGTCGATACCTGGGTCAGCGAAACCCGCAATCTGGTGGACGATTATCGTGCCGCGTTCGGCGAGGAACCGCCGGACGTGGTCGCGATTTCCATAGCAACCGACACGGATGATTCCGGCGACAGCACTCGCAGCTGGTTTGGCGATATAGAGCTGGCGCGGAAATAACTACAACAGGAGTTCGTAAATGAGGCCGATCATCATGGTCTCCGTGATATCAATCACCACGGCGTTGATCCTCTACACGATCGCCGTCTGGCGAAACTGGAAAATCAAAATGCTGACCGTGGCGCAGGTCGTGCTGCTGTGGCTCGGCCTGGCCGCCGACGTGCTCGCGACGCAAATGATGGGTTTGTCCATCGACGGCAACATCGTCTGGGATTTCCACACAATCAGCGGGTATTCGGGACTGGCGTTGATGGCCGTACTCGCCATGTCCGGCACCTGGGCGCTTTGGCAACAGCGCGCCGCCATCCTGAGCTCATTCCATCGCTTCGCGATGCCGATCTGGGTTCTGTGGGTCGCGTCCTACGCGAGCGGCGTGGTTATCGGGATCCAGCGCGTCTAGGCGTCACCCCGTAACTGGTCGATGATCGCGGGATTCTCCAGCGTGGAGACATCCTGCGTGATTTCGTCGCCGCGGGCGATGATCCGCAGCAGGCGCCGCATGATCTTGCCGGAACGGGTCTTCGGCAGGTTGTCGGCAAAGCGGATGTCGTCCGGTTTCGCAATCGGGCCCAGCTCTTCGCCGACCCAGTTACGCAGGACCTTCGCCAGTTCTGCGGCGTCATCACCGGTCGGACGATCGCCTTTCGGCACCACGTAAGCGAACAGGGCTTCGCCCTTGATCTCGTGCGGTCGACCTACCACCGCTGCTTCCGCCACGCGGGGATGCGCCACCAGGGCAGACTCGACCTCCATCGTGCCGAGGCGGTGGCCCGAGATATTCAGCACATCGTCGATCCGGCCCATGATCCAGAAGTAGCCATCGGCATCGCGGCGGGCGCTGTCGCCGGCCACGTAGTAACGGTTCTGGAATTTCTCCCAGTAGGTTTCGATGTACCGGTCGTTGTCGCCCCAGATGGTGCGCAGCATCGACGGCCAGGGCTTCTTGATCACGAGATATCCGCCCTGGTCCGGCGCGTCGACCGGCGTACCTTCTTCATCGACGATATCCGCATCGATACCCGGCAAGGGACGCGTACACGAGCCAGGCTTGGTCGCCGTGACACCGGGGACCGGTGAAATCATGATGCCGCCAGTCTCCGTTTGCCACCAGGTATCGACGATCGGACAGCGTTCCCCGCCAATAACCTCGTGGTACCAGATCCAGGCTTCCGGGTTGATGGGTTCACCAACGGTGCCGAGCAAGCGAATCTTCGACAGGTCGTATTGCGCGGGAATGTCGTCGCCGAGTTTCATCAGGGCGCGGATGGCTGTTGGTGCCGTATAAAAAATGGTGACGCCATGTTTCTGGCAGATACTCCAGAAGCGGCCACCGTCCGGGTAAGTCGGCGCGCCTTCATACATCACGATCGTCGCGCCGGCGGCGAGCGGGCCGTAGGCGACATAGGTATGGCCGGTGATCCAGCCAACGTCAGCGGTACACCAGAACACATCGTCTTCTTGAATGTCGAAGATCAGCTGGTTCGTCAGCTTCGCATAGAGCAAGTAACCGGCCGACGCCTGTTGAATGCCTTTCGGCTTGCCGGTGGAGCCCGACGTATACAGCAGGAACAGGGGATGCTCCGCATTCAACGGCACGGGTTCGCAGGAATCCGCTTGCCCGGCGATCGCGTCACTCCACCAGATGTCCCGGCCATCCTGCATCGCGCAACCGCAGTCAGCGCGTTTCAGCACGATCACGCGGTCGACATGCTCGCAACCTTCCTCCAGCGCCTTGTCGGTCGCGGCTTTCAATTCAACGATCTTGCCGCCGCGATGACCGCCATCGGCAGTGATCACCATACGCGCGCCCGCATCGATGACCCGGTCACGCAGTGAATTCGCCGAGAACCCCCCGAACACGACGGAATGCACCGCACCGATTCGCGCGCAGGCCTGCATCGCGATCAGGGCCTCCGGGACCATCGGCATGTAGATCACGACCCGGTCGCCCGCTTCGATACCCTGCGCCTTCAGCGCATTGGCGAAACGGCACACATCGGCGGTCAACTCCCGGTAGCTCAGCCGGCGCCGATCACCGCCCTCGCCTTCGAAAACAATTGCCGTCTTATCACCGCGCTCGGCCAGGTTTGAATCCAGGCAATTGGCCGAAACGTTCAGCTCACCATCGGTGAACCACCGGTAATTTGGTGCCGCGGAGGCATCGAGCGTCTGCGTGAAATCCGTCGACCAGTCGAGCAGCTCCCGGGCCAGGCCGGCCCAGAATGCCTCGTGATCCTGCGCGGCGCTCGCATACATGGCGTCGAGATCGGCCTGTTTATAACGCGCCGCCTTGGCGAAGTCCTCGCCAGGCGGGAACTGGCGCTGTTCTGTGAGGATCGATTCGATACTTTTGTCGGTCATTTCGATTTTCCTAGATTGCCAGCAGGCGCTTCAGCATCCCCTGAGCCTGTGTCGCATAGCCCCCGCCAAACAGGTTCAGGTGATTGAGTATGTGGTAGAGGTTGTAAAGGTCGACGCGTATGTCGGCGCCGGGTGGTAATGGCCACTCTTGTTCGTACGCAGTATAAAACTGCGACGGAAATCCACCAAACAAGCGCGTCATCGCCAAGTCGGCCTCGCGGTCGCCGAAATACACGGCCGGATCGAAGATTACCGGCTGGCCGTCCGGCATCGCGCCCCAGTTGCCGCCCCACAGGTCACCGTGCAGCAACGAAGCTTCCGGCTCGTGATCCCCGAACAGACGTGGCAACGCGTCCAGCAGCTGGGTACCGAGATCGTCGACGATGCGCCCATAGCCATTGCGCACGGCCAGTTGCAGCTGGAAACCGAGCCGCCGGTCGCGCCAGAAGCTCAGCCAGTCATCGCATTGCTCATTCGGCTGCGGCGTGCTGCCAATCGTATTGTCGCGGTGCCAGCCGAATTGCTCGCGCGTAACGCGATGTTGCCGGGCCAGTTGCCGTCCCAGTTCCGCGGCGCTGCTGCCGCCGGCGCGCGACAACTCGAGGTGTTCCATCAGCAGATACGCCTGGTGGTCCGCGATGCCCTGGGCAACCGGACCCGGCACGCGCACCGCCCGGGCCGCCGCCAGCTCCTCCAGGCCCGCGGCTTCGGCGGCAAACATGTCCGCCTGCGACGCCTCGTTCAACTTCAGGAACCAGCGGCGCCCGTCGCGCCCCGTCACCCGCAGACTGTCGTTGATACAGCCGCCACCAGCCGACGCGGAGGAATCAATCGGACCGGTATGTGCTTCAAGGGCGGCGGCAACCGCGGCGTTGATCATCCAAAGTTGTCCGCGATGCGTTCCGCCTGCTTGCGTAAAGACGGCCCGAACCCTGTCTCGTCGTAGAGGTCGAACAGGTCGTCCAGCAGGGGGGACTGGCGTTGCAGGGTGGCTTCGTCCGCAGCCAGCGGTGCGTCGCATCGAATGCGCGCCAGTTCCCGGGACAGTTCTGCCTGGTCACGGTGCTCGGCCAGTCGGCCTGCCAGCTTGGTCGCCCCCCGCAACGGCACGTTGGCAACTTCATCCAGCCGCGCGAAAAGATCGTCCATGGAGTCGAAATGAGCCAGCAGCCCGGCCGCGGTCTTCGCGCCTACGCCGGGCACACCGGGGATGTTGTCGACGCTGTCACCGGCCAGCCCGAGAAAGTCCGGCATTTGTTCGGCCCTGACACCGAAGCTATCGCTCACCTCGTGATGGGCGATCTTCTTTTTGCCCGTGTAATCCCAGAACGTGTCACCTTCCTCCAGCAGCTGCAACAGGTCCTTGTCGCGACTGACAATCGTGACGGTATGGCCGGCGTTTCGCATGCCAACCGCAAGCGTGCCGATCAGGTCATCTGCCTCGTACGCGGTGTCAGAACACTCCCGCACGCCGAGTGCGCGGGTTATTTCGCGACAGAGCGCAAACTGGCGCTTCAGTTCCGGCGGCGCTGGTTCGCGGTTCGCCTTGTAGTCGGGATAGATTTCGTTGCGAAATGATGTAGTCAGGCTGACATCGAACGCCGCGGCCACGTAGTGTGGTTTTTCGCGCTCCAGGAAATCGCCGAGAAACCGGGTAAAGCCATAAACCGCATTGACCGGGTTCTCTTCGGGGTCGGTCATATCGTCCGGAATCGTGAACCACGCGCGGAACACGTAAATGCTGGCGTCGATGAGGTAGGTTTTCACGACTCTATGGCTCGCGCGTGTTGGTCCCGGCGTCAGTATCGCCTTTTTCCGCGCTATCGAGAATCGGCGGCTGTTCCAGCACCGGCCTGCCAATATCCACCAGCCCCCCGGCATCCGGGCGCGGTGCTGGCAGGATTTCCCGCGGCGCGGGAGCAACCGAACCCGGTGTCTCGGGCGGGTCGTCCGCGACGGTCGTGCTCGGTGCTGCCGACGGCCGTAATTCGCGCAGCGGCACTGCAGCAGGCGTGTCCGCCGGCATTCCCGGTTCACCCACTGTATCCGGCAATGGCGATTGCTCCGGCAAGAGCGGGCCACTCGGTCGAATCGCGACGCGCAGAATGACGGCCACGACCAGCAGCAATGTCGCAGCCACGGCGACGGCAATGAGCCAGCGCCGCGAGGCCCGCTGCGGCGGCAGAATCTTTGACCTCTCCCGGGCCGCCGCGAGGATCCGCGCGTCGACTTGCCCGGGTACCTGTTCGACCGGCGTAGACGTTGCATTACCGTTTTCAGCACTGTCCCGGCGGCTCGCGCGTGGCAGACCCGCGACCCGGTCGTTTGCAACGGCGAACAGGTATTCAGCGAAAGGCGCGGTCGGCTCGTAGCTGAGCCGGACCGCAATGACGCGCAGCCAGCAATCCTCGAAGACGTCGCCGGCCACGCCGGGTTCGCTGCTGCGGCCCAGCAAGTGGTGATAGAGCGCAGCTTTGTGCCGCTCATACAATCGCTGAAACGCGACCGTGTCACCGGCCCGGAAGCGCAGCATCAACGCATGGTCGTCGGGCTCAACCGTCATGACCGGCAGAATACCAAACAGGGGTCTAGCCGCCGTCTCTGCAAATGACACTCGCGAGGGACTTCGCCCCGCTGGCGAAACCGTGATTCGACCCCTAACTGCGAGCCAGGCTGATACTGAGACGTTCGCGCAGCGGGCTGGAGCGCGGAATATGCGCCAGCAGGAATTCCATCTGGTCGGCCAGTACGCGCCGACCCTTCAGGTAAATGTACTCCGCATAGGTCGGCGTGAACGGCACGGCGATCAGCTCCATGCCCGCCTGCTCCGGCGTGCGCCCGCCCTTGTGGTTGTTGCAGCGCCGACAGGCTGTCACGACGTTTTGCCAGACGTCCCCGCCACCCTGGCTCAGTGGCCTGATGTGATCGCGGGTCAGGTCACGCACCAGGAAGCGGTGCCCGCAGTACATGCACAGGTCGCCGTCCCGGCGGAACAGTGTCTTGTTGTTCAGGGGTGGCACGTAGCGATCGCGCAGTTCCGCGATGCCGTGGGTCCGGCCGATCGTCGCGACAATAGAGTTGACCTCGACGGAACTACGCAGGCCGGAGCGCGCATTCGTGCCGCCAAATATCTGAAACAGCGGCGTGCCGCAGGTATAGGCGACCTGCTCCGTGTGGTAAAGCCGCACGGCATCACGGTAATCGATCCATTCCAGCGGCATGCCGGCGACGTCGGTGCGCAGCACCTGCTGGGACAGATCAAGGTTTCGAGCTTCAGTCAGCATGGTTTTCAACTGGGTCGTTGCGGATATATTCCAAACTACGACGAATAAATCAACAAGCTAGCCGGTCACGCTAAGCGAAAGTCTATTAGATCATCAGCCCTGCCGCTTCTGACAGCAACTCTGACTCTATTTATGTCATGATTCGCCGTCGTCCAGCGCCGGGCCCTCATGTCCGGCCAGCGGCCACCAAGATAATCCAGCGAGACCGGGAGTTTTCCATGGCACTGACCATCGGCGTGGTAACCGAAACCACGCCCGGAGAAACGCGCGTGGCGCTCGTACCCGAGGTACTGCGCAAGCTGACCGCGGCGGGTGCGCACGTCATGGTGCAGCAAGGCGCGGGTCTGGCGGCGCGGGTCCCGGACGAGGCTTTCGACGGGGCCGAACTGGCGGCCGATGCCGACAGCGTGCTGGCCGCGGCCGACGTCCTGCTGAAGGTCCAGCCGCCGACCGCCGCAGAGGTCGCGGGTCTGAAGTCTGGCGCCACAGTGATTGGATTCATGCAGCCTCATCAACAGGCCGACATGATCCGGACCTTGTGTGACAGGAACGTGACCAGCTTCGCGATGGAACTGGTGCCGCGAATTTCGCGCGCGCAATCCATGGATGCGTTGTCATCCCAGGCAGCGGTTGCCGGGTACAAGGCCGTGCTGATCGGGGCCGCGGCCCTCGACAAGTTCATGCCGATGCTGACAACCGCGGCCGGCACGATCAGGCCGGCACAGGCCCTGGTCATCGGCGCCGGCGTTGCCGGGCTGCAGGCAATTGCAACGGCCCGACGTCTCGGCGCGGTCATCGAGGGATTCGATGTTCGCAGTGCCACGAAGGAACAGGTGGAATCCCTGGGCGCAAAATTTATCGACACGGGCGTCACGGCAGAGGGCGAAGGTGGTTATGCGCGTGAACTAACGGAGGAAGAGCGCCGCCAGCAACAGGAAGTGCTGGAGTCGCATATCGTCAAGGCCGACCTGGTGGTTACCACCGCGGCGGTCCCCGGCCGGCCCGCGCCGCGCATTATCAGCAAGGCGATCGTGGAACGTATGCACCCGGGCGCCGTCATCGTGGACCTCGCCGCTGAAAGTGGCGGCAACTGCGAATTGACGGAAGCCGGTGAGACGGTCCACTACGGCGGCGTGACGATCATTGGCCCGATCAGCCTGGCCGCGACCGTTGCCCGCCATGCAAGCGAAATGTATTCGCGGAATTTATTCAATTTGCTACAGCCGGCAGTGGTTGACGGCGAACTCAAGATCGACTGGGACGATGAGGTGTTCGCCGGTGCTGTCCTCACGCGTGACGGCCAGATCTGCCACGAGCCGACACGCCAGGCTATTTCGGGAACAGACTGATGGATGCAAGTACGTTTTCACTCACGGGTTTTGCCGCGCTGTACATTTTCATGCTCGCGGCATTTACCGGCTACGAGGTCATCGCAAAAGTACCCGCGATTCTGCACACGCCGCTGATGTCCGGTTCCAACTTCGTGCACGGCATCGTGCTGGTCGGGGCAATGGTTGCGCTGGGTCACGCGGAAACGCCGGCCGGTTACATCATTGGCTTCATCGGGGTGTTGCTCGGCGCGGGTAACGCCGTGGGTGGCTATGTCGTCACCGAGCGCATGCTCGAAATGTTCAAGAGCAGCGGGGAGAAGAAGTAATGAGCGGCATGCTCTCCGCCAGCCTGCTGATCGAGGTCAGTTACTACGTCGCTGCGTTCCTGTTCATCATGGGCCTCAAGAAGATGAGTTCCCCGGTGACGGCAGCCGGCGGCATCAAGTGGGCCGGGCTGGGCATGGTGGTCGCAACCGCGATCACCTTCCTGTATCCGGATATGCACAACTTCGTGCTGATGACGGCGGCGATTTTCATTGGCGGCGTGCTGGCGTGGTGGACCGGCAAGCGTGTCGCGATGACCGACATGCCGCAGATGATCGCGCTTTACAACGGTATGGGAGGCGGCTCGGCCGCGGCCATTTCAGCGGTGGAGTTGCTGGGGGGACGCGAACTGGGTCCGGTGGTGACGACCCTCGCAGTGCTCGGCGGCCTGATCGGTTCCGTGTCGTTCTCCGGCAGCATCATCGCCTTCGGCAAGCTCCAAGGCCTGATCCGGAAGGATTTCCGCTTCCGCGGCCAGAACATTCTCAACCTCGTGTTCCTCGCCGCCGCCACCGCCATCGGCGTGACGATGATTGCGGCGGGCGCCGGCAACGCCAACGGCGTCGCGTTGATGTTCGGCCTGGCGCTGGTGCTCGGCGTCACCATGACTCTGCCGATTGGCGGCGCCGACATGCCGGTGGTGATCAGTCTCTACAATGCACTGACCGGCCTGGCCGTGGCCTTCGACGGTTTCGTGATCGACAACGCGGCCATGATCATCGCCGGTACCGTGGTCGGATCCGCCGGTACCCTGCTGACGCAGCTGATGGCCAAGGCCATGAACCGGTCACTGGCGAACGTGCTGTTCAGCGGCTTTGGTGACACCGCGGGTGCAACCGGTGAAGTAACCGGGTCGATGAAGGCGATCGAAGCCAACGACGCCGCAATCATGATGGCGTTCGCCGAGAAGGTCCTGATCGTGCCGGGCTACGGCATGGCCGTGGCACAGGCGCAGCACAAGATCTGGGAATTCTGTCAGCTATTGCAGGATCGCGGCGTGACGGTGAAGTTTGCGATCCACCCGGTCGCCGGCCGTATGCCGGGTCACATGAACGTGCTGCTGGCCGAAGCCGGCGTGCCGTACGACATCATTTACGACGAAGACGAAATCAACGCGGAGTTCGATACTACAGATGTCGCCCTGGTCATCGGCGCAAACGACGTGGTGAATCCGGTTGCGCGCAGTGATCCGTCCAGCCCGATTTTCGGCATGCCGATCCTGAACGCCGACAAGGCGCGGAATTGCATCGTCGTCAAGCGCGGGCAGGGTGCCGGTTTCTCGGGCATCGAAAACGCGCTGTTCTTCCTCGACAACACCCGCATGTTGTACGGCGACGGGCAGGCCATGGCGTCGGCGCTGATTCAATCCGTCAAGGAATTATAAACAGGGGGTCGAACCGAGGTTTCTGAACCGGATCTGATCAAAAACCTCGGTTCGACCCCCTGTGGATAATTACGGCTGACCGCCGTTACCGCCCTGTTGCCCCTGTTTCTGGCGACGCTGGGCCTCCTGGCGCATGCGCTCGCGCTGCTCGGGGGTCAGGTTCTGCCAGCGTTGCCGAAATGCTTCACGCTGATCCGGCGTGAGGCTCTGCCACCGCTTTCGCATCTGCTGCCGCTGATCCGGCGGTAGCTGGCGGAATCGCTGAAACTGCTGTCGAACGCGAGCCTGCTGCTCGGGCGTCAGGTTCTGGTAACGCTGAAACTGCTGCCGCACGCGAGCCTGCTGCTCGGGCGTCAGGTTCTGCCAGCGCTTGAAGCGGTTGCGCGCCTGAGCGCGCTGCTGCGGCGGCATCTTCAACCACCGCTCGGCGCCCGCAGCGAGTCGCTGCTGTTGCGCGGGCGACAACTCGGCCCAGCGCTCCTGCGCGCCGCCCAGCATGCGCTGCTGCTCGGCGCTCAGTGAATCCCAGCTCAGGCCCTCGTCCGCCCAACCCAGGCCCGGCACTATGACGCACAGGCCGAGCAGCACGATCAGCCGTCTAGTCCTGTGCATCATCAGCTTTCTCCGCCATGCGCGGCACCAATATATCGCCGGCTCCGTCCGGCGGCATGTCGTCAAAAAACTCTGTCCAGCCATCCTCGGCTTCGAGCGACAGAAACTCCAGAAATTCCTGGTCGAACTCCGCCTCGGATAGCTCGTCCGTCGACGCGGCATCGTCCGCTGCCAGCGCGGGGGCCACAGCCATCCACGCAGCCAGCATACTGAACCAACGGGTCAACCCGCGGCCTCCATGTCCATGCTCTCCGCAGCGAGCCAGACATAGAATTCCAGGTCTTCGAGCATGTCGAGGTTTTCCTCGGCGAAAATCACTTCGAGCTCCGGCGTGGTCGTTGCGGTGGGTATTTCGCCCGGCGCAGTCGGATCCGGCGCCGCGCGCCACAGGCTGATCGCTATCGCGCCAACCGCCGCTGCAGTTAACACGCCCCACAACGGCGTCAGACGTCTTGCCGACGACAACTCGTCGAGCGCTGCCTGCCGTGCGCGATTCAGTTTCGACCGCGTTGCTGCATCCAGGTCTTCTACACTGTCACGCAACAGCCCAGCGGCCCGCCGCTCGAAATCCGAATGTTGTTCCTGTTGTGTGCTGTTCATGTCCAATGTTCTCCGAGACTCTCGCGCAACCGGTGTACCGCACGCGAGTAATGCGTCTTCACACTGCCGCTGGAGCAACCCATCGCCGCCGCCGTCGCCGCGACATCGAGGCCCTCCACGGTTCGCAACAGGAATGCCTGTTGCTGTCGAGCGGGAAGCGCCTGGATGGCTGCCTCCAGCTCCGACATCGCGCCGTCGATTGCAACGCGATGTTCCGGCTGCGCCTGTAAGCCGTCCGCCGCGCGAGCCACCGGGTCCGGCATGTCATCATCATCGCGGCGGTTGTCCAGCCAGCCGAATACTTTGCGACGAACTGTTTGACGCCGTTGGTGATCGCGAATCCGATTTTGCAGGATTCGGTAGAACAACGGCGCCCATTCGTCGGTCGGGCGTTCGCCGTATTTGCGGGCCAGGCTGATCATCGCATCCTGGACGATATCGAGAGCGTCATCGCCGTCGCCTACCGCAATCTGGGCGATGCGAAACGCGCGCTTTTCGACGCCCGCCAGGAAGCGGTCCATGGCCTGTCGCTGGTCCAGATTCAGCTTCTCCCGCTCGGCTGCCGCACTCGCGCCGTTCTCCATCAGGGACAGAGCCTGACCGTTCATAGCATACCCCTTGACCTGGCGAACGCCTGGTTACTCTCGACCGACACGCATCCATGCGCCGGGCCAAAACCAGCGTTCATTCGGGCAATATAACGTTGCCAACGGGATCCGGTTGACCGCGCGACGGGGGGTTTCGGCGACTGTTATTCACATCACCGTTCGATAGGGCGAGGCCTTAGACGCTGTTTCGCAACGTCGGCCGACGAATAGAATATAGCTACTTGTTTTATATAAATTTTTTCTTATCGGTCAAGAATTGATCAAATTGTTACATAACGCATTGGTATGCGGCTTGCGGCCGATTTGCCCCACGCTATCCACAGAGTTATCCACAAATCCTGTGGAAAAACCCTGCGCCAGCGGAACTTGCCCGGATCGGGGACTTGATCGTGCCTGAAACCATTCTGCGGGTTGCGCTGCCCACGCCGTTGATGCGCCTGTTCGACTACCTGCCACCGGACGACGGGCCCGAGCCGTCGCCGGGACAACGCGTACGTGTGCCGTTTGGTCGTAGCGAGCGCATCGGCATCATCACCGAGCTGACAGTAACGCCCTCGGTGCCAGTCGAAAGCCTGCGTCGCAGTAAGTCGGTTCTGGACGAACAGCCACTCCTCGATCCCGAGTTACGGCGACTGCTGGATTGGGCGTCGGGCTACTACCAGTATCCGCCCGGCGAAGTCTACGCAGCCGCACTGCCAGCAGCTTTACGTCGTGGCCGCGGACCTGCAACCGGGCACGAACGTTGGCAACCAACCACTAACTGTAGCGCCGATGATGTGGAACGCCTCGACAAGCGCGCCAGTTTGCAGCGCCGAGTGCTGGCAGCACTGTTGTCGTCGCCGGACGGACTCGACGCTGCCACTCTGGCGACCCACTCCGCGGGCTGGCGCAGCGCCGTCGATGCCCTTTGCGACAAAGGCCTCGTGGAGCGCAGTCGTGGCGAGCTGTGGCCGTCAACGCCGATCCCGGCGGGACAACCCGGCCCTCCGTTGAACCCGGCGCAGGTGCGGGCGGCCGCCGCGATTAATACCGCGAGAGCGTTCGCCGCTTTTTTGCTGGCTGGAGTCACCGGCAGTGGTAAGACGGAGGTCTACCTGACCTGCATTGAAAAGCAGCTGCAGGCGGATCGGCAAAGCCTGGTGCTGGTCCCGGAAATCGGGCTGACACCGCAATTGCTGGAGCGGTTTCAGTCCCGCCTGGGTATCCGGGTTGCGGTCCTGCATTCCGGCCTGAACGACAGCGAAAGACTGCTGGCCTGGACCGCCGCCGCAACCGGACAGGCCAAAGTGATCATCGGCACACGTTCGGCAATTTTTACGCCGCTACCCAAGCCCGGGCTGATCATCGTAGATGAAGAGCACGACGCGTCACTGAAGCAGCAGGAGGGCTTCCGTTACTCCGCCAGGGACCTGGCAGTGTGGCGCGCGCGCCAGCTGCGGATTCCGGTCGTGCTCGGATCTGCAACGCCGGCATTCGAAACGCTGGAGAATGCACAGTCAGGTCGATACGAACTCCTGGAACTACCAGAGCGACCCGGCACCGCGACTCACCCGAGCGTGCATCTCATCGATCTGCGCCGGCATCCGGCGCGCGACGGATTGAGTGAACCGCTGCTGGCAAGGATCCGGCAGCACCTGGATGCCAACGGCCAGGTCCTGGTTTATCTGAACCGCCGCGGTTTCTCGCCCGTGCTGATGTGTACCGCCTGCGGCGCCATCGCGGAATGCGCACGCTGCGATGCGCGCATGGTGTATCACCGGCAACGCTCGCAGGTCATTTGTCATCACTGTGGCCAGCAGCGCACTGCACCGGAAGCCTGCCCCGACTGTGGCGAACCAATGCTGCCGGTCGGACAGGGAACCGAGCGCATTGAAACGGCCCTGCGTGAGGCCTTCCCGGATGACCCGCTGGTTCGCATCGACCGCGACACGACGCGCCGGCGCGGCGCGTTTGAGCGGGCGATCGCGGCTGTTCGCAGTGGCGAAGCGCGCATCCTGCTGGGCACCCAGATGCTGACGAAGGGGCACGACTTTCCGGACGTCACGCTGGTCGGCATCGTCGACGCGGACCAGGGGCTGTTCGGCACGGATTTTCGTGCCGGGGAAAGATTCGCGCAGCTGTTCGTGCAAGTCTCGGGACGCGCCGGCCGCGCCAGCCGGCCGGGCGAGGTCTGTATCCAGACGCTTTACCCGGAACACCCGCTGCTGCGATTGCTGGTCGCGTCTGATTACCGCGCTTTTGCAACGCAGGCGATGGCGGAGCGGCGCCAGGCAGGCTGGCCCCCGTTCGGCTACCTCGCGTTACTGCGGGCCGAGGCCAGCCAGCGGCAACATGCCTTCGGCTTTCTCGAGGCCGCCCGTGCCCTCGCTGATGATGTCCGGCTGGACCAGGTCAGCCTGTTGGGTCCGGCACCGGCGCCCATGGAACGGCGCCAGGGACGTTACCGTGGCCAGCTACTGATTCGCGCGGACAGCCGCGCGCGGCTGCAAAGCTTCCTGCAAGCGTGGCGGCCCGGCCTGGACGAGCTCAGGGAAGCCCGCCGCGCGCGCTGGTCGCTGGATGTCGATCCGGTCGAACTGTTCTAGGCGTCCGTGACATCATGCGGTACGGGCGGATTGGCTCTACAATGCGCCGTTTTCCCGGATCCTCGCCGTGAAACAGCAGATCGAGAAACTCCTCGCGGATGCCGTCGCGAGCCTGCCGGATGTGGCCGACCATCCGGAACTGCAATCGCTCCGGCCGGAACTCGAACGTGCGCGCGATGCAAAGCATGGTGACTACGCCAGCAATATCGCGATGCAGCTGGCGCGACCCCTGCGCCGGAAACCGCGCGACATTGCCAACGACATCATTGATCAGCTCGGCTCCTCAGAACTGCTGGCCGGGGTCGAAATTGCGGGCCCGGGATTCATCAATTTCCGGCTGGCCGACACCGCCTACAACAGCGAGCTGCGCGCGATTCTCCAGGCGGGCAAGACCTACGGTCATGGCGGTAGCGGCGCAGGCCATCGTCTGATTGTCGAATTCGTATCGGCGAACCCGACGGGTCCGCTGCATGTGGGGCACGGTCGTCATGCCGCCTATGGCGCCAGCGTTGCGAACCTGCTCAGCGCAGCCGGTTACGACGTGCACCGCGAGTACTACGTCAATGATGCCGGACGCCAGATGGACATCCTGGCCGTCAGCCTGTGGCTGCGCATGTACGAGCTAAACGACACGCCGCTGGATTTTCCCGTGGGCGGCTACCAGGGCGACTACGTGCGTGAGATCGCCTCGCAGGCACTCGCGGACGGGGCACGGGATCTGCTTCCCGATGGCGGTAACCTGCTCGACGACCTGCCGCCGGACAACCCTGCCGGCGCCGATGTCTACCTCGATGCATTGATTGCACGCGCGCGTGAACGGCTCGGTGACGAGGGGTTCGATCGCCTGTTGCGGATTGCCGCCGATGCGATTCTCGCTGACATTAAGGATGACCTGGCCGAGTTCGGCGTGGTCTTCGACGAATGGTTTTCGGAACGAAGCCTGATGGATTCCGGTGCCATCGACCGTGCACTCGATCGCGTTCAAACCAATGGCCACACGTATTCCAAAGACGGCGCAATCTGGTTCCGCGCCACGGAATTCGGCGACGAAAAGGATCGCGTGGTGATCCGCGAAAACGGCCGCACGACGTATTTCGCGTCCGACATTGCCTATCACCTGCAGAAACGCGAGCGCGGCTTCGGCACGCTCGTAGACATCCTCGGCGCGGATCATCACGGCTATGTTGCGCGCGTGCGTGCCGGACTGCAGGCTGTCGGCGAGTCGCCGGACTGCCTCGAAGTCGACCTGGTGCAGTTTGTGGTGCTCTATCGCGGCAAGGACAAAGTGCAGATGTCGACGCGCTCCGGAGAATTCGAAACCCTGCGAAAGCTCCGCGACGAGGTCGGCGACGATGCGGCGCGCCTGTTTTTCGTCTCACGCTCCAATGACCAGCACCTCGATTTCGACCTGGAGCTGGCCAAGTCGCGCTCGAACGAAAATCCTGTCTACTACATCCAGTACGCGCATGCGCGGATTTGCAGCGTGTTGAGGGAACTCGAGGAACGCGGCTTGCAATGGGCACAGGAGCGCGGCAGCAACAATCTCGATCGGCTGTCTGAGACGCATGAAGTCGAGTTGCGGCAAATCCTGTGCCGATACCCGGAGATTCTGGCACTGGCCGCACGACAACGGGCACCGCAACATGTGGTGCATTACCTGCGGGAACTGGCGCAGGCCCTGCATACGTATTACAACGCGCACCGGTTCATTGTCGATGACGATGAACTGCGCGACGCCCGCCTGTTGCTGGTTCTCGCCACGCGCCAGGTATTGCGGAACGGGCTCGACATGATTGGTGTGTCGGCGCCGGCATCAATGTAGGTCGCACCGCTGATCGCATGGCCACCCGCCGCAGAAAGACCACACGCAAACGGAAGCGTCGCAGCCGCAGTCGCCAACAGGCTCTGCCCGGCTGGGTCTGGATGCTGTTCGGCCTGGCCGTGGGGCTCGCCGTAGCAGCCGCGATCTATGTCAACGATCGCACCCCGCGTCCGCCCGCGATGGACAGCCGTGCGGCGCCGGAGCCGCGGCAGGACCGGTCACCGGCATCGGCGGATTCCGCACCGGCGGACGAAGACAAGGGCATCCGTTTCGACTTCTACGACATGTTGCCCAAGTTCGAAGTCGTAATTCCGGAGGAAGACCTGGAGGCGCGCCCGGATGTCGCGCCGGCGCCGGTTGCAAAACCCGGTGCGTACGTCCTGCAGGCGGGATCTTTCTCGGCCTATGCCGATGCCGACCGCATGAAGGCGCGGCTGGCGCTGCTGGGCATCGTGTCCCGAATTCAAAAAGTCAGCGTGGATGACAAGACTTATCATCGGGTGCGCGTCGGCCCGGTGTCAGATCTCGATGAGCTCAACAACACCCGCCGGCAGCTGCGCGACGCCCAGATCGAGGTGATGGTGATTCGCGTTGCCGAATAACGCCGGCAATTTCGCTGCTGCGGCAGTGTTGTCAGGCCTGCTTGCAGGCTGCGCATCTGCACCGCCGCCGCCAACCGCACCAGCGGTCATCGAGCCGGAGCCCGTTGCACAACCGCCCGAACCGCCGCCCCCGACTGCCGAAGAACTCGCCCGGCAGCGACGCGCGCAGCTCGCGTGCAACAGGCTCACGGTCGCGGCGGTGGGCGACCTGATGCTTGGCACTGACTTCCCGCAGAACCGGCTACCGCCGGACGACGGCCGCGCGCAGCTCGCCGATGCGGCGCCGTACCTGCGCCGGGCCGATATCGTCTTCGGCAATGTCGAAGGCGTGTTGATGGACGGCGGAGAACCGGTGAAGGAGTGCAAGGACCCATCGGCCTGCTACCTGTTCCGCTCGCCGGCACGTTTCGCCCGGACGTTCGCCGACGCCGGCTTCACGGTGATGAGCCTGGCCAACAATCATGCCCGGGACTTCGGCGAGGAGGGTCGCGACGCCAGTATGGCAGCCCTGGCCGCGGCTGGCATAAGACACTCGGGACGCGAAGGGGACGTGGCAAGCTGGTCTGTGGGTGATGTCCGCATTGCGCTGATCGCTTTCGCGCCGTTCAAGGAATCATGGCCCATGCTCGACGAAGTCATTCCGGCAGCCGTCGTAACGGACCTGGCGGCGAACCATGACATCGTCATTGTGTCATTTCACGGCGGTGCGGAAGGCGCGGGCGCGGAGCGCATTCCGTTCACGACCGAGACGTATTACGGCGAGAACCGCGGCAACGTCGTGCAGTTTGCGCGAACCCTGGTCGACGCGGGCGCCGACCTCGTTATCGGTCATGGTCCGCACGTGCCGCGCGCGATGGAGCTCTATGGCGAGCGGCTGGTCGCCTACAGCCTCGGCAATTTCGCGACTTGGTGGGGCATCAATATCCGCGGCGAGAAAGGTTACGCGCCCTTGTTGAGCGTGCGTCTGGACGGCAATGGCCGCCTCGTGTCGGGAGAAGTCGTGTCATTCCGACAGGGCCGGCCGGAAGGTCCGCGGCTGGATCGCGAGCAGCGCGCGAGCCGCATGATCCGGGAACTGACCGCGGCGGATTTCCCGAATACGCCGCTCCGCTTCGAAGACGCTCAGCGGTTCGCGCCGTCGCAAGTCACCGACACGGATTGCACCGGCATCGACGCGTCATGAGGCCGCTGTTCGCACGTTTTCCAACACTCGCCGACCGGCTGCCATTCCTGTCACTGGCGACGCTGCCGACACCCGTCGATTCGGAACCCGCTTTCGCCGCGCAACTGGGTATCGCGGATCTGCTGATCAAGCGCGACGACCTGAGCGCATCGGTCTACGGCGGGAACAAAGTACGGAAACTGGAGCACCTGCTGGCCGACGCGCAGAACCACAGTGCGGATGCCGTGCTGACCTTCGGCGCCACCGGCTCGAATCACATTTTGGCAACGTCGATCTACGCCAGGCAGGTCGGACTGGACTGCTACGGTGTCATGGTGGAGCAACCGGCGTCGCCCAAAGTTGCCGCAACATTGCGTTACCACGCGCTGTTGGGCACCCACCTGGCACTGACGGCCGGCATGAAGGGCATCGCGGACACGACGGCCGCCATAAAGGCCGCGCATCCGACCGGTGCCGGCAAGGTGTACGAAGTTCCATGGGGTGGTTCGTCCTGGCTTGGCGTCACGGGATTTATCAACGCGGCGCTGGAACTTGCCAACCAGATCGCGGTACCGCCAGACCGAATCTACGTTGCGAACGGCACAATGGGAACCAGCGTCGGGCTCGCAATCGGCTGTCAGCTGCTCGGATGGCCAACGAAAATTGTTGGCGTTCGTGTCTCGCCTTTGAAAGCCATTACGCCGCAATTCGGCGACCGCATGTTTACCGACACGGTTGCTGAATTGCACGCACTGGACCCCGATTTTCCGCTACTGGACGAACCGCAGGCGAATGTAAACCTGCGCGAGGGTTTTCTCGGCAAGGGGTACGCCGTTCCGACAGAGGCCACCCATGAAGCAGTCGCGATGGGCGCCGCGGAGCTCGGCATGCAGCTCGATACGACTTATACGGGCAAGGCCATGGCCGCGCTCATCAGCGACGCGCGCGCTGGCAAGCTGCGGGATCAGCGGGTCGTGTTCTGGCAGACCTACAACTCAAGGCCGTACCCGCCTGACCTTGACACCGTGAATTGCGACGCCTTGCCCGCAGAGTTTCAGCCTTTCGTCTAGCTGTCGGTCTACCACCCAGCGGATGCGGGCGGGCGCGGCCGTTCACTGGGTCCGCGAGGCGTCTCAGACTGGACGGCGCCGGCAAACAAAGACTAGAGGGAACACCATGAGCGTCGCCCATCCCTGGCTGGAGCAGGAACCCTGGCCCACGAAACAAATGCCGCTCGACATGCTGGAAAAGCGTATCGAGCGTGTGCTCACCATGACCAACATCGGCTACCTGGGCACGACGATGAAGAACGGGCAGCCGATCGTCAGCCCACTCGAGTTCTATAACGATGGCTTCTCGGTGTATTTTTTTCCGCAACCCAACAGCCCGAAACTCAAGGCCATGCAGCGGGATCCGCGCGTGGCGCTGGCAATTGCCAACCCGATGGCCGGCTGGGCCTGTGTGATGGGTTGCCAGCTGTTCGGACCGGCGACCCTGCTTGATATCGGCACGCCCGAGTGGGAACACGGGATGAAGGTGTTCAAATGGCCCGGATCTTCCTTCGAACTCGGCCGCGAACTCGTCACGCCACCGCAGGGCCAGCTCGCGCGACTCGATCCGGAACGCATCGTTTACACGGAACACATGATGCGCAAGGAGGGTTACGCACCGCGTCAGATCTGGCGCAGAGGCAGCACGGAAACGGAAGTAGTCCCCGGCGGCAACGTCTGAATAGCCGCGCGAACGATGGCGACAGTTCTGATTACGGGGGCCAATCGTGGCATTGGTCTCGAATTCGCCCGGCAGTACCTCGCGGATAACTGGCAGGTAGTAGCCTGCTGCCGCGATCCGGACCAGGCCGATGAATTGCGAGCACTGGCGGACGACGAGCATCGGTTACAAGTCGAGCGCGTGGATGTCACTGATCATGCGCAGATCGATGCACTAGCCGGGCGCTTCCGGGAACCGATCGATGTACTGCTGAATAATGCCGGCATCATCGGTCCCATTCCGATTCCGGCGCATATCGGGAAACAGCATTTCGGCAGCCTCGACTACGACCTGTGGGAGCGCGTGCTGCGCACCAATACCTTCGGTCCGATCAAGATGGCCGAGGCATTTCTGCCGCAGGTCGAGGCCAGTGAGCAAAAGAAGATTGTCAGCCTGTCGAGCTCGCTCGGTTCGATCGCCGAGCGCGACACGCCCGCGTATGCCTACGCGACCAGCAAGACGGCGCTCAACAAGGCCATGACGTTACTGGCGGCAAGCCTGCGGGACCGGGACGTGATTGTCACCGTGGTCTGCCCCGGCTACGTGAAAACGAGGATGGATTTCGGCACGGCGAATGTCGAGATACCGGACAGCGTGGCCGGCCTGCGCCGCCTGATCGCAGGATTCACGCTCGCGGATAGCGGGACCTTCACCCGCTACAACGGTGAGCGCATCCCCTGGTAGCTCAGACGCTGCGGCGACGGACCCAGGCCAACAGCCCCAGCGCCGAACCGAACATCCATGCCGCCGCCGGCACCGGCACAATCTGCACGCGATACTCCGCGGTCCGATCGTGACCCGCTATGGGTAAGTCGCCGGCGACCGTGATGTAGACCGACTGGATGTCGGCATGATTCAAGCCGGTCAGGTCGACGACGAAGAGCTGCAGCTCATCATCATTCGGCAGGCTCTGTACCGCTGACGTGTTCGTGTTTGTGCCATCAGAAACGGACACCGAAAAGTCCCAGGTGTTTTCATTGTGATTTGCGATCAGGATCGCAAAAGAATCATGGCCGCTCCAGTCGTAACCTAGTCCGGCCAGACCCACATTGGCGCTCTGCGGTCCGCTCACATCGAACAGCCAGGCAGTAGTGAATCCCGCACCCAGAGCGGATTCACTGGTCTTGAAAGTCATGGGGTCGCCGGTCGCGTCGAGCTGCGTGAACGCCTTGATTTCATCGGGGCTCAGCGTGACCGTCGTGGCCTGCAGCGGAAGAGAAAAAATTAATGCGACAAATCCGGCCAGTGCGGCAGTGCGTAAGTGCGTCATCGATGATCCTTCCCTGGTCCCGTTGGAACGGGCCTTCCTTATTGTTTTTCTTCTGTCGACCGGCCAGACGCGCTGCGTCCGGCAATCGATGCGGGAAGCTTAGCAGGCGACCGGCCGCGCCTTTTCGTCCTTTGTCATAATCGCGTGACGCGCGTCACGTTTCGACTGCCTAATCGTCACCAACCTGGCGAAAATCCACGCCGAGTGAACGGAGCTTGCGGTACAGATGCGTGCGCTCCATGCCGACGCGTTTTGCGAGCTGCCCGACCTTGCCTTCGCTCAGCTTCAGCTGCTCCGTGAGGTAGGCACGTTCAAACGCTTCGCGTGCCTCACGCAGCGGCAGCGACAACAAATCCTGCTTGACCAGCGGTTCCTCGCCACCCGCTGCGGTCTCTCCCAGCGCGACTTCAAGCTCGGGCAGACCGATGGTCTCGGATCCGCCGGCACTCAGCATGCGGCGTACCAGGCGGCGCAACTCCTCGACGTTACCCGGCCACGGATAATTACGCAGGCGATTCTGCGCGGGCACACCAAAGCGACGATACGGCAGGCCTTCGGTCTCCACCAGCCGGTCAACCGACTGCCGCAACAGCTCGGAAATGTCTTCCGGGTAGTCTCTCAACGCGGGCACCTGCAATTCCGTGCGCTCGAGATGTGCCAGCAGATCGCTGCGCAGCCCGGCCGGCTGCGGATCACGACGCGCGTTGGGACTGATCGAGGCCAGAACGCGGCAATCGAGTGGCACCGGCGTCGCCTGCCCGACGGGCGTATACGAGTTCTGCTCCAGTACGCCGGCCAGCAAGCCCTGCGCCTCATGGCACAGATCCTGAAGGTCCCGGACGAACAACACCCCACCGCCGGCTCGCGCGAACAGCCCGGGCTCCGCACTATCGTCGTGCGACGTGCCCAACAACTGAGTTGCGGCGTTTTCGGCGGGTAACGAGGAAGCCACCAACTTGATGAACGGCGCGTCACTGCGCGAACTCACGCCATGCACGTAGCGCGCCACGGTCTCGCGCCCCGAACCGGCCTCACCGACCAACAAAACCGGTACCGAGTAACCGGCAAGCTCACGGGCCTTTTCGCGCAGCTCACTGATTACGCGACTCTTGCCTAATGGGCCCTGCGAGTCCGGCAACAGGCTGTGCCGCGGTCCGGGGGTCGTGCCACCCGTCGTTTCCAGTGCGCGCTCCACCGTGCGCAATAGTTTCTGCAGCGACAGCGGTTTTTCGACGAAATCGGCCGCGCCGAGTCGCGTGGCCTCGACCGCGGTCTCTACCGTGCCGTGACCGGACATCACGACCACGGGACAGGCCGGCCGGCCATCGCGCGACCATTCGTTCAGCAGCGTAATCCCGTCGACATCCGGCATCCAGATGTCCAGCAGCACAAGATCCGGCGCGCCGGCACTCATGCTGCGCCTGGCTTCGGCACCGTCGGCAGCGGTTGTCACGCGATAGCCCTCATCGGAAAGAATTTCGTCGATCAGGGTCCTGATATCAGCCTCGTCGTCGACGACGAGAATTTGCGGCGCATTCATGCGCGTTCCCTCCGCAGATCATATTGCCGATCGGTGCTGTCCCCGGCGCCATCCGGATACGTCAGCCGCTGCGGCAGACGAATACGAACGCGGGCACCCCCGTCGGCGAGGTTTTCGGCAGTCACGGAACCGCCGTGCTCTTCCACCAGTTTCTTCACGATTGCGAGCCCCAGACCAGTTCCCTTCGTCTTGGTCGTTACATAGGGCTCAAAGGCTCGATCCAGCGTGTCCGGATCAAAGCCGGGACCATTATCAGTGATCACGAGTTCAGCCGACTGATTGTCAGACGTGCGGCCGGTCCGGATCACGACCTTCGCACCTGATTTGTCATCCAGCGCCTCGAGGGAGTTCCTGATCAGGTTATGCAGTAGTTGCCGCATCCGCACAGCGTCGATGGAAATGGGTCCCAGCCCGGCGTCGAGGTTCAGGCTGATGGCGGACTGGGCATCGCGGGTCTGATACAGGTAGGCAACCTCGCGAACGAGCTGATTGAGATCGACCGTCGTCAGGGTCAATTCGGGGGCTCGCGCATATTCGCTGAACGCATTGACCATGTCGCGCATCGCCTCGACCTGCTGCACGATGGTATGCGTCGCGCGGTCCAGGACTTCAGCATCTCCCTCGACGGCCTGGCCGAGATAACGCCGCCGGATGCGTTCGGCAGACAGTCGAATCGGCGTAAGCGGATTTTTGATCTCATGCGCGAGCCGCCGGGCAACTTCGCCCCACGCGGCATCGCGTTGGGCCTGCAACAGCGCGGTGACGTCATCGAATACGAGCACCTGCCCCGCGGCGTCACCAGTTTCGGCCGGCAGCCGCGTCGACGCACAGACCAGCACCCGGCGACCGGTTTCATTGCGCAGGACCAGTTGCTCGCGCCATTCGGCGGCCCCGGATTCGCCGTGTTCGCGGAGTGCCGCGACAAACTGACCCAGCATGTTCTGCTCACCGGCGAGCGCGTCGAGTTGTTCGCCCGCGCTGCCCGACAGGTCGGCGCCCAGGATCGCGCTGGCGGCCTCGTTTGCAATACGAATCGAGCCGTCTGCTTCGGTCGCGATAACACCGGTCGACAATCGGGCCAGAATCGCGGCGAGCCGCGCGCGTTCGCGCTCGACCTGCTGTGAACTGGCGCGCGCCGATTCGCGCGCCTCGGCAAGGCGCTGAATCATCTCGTTGAACGAATCGATCAGAAAACCGACTTCGTCGTGACCTGACGATGGCAGACGGGTTTCGAGGTCGCCGCCAGCCACGGCGCGCGTGCCGTCGGCCAGAGATTTGATCGGCGCGGTCAGACGGCGGCCGAAAAAGAAGGCGCCGTTCACTGCGGCCAGGAACGCCAGCAGCACGATCAGGGTCAGCGTGAAGGTGAAACTGTAACGCAGCGGTTCGCGCAGAAACGCCAGTTCACCATAGCGCGTGTAGCTTCTCTCCACGGAATCGGCCAGGTAAGCGACTCTCTCCTCCAGCGGGAAGATGGCCTGTAGAGTCAAAGATTCGGCGCCCGGTCTCGTGCGCGGCAGGCGCACGGCGGCGCGTATCTGGTAACGCCCGCCAATGACCGGGTCCAGGCCGACGTAGCGACCATCGCGGCGCAGCCGCAGCAGCACATCGTCTGGTGGAATGCCCGGAAACTGGCTGGAAGGATCCCGCGTACTGGTCGCGATGATGCGGGAAGTCTCACCGAATATCGTGACTTCCAGGGCTCCGGTCTCACGTCGTAATTCACCGAGCAACGGCACCATGGCGCCCAGCGGTGCGCGCCGGAACGCGCGCGCCATCGCATCCGTTTTGGCGAGATTGTCTTGCAGGCGCTCGTCGAGGGCGGTGCGACTGAGCTCCAGCGCGTCCGCCAGGCCCTCTTCCACCTGGAGATCGAACCAGTTGTCGATGCCCTGGTTCAGAAACTGCACCGCGAACCACCACACGACAATCAACGGCATGACCGTGAGGGCGACGAAAGCAGCGAGGATCCGCGCCTTGATCTGCGATCCCGGCACGCGGCGGCGGTAGTCGTTTACCAGCCGCACGAGATTGCCCATGATCAGCACCAGCAGCACGAATGCACACAACGCGTTGATCAGCAGCAACAGATCATTGAGGCGACCGAAAGACTCGGAGTCCTGCGACGTCCGGCCCAGCAACACAACGGCAGTGATTCCGAGCAGCACGGCCGCCCCGGTCAGCAAGGTCGTGAGTACCCGTCTTATTCTCTTAAGGTCCACGTGTACCACTCACTGGCCAGCCGAAAGCTGTTGCCCCAGAATGAAAAGATCCGCAACGGACCTGGCAGCGTGTTCTGATCCAGCACCGACCGCACGCGAATGTCGTAACGACCCTTCCGGTCCAGCAGCGACTCATCGATTACTGGCAGGTCCCGAATCCGGCCGAGACTGTTCAACGCGGAAAACAGCGTCGCGTAGGAAGTCTGTTCGCCGCTGTTGACGTTCTTGACCACATAGCGCTGGCTCAGCGGCTGGTAGCTGAGCAAATAATCCTGTCGTAACGACGCAATTTCGGTGTCGGGCAGGAAATTTCGATTGCGGTTTATGTCGATCTGCAGCTGGATCGTCAGGGCCACGCCGCTTTCCAGTGCTTCGAGCGCTTTCTTGCTCAGCCGATAGTCGATTCGGGCCGTCAGGTAATAGACACCATCGCGCAGGCCCGTCGTTGCGCTGCGGACATCGAAGCGACCCTGCTGGGCCTCGGCGGCCGACGCAGCCAGCAGGCACAACGCGCCAATCAGCATCATGGCTGACCGGGTCGAACCGCGAATCTGCGTTGCCGGCGGTGCTTTCTTGTTTGCCTGCATCAATGACCTTGTTGCAGGCGCGCTACCGGTTGGACGAGGGTAGCCTTCCGACGGGACAGTCTTCTGCGCCGCGTTGCATCAAGCGGCCTGCTTGTCGATTAAAGCATAATAAAAACCGTCGGTATCCGCGCCGCCGGGCAGCAACTGGCAGCCTGGCGAGTCCAGGCGACCCAGCTCACCAGCGAGCGTATAAGCGGGCTCGTATTCGCGGGCATCCGGAAATTCCGCCAGGAACCCCGCCACCACTGCACTGTTTTCCTGCCGCAACACGGAGCAGGTTGCATACAGCAGCCGGCCACCGGGTCTCAGCAGACGCCACGCGGTTGCCAGCATGCGGGCCTGAATATTGGCCAGCGATGGTAAATCGGTCTCGCGCCGCAGAAACCGGATGTCCGGGTGTCGCCGCATGACACCGGACGCGGAACAGGGCACATCGAGCAAAATGCTGTCGAAAGGGCGACTGTCCCACCAGTCGTCTGGCTGCAACAGATCCGCGACAACCAGGTCCGCCGACAGCCCGAGCCGCGCCAGATTCGCGGCCACACGATCCAGCCGATCCGCATTGATGTCCACCGCAACCAGATCGAGTTCCCCCTGGCAACGCTCGAGAAGGTGGCCGGCCTTGCCGCCCGGTGCCGCACAGCCATCCAGCACGCGTTCGCCAGGTGACGGGTCGAGCAACTCCGCGGCAAGCTGGGCGCCCGCGTCCTGCACGCTCACCTCGCCGGTATCGAAGCCGGGCAAGTCTGATACGGGCAGCGGCTCGCTGAGCCGCAGCGCCTGTTTGACAGGCTGAGAGGTTTCCGCCGCATGGCCCATCGCGGACAGCCGGGCCGCATATTGCTCGACCGAGCCGCGCATATCATTGACCCGCAGCCACATCGGCGGACGCTGCTGACCACTGGCGAGAATCCGTTCCCAATCGTCGGGCCAGTCTCGCCGAATGGCATCGATGAGCCACACCGGATAGCCGTAGCGTGCCTCCGGGTTCGTCATCGCGCTGGCGATCACCTCGTCACGCTCGCGTTGGAAGCGACGCAAGGTCGCGTTAATCAGTCCCGCAGCTTGTGGTCGCTCCAGGATGCGGGCCGCAGCGACGTTCGCGGACACCGCGGCATACGCAGGTGCATGACCCGCAGTTAATTCGTGCATCCCGATGGACAACAGCGATTCCAGAATCCGGTCGCGTTTACGCAGTGGTTTCTTCAGCAGCGAATCGATGATGACCCGATGGCGGCAGTGCCAGCGCAGGCTGTCGTAGGCCAGCGCCTGCGCCTGCGCGGTCGCGCGTTGATCATCGATGCCATTGCTGGCATGTGTGAGAGCCTCGTCCAGATTGCGACCGCGATACAGCACATCATGCATCGCGCGGGCGGCAGCAGCGCGAGCGGCAGCACCTGCCGTTGACCGGCTCACTGCCCCAGTACTTTGCCGCGCAGCTGATACCCGTGCGCGAACGCGGCTGCATCGATCCGCTGCCGCCCCGGCATCTGGACGCTCAGCAAACGCACGCAGCCGGCCCCGGTGCGAACCTGAACGCCGTCCGCGTCGCAGGCTAATATTTCGCCCGCCGGACCAGCCGCGGATACGTCAGCCTCCGGCTCGGCGCGGGCCGACCAGATTCGCAGGCGCTGACCATCGAACAAGGTTTCTGCGACGGGCCACGGATTGAAGGCCCGCACGAGGCAAGCAATGTCGACCGATGGTTCGCTCCAGTCGATGATCGCCTCGGCCTTGTCGATGCGGGTGGCATAGGTAACGCCCACGTCAGCCTGGGGTTTCGCGTCGAGACGCCCCGCCAGGATCGCGTCGAGGTGGGTTGCCAGGAGATCCGCACCCAGTTGCGCCAACCGGTCGTGCAGCTGTCCTGCGGTCTCGTCGGCACCGATCGTGGTTTCGGCAGTAGCGAATACGGGACCCGTATCGAGGCCCGCGTCGAGCTGCATCAGGCTGATACCGGTCTCGCGATCGCCCGCACGAATCGCGGCTTGAATCGGCGCGGCGCCCCGCCAGCGCGGCAGCAGTGAAGCGTGCACATTGATACAACCGCGAACGGGGATTGCCAGCACGGACGCCGGCAGCAACATGCCGTAGGCCACGACCACCATCAGGTCCGGCGCCAGTTCGTTTAAGCGATCCTGCGCGGCCTGGTCGCGCAGCGTTGACGGCTGCAGGATATTGGCATCGAGTTCCAGCGCCAGCTGTTTGACCGGCCCCGGCTGCGTGCGGCGCCCGCGCCCCGCAGGTCGGTCGGGCTGGGTCAGCACTGCGCAGAGTTCATGCCCGCTGGCCGCGATTGCTCGCAGGCTCGGTACGGCGAAATCAGGCGTGCCAGCGAAAATGATGCGCCGGACCTGGCCACTCATTAATTCTTACCGGTCGGCGCGAGCGCGGGTCACAGGGCCGGAACGGCCGCCGCCCCGCTGCGTCGCCGGGACTTGGTCAGACGTTTTCGCAACCGCTGCCGCTTCAGTTCCGACAGATAATCGACGAACAGCTTGCCCTCGAGATGATCCATTTCGTGCTGGATGCAAATCGCCAGCAGGCCATCGGCGTCCAGCTCGAATTCCTCACCGTCGCGATTCAGCGCCCGCACCCGGATCTGCTCGGCCCGGTCGACCGTGTCCGTATAACCCGGCACGGACAGGCAGCCTTCCTCGCTCTCCGCGGCGCCCGTCTCAGCGACGATTTCGGGATTGATCAGGCACAGCGGCTGGTCCCGGTCCTCGGAGATGTCCACCACAAGGACCCGTTGATGCTCGTCCACCTGGGTCGCCGCCAGGCCGATGCCATTGGCGGAATACATGGTCTCGAACAGGTCGTCGACCAGGCGCCGGACGGCGTCGTCTACCTGCGCCACCGGGGCCGCCCGGGTCCTGAGCCGGGGATCCGGATATTCGAGGATATTCAGGACCGACATGTTGCTTCCTTCACAGTTTCGGACTGGGCGCTATCAATGTGCTGTAATTTTATGATATATCGAACATAGCCTGCTCGATATCCGCCAAGTTTCAGGGGCTTAGGCGGCGTCCGGCAGCGTTGTTGTCGCCCGCATCGGGATGGGTCCGGAGTATATGGCCATGGCTTGGTCCGGCCCGATACGGATTGAACATAGGGATGGAGCATCAATGAACAGGTTCCTGCCCGCGCCCCGCGCCTTGCGCCCGGTCGCGCTCGTTGTCATTACCGCCGCACTGGTCCTGCTGACCGGCGGTCTCAACCCGGTTCTCAGTGGAAGCCACACGGGCGGAAGCGTCGCATTGAACCCGGATCACCCGGATCGCTATGTGGTCAAGCGGGGCGATACCCTCTGGGATATCTCCGCGATGTTCCTGCGCGATCCGTGGTTCTGGCCGGAAATCTGGTACGTGAACCCGCAGGTCCGCAATCCGCATCTTATTTATCCCGGCGATGTGCTGACGCTGGTCTATGTCGACGGCCAACCGCAGATCCGCGTCGAACGCGGCGCGACGATGGCCGGCGGCACCGATCGCTTGTCGCCAAGTATCCGCGAAAGAGATCTCGACGAGGCCATCACCACGATTCCGTTCGAAGTCATCGGGCCCTTCCTGCGCAAGGGCGTCGTGATGGAGAAAGATGAGTTCGATCGCGCCCCCTACATTCTCTCGATTCGCGACGATCGCCTGATAGCCGGCGCCGGCAATGATGTGTACGTGCGTGGCGATAGCATTATCGAGAAAGATGGTTTCAGCGTGGTCCACCAGGGCGTGGCGCTGGTCGATCCGGATGATGAATCCGTTGTGGGTTACGAGGGTATTTTCGTCGGCGAAGGCACGATCCGGCGCGGCGGTGACCCGGCCACATTGCGCCTGAACAGATCCACGCGCGAAGCGTTGCAGGGAGACCGGCTCCTGAAGCTGGAGTTTGACGTCCCGCTGAATTTCTATCCGCGCGCGCCGGAAACGGCTATGGACGGCAGCATCATCCACGTGGTTGACGGCATTTCCCAGATTGGCCAATACCAGGTTGTGGTGTTGAACCGCGGCGCCAGGCATGGCCTGGAAGTCGGGCATGTTCTTACCGCGATGCGCGTCGGCGGCACGGTGGAAGACCGATTCACAAGTCGCGTAGCCGGCGAGAAAGTGCGCTTGCCGGACGAGCCGGCCGGCACTCTAATGGTGTTCAAGACCTACGATCGCATCAGTTATGCGCTGATCATGGAAGCGACTCGCGAGATCCGCGTCCTCGACCGGGTACAGAATCCCGTCAGACCGATTTGACCGGCCCGCAGCTTCCCGCCGCGCGCCGACTGGTCGCGTGGCGGAACTGCGGAGTTGCCGGTGGCAGCATCTATCGATTGGCTCAGGCTCGGCCTCGCCCGCGGCCTCCACGGACATCGCTTCGAAGCCCTGCTCGATCACTTTGGTGACATCGCGCAAATCGTCCGTGCCCGGGCGCGGGAGCTGCAGCAACTCGGCCTGACCACAACGACCGCCGCACGCATTGTCACCCCGGATTCTCAACTTCTCGCCGATTGCGAGGCGTGGTTATCGGTCCCGGGCCAATCGCTGGTGACCTGGTGCGACAGCAACTATCCAACCTTGTTGCGGGAGATTCGTGATCCGCCGGTGTTGTTGTTCGTGCGCGGCGAACCCGCCGTACTGCAACAGCCGCAGTTAGCGATAGTCGGCAGTCGCAACGCCAGCGCCGGCGGTCTCGAAAACGCCCGCCGGTTCGCCGGCGAGATTGCGGCTGCAGGATTCTGCATTACGAGTGGCATGGCGCACGGCGTCGATGGCGCGGCGCACCGCGGCGCGCTCGATCGGGGTGGACTCAGCATTGCGGTATGCGGCACGGGACCGGATGTCGTGTACCCCGCGACGCATTGCAAGCTCGCGACCCGAATCGCGAGGAGCGGCGCAGTTGTGACGGAGTTTCCGGTCGGAACGGGCGCCCGGCCGCATCACTTTCCCGCGCGCAATCGATTGATCGCCGGCATGTCGGTCGGCACGCTGGTCGTGGAGGCCGGTCGGCGGAGCGGCGCGTTGATCACTGCGCGGCTCGCCGCGAGCCAGGGTCGGGAGGTGTTCGCCATTCCCGGTTCGATACACAATCCGGTCGCGCGGGGTTGCCATCACCTGATTCGCCAGGGCGCCAAGCTCGTTGAACGCGTCGAAGACATTGGCGAGGAGCTGGGCCCGCTACTCGGTAGTTACCGCGAGTCGATTGAACAAAATACCGGGAACGAAACGCGCAAAACGCAATCGAACTGTGACGATCCCCAGTATCGGCGGCTGTTACGCTGCCTTGGCTGGGACCCGGTGAACACTGACGAGCTGGTGGCGCGCAGCGGATTGACGGCTGCGGAGGTTTCCTCCATGCTCTTGATTCTGGAGTTAGAAGACCGGGTGCAGCCGCTGGCGGGCGGCAGGTTTTTGCAGAGGGAAGAAGGCGCACACGATGAGCGAGACCGTGCTTGACGTGCTCATGTACCTGTTTGAAACGTATTCCGAACAGGATTTCGAACAGCAACCCGAACCCGACCAGAGCGTGCTCAGGGAAGAGTTGCTGCAGGCCGGTTTCGGAGAACTCGAAGTCGATCACGCGTTGGACTGGCTCGAAGGGCTGGGTGCGCGTCAGGACGAACCGTTTACCACCGCGCCGGCCGAACGCTCGGTGCGACTTTTCAATGCATTCGAAATGTCGCGCCTCGATTCCCAGTGCCGCGGCTACATCCTTTACCTGGAGCAGATTGGCATCCTGACGCCCGTGCAGCGGGAGCTCGTAATCGACCGGCTGGTCGCGCTGGGCCCCGGAGATATCGACGTGGAACAGGCGAAATGGGTCGTCCTGATGGTACTGTTCAGCCAGCCGGGCCAGGAGACCGCCTTTGCCCGGATGGAGGACCTGGTGTTTGAAGAAAACACCGGTATGGTGAACTGATAGATCGCCCGGTCGGCACTTATAGTATCCTCGCGACCGCGGCCTTGCCGCGGTTTCGCGTTTTAAGGCCCGGCTAGAATTGGAATCGCAGCTTTACGGATGAGCAGTAATATCGTCGTCGTAGAATCGCCCGCGAAGGCGAAGACCATCGAGAAGTATCTTGGAAAAGACTTCAAGGTGCTCGCTTCGTATGGCCATGTGCGGGACCTCGTGCCGAAAGAAGGCGCCGTAGATCCCGACCAGGGCTACGCGATGAAATACGAGGTCATCGAGAAGAACGAAAAACATGTCAGCGCCATCGAGAAAGCGCTGAAGAAAGCCGACGCCCTGTTCCTCGCCACTGACCCCGACCGCGAGGGCGAGGCGATTTCCTGGCATCTGCATGAACTCCTGCTGGAGCGCGGCGCCCTGAACGGCAAGCCCGTGCATCGCGTCGTGTTCTATGAGATCACGAAGCGCGCGATCCAGGACGCTGTCGAAAACCCGCGCGGGCTGTCCAGCGAGCTGGTGAACGCCCAGCAGGCACGCCGCGCACTCGACTACCTGGTGGGCTTCAACCTGTCACCGCTGTTGTGGAAAAAAGTGCGCCAGGGCCTGTCAGCAGGTCGCGTGCAGAGCCCCGCGCTGCGCATGATCGTCGAACGCGAACAGGAAATCGAAGCGTTCAAGCCGCGCGAATACTGGAGCATTGAAGGGGACGTCTCGAAGGATGATAGTGCCTTCGTCTCCCGCCTGGTCGAATACCGCGGCGACAAAGTCGAACAGTTCTCTTTTGAGAACGAGAGCGCGGCAACCGAGGTACGAACTGCCTTGCTCGCCGCGGCCGGCGGCAACCTGCTCGTCAAGAACATCGAGCGCAAGCAGCGCAAACGCAACCCGGCCGCACCTTTTACAACTTCAACGCTGCAACAGGAAGCCTCGCGCAAGCTCGGATTCAGCGCGCGCCGCACTATGATGACTGCGCAGCGTCTTTATGAGGGCATCGAAACGGACGAAGGCTCGGTTGGGCTGATCACGTACATGCGGACCGATTCAGTCAGTCTCGCCGCTGATGCCGTCGGCGAAGTTCGCGACTTCATTGTCGACCGCTACGGTGCCGAAAACCTGCCCGAGGAGCCGCGGACTTACAAAACAAAAGCAAAGAACGCCCAGGAAGCACACGAAGGTATCCGTCCAACCAGCGTACTGCGGACGCCGGACAGCCTGAAGGCCTACCTGGAAGACGACCAGTACAAGCTGTACAGCCTGATCTGGAAGCGCACCGTAGCCTGCCAGATGATTCATGCGGTATTCGATATGGTCGCGCTGGATCTGTGGCCGGGAGCCGAGGCCGAACAGGGCGGCGGCGCGCCGACCGGCCGGTTCCGGGCCACCGGCTCAACCCTGGTGAAACCCGGCTTTATCGCGGTTTACCAGGAAGGCCAGGACGATGTGAAAGACGATGAGGCGTCGAAGGCCCTGCCGGCAGTCGAGATCGGTGACAAACTGACGCTCGACGAAATTCGCGCCGACCAGCACTTTACCGAGCCGCCCCCGCGCTTTACCGAAGCCAGCCTGGTCAAGGCGCTGGAGGAGTACGGTATTGGCCGGCCGTCGACGTACGCCAGCATTATCTCGACCCTGCTGAATCGCGAATATGTCGAACTCGACAGCAAGCGCTTTATTCCGACCGACGTCGGTCGCATCGTCAACGAGTTCCTGACCAATCACTTCACGCAATACGTGGACTATGGCTTCACGGCGATGATGGAGGATGAACTCGACGAGATTTCGCGTGGTGAACGCGAGTGGGTGCCGGTGCTCGAGGAGTTCTGGACACCCTTCGAAAAGCTGGTCGAGGAGAAAGAAGCCACCGTCAGTCGCGATGAGTTTTCGCGCCAGCTGGGCACGGATCCAAAGTCCGGCAAACCCGTCAGCGTGCGAATGGGACGCTACGGACCGTTCGTGCAGATCGGCACGCGGGACGACGAAGAAAAACCAAAGTTCGCGGGGCTGCGCCCAGGGCAGAAGATGGGTGCCATCGAGCTCGAAGAAGCGCTTGAGCTTTTCAAATTGCCGCGGAAACTCGGTGAGACGCCGGAAGGCGAACCCGTGTCAGCCAGCATCGGCCGATTCGGGCCGTACGTGAAATACGGCGACAAGTTCGCGTCCATTCGCGACGATGATCCGTACACGATTACGCTGGATCGGGCGCTGGTCGTCATCAAAGAGAAGAAGGAGGCCGACGCAAACCGCCTGATTCTCGATTTCCCGGACGCCGGCATCCAGGTGTTGAATGGCCGCTACGGGCCCTACATCACCAACAAGGAAAAGAATGCGCGGGTACCCAAGGACCGCGAACCGAAAACGTTGACGCTGGAAGAGTGCCAGGAGCTGCTGGAGAAAGCGCCGGTGCGCGGACGCCGCGGCAAGGCGGCCAAGAAGAAGGCCACGAAGAAAAAGACTGCCAAGACGTCTGCTACAAGGAAAAAGGCAACAAAGAAAAAGAAAGCCAAAAAGAAGGCTGCCAAAAAGAAACCCACGAAGAAGAAGTCGACGCGTAAGAAGGCGGGCGCGAAAGTCACGCCAAAATCCGGCATCGTTGCCGGGCGTTCGACCGATAGCGCCGGCTGAGTCGACGTCGCGATGTGGCCCGCCGCGCTGTTCAAGCTGGCCGGGGAAACCATTCACTCCGGTGGAGTCATCGCATACCCCACGGAGGGCGTGTACGGAGTGGGCTGTGCACCCGAGCACGGGGACGCGGTTGCCCGCATTTGCCGGCTCAAGCAGCGGCCGCTTAGCGCCGGACTGATCCTGATCGCCGCGGACGTCTGGCAGCTCGCCGGCTACATCGACCCTGACCCAGATGAACTGAAATATCTGCTTGCGGACGCCGACCTGCCCATCACCTGGGTCGTCAACGCCGGGCCGCTCAGCCCCGACTGGGTGACCGGCGGCAGGGAAACGGTTGCGGTTCGAATTACCGATCATCCCGTCGCGGCAGCGCTGTGCCGTGCGGCGGCAAGCCCGTTGATCTCAACCAGCGCCAATCGGCGGGGCCGGCCCCCGGCACGGCGCGCACTCCAGGTACGGCGCTGGTTCCCGCAGCTCGACCTGGTGGTGCCGGGCCAGGTGGGGTCGGCCGCGGGCCCTTCCGAAATCCGGGATGCGCGCAGCGGCCGGACCTTGCGAGCCGGTTGAGCCCGGCGCTGGGTATATTCTGTAAAATATGCTACCGTCTCTGGAAATCAGCGCTAAGCGCTTGCTTCTGATAACAAAAACGTCTGCCCTGTCGGCGCCGGTCGGGCGGATCCCAAGGAACGGGGAAGCATGTTCGAACGCTCCGCGATCACCCTGCTGCTGGCGGCGACCCTGTCGAACGCGCTGGCCGGCGACCTGCGCCCGGTCCCTGACCATCTCCAGCTGCCTGTCGGCGATGCGCAGCTCAGCGAAGAGCAGCTGTACATCGTGCAACTTGCGGAGCCGCCGGCACTGGCTTATCGGGGCGACCGCGCCGGACTCGCGGCCACGCGTCCCGCCGAAGGTTCACGGTTCGACCCGGATTCACCGGACGTACGGCGCTACGGCCAATTCCTGACCGATCGCCACGATGCGATGTTGCGGGCGGTCGGCGCCTGGGAAGACAAACTCTATAGCTATCGATATGCGTTCAACGGGTTCGCCGCGCGCCTGACCCGCCTGCAGGCGCAGAAATTGCGGGCGCAACGCGGCGTGCTGAATGTGTGGCCGGATCAGACCCGTTATCTGTATACAAACGACAGCCCCGCGTTTCTCGGTTTGTTGAGCCCGAGTGGCGGACTCAATACCGCCCTCGGTTTGCAGGGCGATGGTGTCGTCATCGGCGTGATCGACAGCGGCATTGCCCCGGAGCATCCGAGTTTCGACGACAAGCGCGAGCCGGAGCTGCCGCGCCTGTGCCGAACGACGTGGGCAGAGAATTCCCTGCTCGGGCTCTGGCTTTGCTATCGCTGGAAGAAACAGGACCCGGTTGCCGACTACGTGCCGCCTGACGGGTGGCGCGGCACCTGCGAGGCGGGTGAGCGATTCAATGTGACCGACTGCGATAACAAGATCATTGGTGCACGCTACTACATCGACGGTTTTCTGGAAGCACACCCGCTCGACGAGAACGAGTTCATGTCGCCGCGCGACGCTGACGGTCACGGTACCCATATCGCATCGACTGCCGCCGGCAAAGAAGTCCGGGCAATACTCGGCGGAAACGACGTTGCCCGAATCAGGGGCATAGCGCCGCGCGCCAGGATCGCAGTTTACAAGGCCTGCTGGCTGGAACCCGGGCAAACCCGCGGCAGCTGCAGCACCGCAGATCTGCAACGCGCCATCGAGGACGCCGTGGCGGATGGTGTTGACATTATCAATTACTCCGTCGGCAATACGGACATCAGTATCAGTGACCCCGATGACCTGGCATTGCTGGCCGCTTCCGATGCCGGCGTACTGGCAGTTGCGGCGGCCGGCAATGACGGTCCCACACCCGGCACGATCCTGTCACCGGCCGGCGCACCCTGGGTGTTGACCGTGGCTGCGT
This sequence comes from Gammaproteobacteria bacterium, assembly GCA_030066665.1. GTDB lineage: Bacteria > Pseudomonadota > Gammaproteobacteria > Steroidobacterales > J054. Next base: position 46,447 of record JASJBD010000006.1, read on the forward strand.
CGAGCCGCGGCGGCACGCAGTTTGATGAAGCACTCCGGGTAAACGCGCCAAGCGCAATTGCCGCGGATTACATCGCGCGCGAAGCCAGTTTCACACCGCTGCTGAGCAACGTCGGGCCAATCACCGAAGAATTGATCCTCGTCGATGATGGTATTGCCCAAATCGGCGGCGGCAGTATTGGCAGTTTCCGCGACGCCTGCGAGGAAATCGTGAACGGCAGCGAGCTGTCGGGCCGGATCGCCTTCCTGGAACGCGGTTTGTGCACCTTCGAGCAAAAACTGATCAACGCCGAAGCCGCCGGCGCGATCGCCGCGGTCGTGTTCGATAACCAGGGCGGGCCGATTGTCATGAACGGCACCCGCGACTCGGTGGACATCCCCGCGGTCATGATCAGCCAGGCGAACGGGCAGACGATACTCGATCGCCTCACGAGCGGTGACAGCGTAGAAGTCACGCTGGACAAGAGCCTGGTCCTGAGACGCACCATTGCCGGCAACGCAATGGGCGACTTTTCCTCGCGCGGACCTAACCTGACCGCACCGGATATCCTGAAACCCGATGTGACAGCGCCGGGCGTCGATATCCTTGCAGCGCAAACGCCGGACGTCGCCAACGGCGTGCGCGGTGAGCAATTCCAGTATTTATCGGGCACGTCGATGGCCGTGCCGCACGTTGCCGGGATCGCGGCACTGGTGAAGCAGGCGAAGCCGGACTGGAGTCCGGCAGCGATCAAGTCCGCGCTGATGACTACCGCGCGCGAGAATATCGTGAAGGAAGACGGCAGTACGACCGCCGACCCGTTCGATTTTGGTGCCGGCCACGTCGTGCCAAACCGGGCTGTGAACCCGGGCCTCGTGTATGAAGCCGGCAAGCCGGACTACGACGCCTTTGTTTGCGGTAACGGGCTGCCGCGCGTGTCGGACACTGAATGCCAGGCACTGGACGCGGCTGGTTATTCCACCAACGCGGCGGACCTGAATCAACCGGCGATCGCGCTCAGCAACCTGGTCAGCAGCCGCAGCGTGCAGCGCCGGGTGACCAACGTTGGTAATGCGACGCAATACCGCGTGTCGGTGGCTGCGCCAGCCGGCATCGACGTCACGGTCGTTCCGGAGGTACTGAGCCTGGGGCCGGGCGCGACGGGCGATTACACCGTGTATTTCTCGTCCAACGGCAGCAACCTGTACGAGTGGCAGTTCGGCTCGCTGACCTGGGACGACGGTCGCAATACCGTACGCAGCCCGATCGCCGTGCGACCGGTGCCGTTCCTGGCACCGCTGGAAGTGGTCGGTAACGGTACCAGCGGCAACCTGCAATTCGACGTCGAATTCGGCTACAGCGGACCGTATACCGTTGCCGTGCACGGTCTGGCGTCCCCGAAAACCATAGCGGGTTACGTCAGTGATGATCCGCTCAATGCCTACGAATTTCGGCGCGATGCCCCACCGCCAAATGCACCAACGCAGCGATTCGAACTCATCGTCGAAGAGGATCAAGCATATCTGCGAATCGCGCTGTTCAATGACGAGACCGACGGCAACGACGATCTGGATTTGTACGTCTATTACTGTCCCGGCCTGGTGATCTGCTCGCTGGTCGGTGTCAGCGGCGAATCCGATAGTGATGAAAGCCTGGACGTGCTGTTCCCGGATCCCGGTGAATACTACATCGACGTGCACGGCTTCCAGACGGATCAAGTTGCCGGGGGACCAGGCGCCAATTTCACGCTGTTTACGTGGACCGTCGGTATCGACGACGACCGCGGCAACCTGACTGTGACCGCACCGGATGCCGCCAGCACGGGCGCAACCGGGACCGTTACCGTGGATTGGGCCGTACCTGAGCTGAATCGCTATCTCGGTGGGCTGACGCACAGCGACGCCGAGGGCCCGCTGGAATTCACGACGATTACGATCAATCCCTGATCATCACGACCAGAGTGGTGCGGTGAGATTCGTTGCCGCCAGCACGATCATGGTCGTGTAGGTCAGGACCATGCCGTAGAAGCGGCCGGGCGTCCGACCCGGAGCACTACTCAGGCCCTGCGCATGAATCAGGCGACCGACCAGCAAAGTCACGCCGGCCAGGTGCAGCAGCCAGGTCGGCGCGGCCAGCGATTCCGCAATGCCGAGCAGGATCAGGGCCAGCGGCACGTATTCCGTGAAGTTACCCTGCACGCGAATCGCCCGCGCGAGTTCTTCCTTACCGCCGGTGCCAATGCCGACCTGGAATCCGCGGCGCAACCGGATGACCCGGGCACTCAAAGCGATCAAGAGCAGGGCAAAAAGTGACGCGTAGATTCCAGTAATCAGCATAACGTTCCCTCGAATCAGGCCAGGGCGGCACACTCGGCGTACCGGTAACAGCTGATCAGGTGATCGTTGACCATGCCGGTGGCCTGCATATGCGCATAAATGATGGTACTGCCGACGAACTTGAATCCCCGGCGCTTGAGATCTTTGCTCAGCTTATCGGAAACGGGTGACGTCGCCGGCACGTCCTGCTGGCGCCGCCAGCGATTCTGCACGGGTTCACCATCGACGAAACTCCACACGTAGTCGCTGAAACTGCCGAGCTCGTCGCGCAGTGCCAGGCAGGCACGGGCATTCGTTACCGCGGCCGCGATCTTCAGCCGATTGCGAATAATGGCCGGATTGCGGCGCAATGCTGCCTGCTTCCGCGCGTCGAAACGGGCGATTTTTTCGGGGTCGAAGCCGGCGAAAGCATCGCGATACCCATCCCGTTTGTGTAACACGGTTGACCAGCTCAAGCCTGCCTGGGCGCCCTCGAGGATCAGAAATTCGAACTGGCGCTGATCGTCGCGTAACGGCACGCCCCACTCGTCGTCGTGGTAGGCGCTGTATGCGTCGCTGACCCCCTCGCACCAGGGGCAACGCTTGAGCTCTTGCTTGGCCACGTGTTTCTGCGGATGCCTCGGTCGGGGTCTGCCGACCCTCCGCATATTATGGTAAAAAACGCCCACAGGGGTCCCGACGTGCACGAACTATGATGTGGCGGCGGGCGATTCGCTGGGAGTGGGGTATCAAATGACGGACCGTTACGGAGTCATCGGCCACCCGATCGCGCATAGCAAGTCACCGATCATCCATCAGCTGTTTGCCAAGCAGACGAAGCAGGACATCAGCTATGAAGCCTTTGATATCCGGCCGGATGATCTCGACAAAGAGGTCCGCCGACTGGTGAAGGATGGCCTGCGCGGCTTCAACGTCACCGTGCCACATAAAGAAGCCATTGCCGAACTGGCCGACGTGCTGGTGGGACAGGCTCTGCGTTGCAAGGCCGTGAACACTGTAACGGTTGCGGAAGACGGCACGCTGGCCGGTGACAATACGGATGGCCTGGGATTGCTGCGGGATTTGCGCCGTAACCTGCGCGTGTCGCTGGCCGGTGAGTTGATTCTGATCCTCGGCGCCGGTGGTGCGACCCGCGGTATCGTACCCGCGCTGCTCGAGGCCGAACCGGCCGAACTGAAAATCGCCAACCGGACCAGCGAGCGCGCCGAGCTGCTGGCCGACGAATTCGGCGAATACGGGCCGGTGCAAGCCTGCACTTTTGACGCGCTCGAGCAGCAGCCGTTCGACCTGGTCATCAATGCAACGTCGGCCGGACTGCGTGGCGAGACCCCGCCGTTTCCGTCATCGATTATCGGACCGGACACGGTTTGTTACGACCTGTCGTACGCGATGTCCGAAACACCGTTTCTGAGTTGGGCGCGCGAACACGGTGGCGAGAACCTCTACCAGGGCTGGGGCATGCTGGTCGAGCAGGCCGCCGAGTCGTTCATGATCTGGCGTGGCGAACGACCCGATACGGAGGACGTGTTGCGCCGCCTGCGACGACCACCAGACAAACTCGCGCTCGCGGTACCTGGTTAACCATAGCCAGAGATTTGACATTCCCGGGAAATCGGCCACAATCTGGCCCGGTTGTTGTTGCGCACCAGTCACTTAGGTCACAAACTTGTGTGCTGGTAGCGAAATTCCCGAGCCCGGGAAAATTGGGGAGTTCTCGATGAAGCCAGAGTTGCGTCAGCGCCGACAAGTCGTCGCGCGCCTTAATCCTGTATCCGGCGCCGTTGCGCTTGCTGTTGGTTCGATGTCGCTTACCGGCACGCTCAGTGCTGATGAACACGACGACGCATTCAGCGGCTTCTTCGAAGAGATCACGGTTACTGCGACCCGCCGTGCCTCCGACGTGCAGGATGTGCCGTACAACATCGCCGCGTTCAGCGGTGAAACGCTGCAGCAGCAACGCATCACGAATCTGCAGGAATTCGCACGCTGGGTTCCCGGACTCACACTGACGGATCAGGGCAATCGCACCGCAAACCTGCTGACGGTGCGCGGCTTGAATGCAAGTTCTCTGCAGGCCTCGGAATTCCTCGAGAATGGAGGCGGCGAGACCGTCAGTACCTACCTCGGCGACATTCCGCTCTATATCGATCTGAAGCCATACGACATCGATCGGGTCGAAGTGCTGATCGGACCGCAGGGAACGCTTTACGGGGCGGGCACCCTGGCCGGTGCGGTGCGTTACATACCAAACCGCCCGAATTACGACGGCGTCACGCTCGACACCCATTTCAAGGGCTACTACCAGGACAAGAGTGACGATCTTGGTTGGGGCCTCGACGCCACGCTGAATGTGCCGCTGGTCGAGGACAAGCTCGCGTTCCGCGGGACGCTGGGTTACGTTGAGGAAGCCGGATTCATTGATTATCCATTCCTCGTCCGTGAGCCTGGCGTCTCTAACCCGGAACCGGACTTCAGTGATCCGGCCGACGTGAGGGCGAATCTGCGCCGGGAAAACGACGTCAACGACGAGGAAACCCTGTCGGCGCGCGCCGCGCTGTTGTGGGATGTGACGGAGGACTTCCGTGCGGTCCTGACGTGGTACTACCAGAACATGGAGGTCGGCGGCAGGAGCATCAATCACCGTGCCAGCTTCAATACCGGTGATTACGAATCCGGCCATCGTTACGTGGAGCCGAACGAACGCGAGAATAATTTGCTCGCGCTGGAGATTACCTGGGATCTAGGTTTCGCCGAGCTGACGTCGGCCACCGGCGTCGGCAAGTATGAAGATGACGGCCAGCGCGACCAGACCGACCTGTTGCTGAACTTCGAGTACGGCTATGAAGACTTCCCGGCCTTCGCCGCGTTCACCCGTGATACCTCCGAGGAAGACACGATTACCCAGGAACTGCGCCTGGTATCGAATGCCGACGGCCGCTTCACCTGGATCGCCGGGTTCTTCTACAGCGATTTCGAACAGGACGCCGTAAGCCTGGAATTCACGCCGGGCATACCGGAGTTTTTCGGCTTGGCGCCACCGCCGTTGCCGACCGGCGATATCGAATACCGGCAGCTCACAAACGACAAAATCGAACAGATCGCGCTGTTCGGCGAAGTCGGTTTTGGCATCACCGACAACTGGCAGGTTACCGGCGGCCTGCGCTGGTTCGACTATGAAAACGAGACCACCATCTCCGTCGACCTGCCACTAATCGACTCGTTTGGTACACCTGAGACTGCCGACGTAAGCGAGGATGATGTTACCTGGAAGATCAACACGAGTTACGCGTTGGACGAGGGCTTTGCGGGTTCCGATGGTGGCAGCGTGTATTTCACGATCAGCACCGGTTATCGCCTCGGCGGTGTGAATGTGTTTGCATTGTGCGAAAGTAATCCGCCACCGCCCGGGCAGAATGTGTGTCTGCTACCCGAGGAGAAATTCGTCAAGACGGATCAGACGACCAACTACGAGGTCGGCCTGAAGAGCAACTGGCTGGATAACAGCCTGTTGTTCAATGCATCACTGTTCTATGTTGAATGGGAAGATGTGCAAGTCGAGTCTACGAGTTTCTATGGCGATGTCCCCATCACTGTCAATGCGGCCGAAGCGGAGAGCACCGGGATCGAACTGCAGAGCCGCTGGCAGATCAACGATAGTTGGGCCGTATTCGCGACTTACGCTTACACCAGCGCTGAGCTGTCCAAAGATTCGCCAAGCATAATCGGCGTCCGCAGCGCCCCTCCGAACGAGGATGCATTCAAAGGCGATCGTCTCCCAGGTACGCCTGAGCACCAGGGCAGTTTCAATGTGAATTACAGCCGACCGGCGTTCAATGGCCTGACATTAGATCTTAACTATGGTTTCACGGCCATCAGCGACGTCTACACAAAGACCGGCTTACGCGGGCGAGGTGAAACGCTGGGCGGTTTCACAGTGCACAATGCATCTGTGAGTCTGTCGGGCGACAAATGGACCGCGACGCTGTTCGCCGACAACTTTACGAACAAGTTTGCGCGCACCGGCGTTCGGGCAGACACCGATTTCATCGATACCGTCGGTGTGAACAACGTCACGCTACGGCGCTACTATCACAATGTGATCCGACCACGAAAAGTCGGGCTGGACATCCGCTACTACTTCGACTTTTAGAATAGAGCGATCGAAAAAACCGCTACTGTCGAGGCCTTACATACTGAGGCGCAGCGTCTGTTCGCCCGCGGTGAACTGGCGCCGGCGCAGCAGTATTGTCTGAAAATACTGCAGCAAGACCGCCATCATGCGGATGCGCATTTTCTGCTCGGTATGATTTCGGCATCGTTCAACCGCTTCAGTAACGCGCTCGAATTCGTTGACAAGGCCGTGGCGTTGTCGCCCGAACGCGCCGAGTATCTGGCACAGCAGGCCCGCTGCCAGGCGATGCTGAGACGCGAGGGAGATGCAGTGGAGACGGCCTCGAAGGCGCTCAGGCTCGAACCGCAGGAGGCGCTGACTCTTGACACCATTGGCGTTGTGTTGAGCCGTGCCGGGGCTCACCAGCGGGCGGTCGAGGCCTTTCGCCGGGCCACCGCGAAAGAACCGCGAAATCCCAGCTACCAGTTCAACCTGGCGTCATCGCTGAAGTTCCTCGGCGATTTCGACGGCGCCGAAGCTGCTTATGAGGCTGCCGCCGCCGCGAATCCCCGCTACTACAAGGTCTACTCTGCATTGTCGCAGTTACGCCGCCACACGCCCGAAAGCAACCATGTACAGCGCCTCGAGGAGTTACTGGGCAACGTGGGAGACAACATCGACGGTGAACTCCATCTCCGCCACGCGCTCGCAAAAGAACTCGAGGACCTGGGCGAATACGGCGCCGCATTCGAGCACTTGATGGTGGGAAACGCCAACAAGCGGAACACGATTGACTATGGGTTTCACCAGGACGCAGCGATTTTCGATGAATTGAAACGCGTTTTTCCGCCGGGCGAGCCACTAGACGAATTAATCGGTGACGTCGGTGGCGACGCGATTTTCGTGGTTGGCATGCCCCGCACCGGCACGACCCTTGTCGAGCGCATCCTGTCGAGCCACTCGCGCGTGGTGTCGGCCGGTGAGCTGCAGGATTTCGGGCTTGTCGTAAAACGGGCTGCAGGGACGAAATCGAACCGGGTGCTGGATGCGGATACAATTCGCGCCGCCCGCACTGTAAATCATCATTCTGTCGGGGAGGCGTATCTGGAAAGCGCTCGCAGGGCCGTACCGGATTCCGACTTCTTCATCGACAAGTTGCCACTGAATTTCCTGTACATCGGGTTCATTCGGCTGGCATTGCCCGGCGCGAAAATCATCTGTCTGCGGCGTCATCCACTCGATACGGTCTTGAGCAACTTCCGCCAGCTCTTCGCACTGCGCTTTTCTTATTACAACTACTCCTACGACCTCGAGGATACCGCGCGGTACTACCTTCGATTTGCGGACCTCATGGCGCACTGGGACACGGTAATGCCCGGTGGCATGCTGCAGGTCAACTACGAGGACCTGATCGCCGATCAGGAGGCGCAGACGCGCCGGATGCTGGACCACTGCGGCCTGGGCTGGGAGGCTGCCTGTCTCGATTTCGCAAAGAACACGGCACCTGTATCGACAGCGTCGGCAGTCCAGGTTCGCGAACCTATTTACACGCGGGCGCTGTCGCGCTGGAAGAAATACGAACAGCAACTTGAGCCCGCCCGGCGTATCCTCGCCGAGGCTGGCATCGCTATTGATTGACTGATGACGACCATCGACGCCGTCACCGCCGTTCTGGCCATCCCCGGTGTGGAAGAGAATGGCGAAATTCGGGATGCGCTGCCGGGGGAATCGATCCTGCAGGAACACTTTGATCGCCTGCATGCCCGGTTTGAGCAGCAGTGCCAACGCAAAAGTGACCGACCTTCGTCACTGGACCTCGTGCTGCACGCGTTTCTGGGACAGCCGGCGACGGTTACCAGCGTGGATTTCACCTATTACGAAAAGAAGGGAGTCGTGTACCCTGCCCTCGTATTCGACGCGCAGCGGATTGTCTCCGTTGATGGCGAATCCCTGGCACCGGCAATCACCGAGCGTTTCCGTGCAGACGATGCGCGCTACACGTTTGCCGAATTGATCGGCAAGGAATTCGGTGTCGAGTGGGTTAGCGTGTTTGCAACATTCGGACCATCGGGCTAAACCATGAATCCAACTCAATATTTCACGAGCTACCGCGGCATGACTGGTGGCATGCTGGACTGGATGGTGCTTGGCATCCTGATCCTGGCGCTGGTGCTTGGCGTGCTGCTGATCATCGAGCGACCAAAACACGATCCAGGTGTCCACAGCCCGCGCATGGCCTGGTTGCGCGGCGGCCTGTATTTCTGTGCCATCGGTTTGTTGGCTTGGCTAACGGGCGTGAGCCCGGCGATCCTGGACCAGCCGTTTATTCGCGAAGGACAACTGACTGATCCGCTGTGGCTTGGCGTGACGGGCCTGTGCATAGGGCTGCTCATCTGGGGCTATTTCTACTGGTGGCCGCGCGGCACGATCACGCACGGCCGCAAACGCTATGTCGTTGCTTCCGGGCTCTGGGGATTCGTCTGGGGTGAGGTAAGTGCGCTAGTGTTGCTGTCGATCTACGCCATCCTGGAAATCTTCGGACTGCCGGCTGCCGTCAACGCGCTGCTGACCATCGTGGTCGTTGCCGTGTACAACCTCAATTACCAGTCCGGCTGGTGGGATATCCATGTGTCACCGCCACACAACATCCGCACCTGGAATAACAGAAAGGTGCTCGGCTCACACAACCCCTTCCTGATCGCGACGCTGGCGCATCTCGTTCTGTTCGGCAACCTGGGGCTGTTCGTCCTGCTGTATGCCCTCGCCCTGGCGGCCTGCGCCATTGCCATGCATTTCCCGCCATTCTGGGAAGCGGATGGCCCACCGGTGTCGTACGATACGGCTCTCGGGGAGTAGAGAGAGCGTGATGGAAGTCAACGGCATTCTTGGTATTCTGATCCTCGCACTGGATATCTATGCCATCCTGAAGATTGCTCAAAGTTCAGCCTCGACCGGGTTGAAGGTCGTCTGGATCCTGGTCGTCTTGCTGCTGCCATTGCTGGGAGTGCTCGCCTGGTTCCTGTTCGGGCCCGGCGGCCGCAGCGGATGAACATCCTCGTCCTGGCTGTCGGCATTCTCCTGACAGCCATGGGCATCTGGTCTATGTCCGCGCCGGAAACGACGCGCGGGTTACTACTTCGCTTTCTCGATGCGCGCGTGTACGGCGCCGCGATCGTGATACGACTTGCGTTCGGGCTGATACTGCTGCTCGGTGCGCAGGCGACGAAAATTCCGGGCGCCGCGATTGCACTCGGCGTGATGTTCCTGCTGGCCGCCGGCATGATCCCGTTCCTCGGCGAGGAACGCATCGGGCGCATTATGCGTTGGTGGCTCGATAAACCCCTGGTCTGGCTCAGAGCCTGGGCGGGCCTCGCTATCGCGCTTGGACTGTTCATCGTCTGGCTGGCGGTCTGACCTGCCCACGGTCACGCAACCAGTATGGGCGATTACGTAACTCCGTTACTCGCCATGGCCGCGGTCGCCATTGGTTCCATTCTGCAGGCAATCAGCGGTGTTGGCGCCGGATTCATGATGGTGCCGATGCTCGCCTGGATCGACCTGTCGCTGCTGCCGGGGCCGATGATTTTCGGCAGTCTCGCGTTGTCCGGCATCATGAGCTGGCGCGAACGTGGCGCGATTGATCAGCGCAATCTGCCGGCAATACTCATCGGGCTTGCTCCGGGAACGCTGATAGGCGGCTGGGTGCTGAGCAATGTGCCCACAGATCAGCTGGGGCTGCTGTTTGGCGGCATGATCCTGATCGCGCTGGGCCTCACGGTCAGCGGGCTTGCGATTCCGCTGACCCGGCTGAGTGCCGGCCTGTGCGGCGGCATCGCCGGCGCCATGGGCGCGAGCACCGGTATGGGCGCACCGATCCTGGCCATCCTGTATCAACATGAATCAGGCGCGCGGGTGCGATCCACGCTGGCGCTGCTCTACACGCTCGGGTCGATCATGATTCTGTTTGCGCTCGCCGTTTTCGGCCGTTTTTCCATTGGCGAAGCAGTGTCTGGCGCCGCACTGATCCCCGGCTTCCTCGCTGGTTACTGGATTGCTAATCGCTATCGGGAACAACTGAGTGTTGGCGGCAGTCGTAACGCTGTGCTCGTGGTCTCGGGCCTCGCGGCGGTCGCGCTGATTCTGCGCAGCCTGATGTAGGCACGTCGCTGCCAGCAGAATCACCGCATGGTCACCAGTTCCTCGGCGCTGGTCGGATGGATTGCCACCGTGTCATCCAGGTCGTACTTATGCGCACCCATGCGAACCGCAACAGCGAAGCCCTGCAGCATTTCATCGGCACCGGGCCCAATGACATGCACGCCGATAACTTTTTCGTCACTACCCGCCGTAACCATTTTCATGCGAGTCTTTGGCTTGTGATCGGTCACGCCGTTGAACAGGGGCACGAATTCCGATCGATAGACTTTCACGTCGCCCGCAAATTTCTCGCGCGCTTCAGCTTCGGTCAACCCACACGTGCCGATCGGCGGGTGAGTGAACAACACGGTCGGCACGTTTTCGTAATCGAGATGACGGCCGTCCATACCGCCGAATACCCGATCCGCCAGGCGCCGCCCGGCCGCGATGGCGACCGGCGTCAACGCCACGCGGCCGGTCACATCGCCAACTGCATAGACCCCGTCCACATTGGTCTGCTGGAACAGATCGGTAGGCACGAAACCCCCTTCGTCCAACTGGACCCCGGCCTCCTCCAGGCCGATATGGTGAGTCAGCGGCCGTCTGCCAACGGCCCAGAGCCAGCAATCGAATGGACCGTACCGTCCGCCGGTGCTCATCGTTGCCTGGATGCCGTCGGGAGTTTGCTCCAGCGCCGGCGTAGAGCAGCGTGGATGTAATTGAATGCCGTCGGCAGCCAGGGATTCGAGCAAGCCTTCCTGCAGCATCTCGTCGAAGCTGCGCAGCACGCTGTCGTAGCGGAAGAACAGGTCAACCTCGGCGCCGAGCGCGCGCAGCATGGCGGCCAGTTCCACCGCGATATATCCAGCGCCTGCGACAGCAACTCGCGGCGGCAGGTTCTCGAGCTCGAAGAACCCGTCGGATGTAATGCCGAGTTCCGCGCCGGACAATTCGGGTACCACCGGTTCACCGCCGGTGGCGATTATCAGGCGATCGGTTTTCAGCTCACGCTCACCGGCGACAACGGTGTGCGCATCGGCGAGCCGCGCATTGCTCTCGATCAGTTCAATACCTTTGGTATCCAGGTTGCGGGCATAGATCTCATTCAGTCGCAACACATACGCGTCGCGGCGCGCTTTCAACGCAGCCCAGTCGTGCGCCGGGCGCTCGGCTATCGCAAAACCGTAGTCAGCCGCGTCGTGAAAACCGTGCGCCAGACTGGCTGCGTTCCACATGACTTTCTTCGGGACGCAGCCAACATTCACGCAGGTGCCACCGAGCGGTCCGCGTTCAATCACCGCAACTCGTGCACCGTACTCCGCCGCCCGCTGAGCAGCCGCGAGACCGCCGCTGCCTCCACCGAGCACCACCAAATCGAGCTTCTCTTTCATTGCTTGTCCGCCCCGTCGCGGCCGGTCGCCTGCCGGACGCTAGTCTAACCTGTGATAGCATCCCGTTTGGCCAATCGGCGCATTACTTGAACGTGTCCAACTCCCCTGACGCCAACGGCAGCCTGCCGAGCTTCAGCAGCATAAAACCGGAAGAGATCGAGCCTGCGATCACCCGGCTGCTGGATGACAATCGCAGCCGGCTGAATGATATCGTCGCCGCGACCGGCGCGGATACGGATTTCGAACACAGCATCCTGCCGCTGGAGGAGCTGGGTTCGGCATTGCACCAGGCCTGGGCACCGGTCAGTCATCTGCATGGCGTCGCCAACTCACCGGAACTGCGCGAAGCCTACAATCGTTGCCTGCCGCTTATAGCGCGTTACGAAACTGAAATCAGCCAGGACGAGCGGATCTGCAAATTGTTCCAGGATGTGGCCAAACGCATCGATGGAACCGGGCGCCAGGCCGAACGGCGCTTGCTCGAGCTTGGCCTGCGCGATTTTCATCTCGCCGGCGTTGACCTGCCGACGGCGGAAAAGCGGCGCTTCAAGGAAATCGCCGAAGAACTGTCGGGATTGCAGGCCAGGTTCGAACAAAACGTTCTGGACTCGATGGCTGCGTGGTCGCATCACGAGACCAATTCCAAGCACGTGTCCGGCATACCGGCGGTCAATCTCGAGCAGGCCCGCGACGCCGCGGCGAATGCAGGACTCGAAGGCTGGCTATTCAAGCTCGACCAGCCTTCTTACGTCGCGGTCGTCACGCACGCGGATCATCGTGATCTGCGACGCCAGTTCTACCGGGCGTGGGCGACCCGCGCCTCGGACCAGGAACCATCGCCACCGGAATTCGATAACAGCGAAATCATCGAACAGATACTCCGGTTGCGACATGAAGCCGCCGACCTGGTCGGCTTTGCCAGCTATGCGGAGTATTCCCTGGCATCGAAGATGGCCGAATCCGTCGACGAAGTCATGCAGTTCCTCGATGAACTGGCAACACGATCACATGAGAAGGCCGCCGAGGAACTGAGTCAACTCGAGCGCTTTGCTGGTCAGGCGCTGGCGGCATGGGATATTGCGTATTACGCGGAGAAATTGCGTCAGGATCAGTACGCGGTTTCGGATGCCGAATTGCGCCCGTACTTTCCGTTGGATCGGGTGCTCGCAGGTTTGTTCTCGCTGGTAGAGCGGATCTACGGCCTGCGGATCGAGCATGTCGACGACGTTGACGTCTGGGAAACTGACGTTCGCTACCACCGGATCGTGAATGACGACGGCGACGTGATCGGTGGTTTCTATACCGACCTGTTCGCCCGCCCGCAGAAACGCAGCGGTGCGTGGATGGATGAGTGCCTGAATCGGATGGACTGGCCCGGCGTGCAGCAGGCTCCGGTCGCACACCTCGTCTGCAATTTCGCCCGACCGACGACCAGCACGCCCAGCCTGCTGAACCATGACGAGGTCCTGACGCTGTTCCACGAGTTTGGCCATACGCTGCACCATGTACTGACTCGCGTCCCGTTTCCGAGCGTTGCCGGAATCAACGGCGTGCCCTGGGATGCAGTGGAATTGCCGAGTCAGTTCATGGAGAACTTTGCGTGGGCACCGGAGGTTTTGCCGATGATCTCCGGGCACTACCGAACCGGCGATCCGCTGCCCGACGAGACCCTGCAACGGCTGCGCGCCTCGCGCGTCTTCCACGCGGCCATGCAAATGGTCAGGCAACTCGAGTTTTCGCTGTTCGACCTGCGCCTGCACGGCGAATATGACCCGGCAAGGGGCAGTCGACTCGCCCGGATTCTCGAGGACGTACGGAACCGCGTCGCAGTCGTGCGCCACCCGGAATACAATCGTTTCGCGCATGCCTTTTCGCACATATTCGGCGGTGGTTATGCGGCGGGCTATTACAGTTACAAGTGGGCCGAGGTGCTGGCGGCCGACGCCTGGTCGGCATTCGAGGACGGCGGCACAATGAATCGCGAGCTGGCTGAACGTTTCCGCCAGGAAATCCTGGAAGTGGGCGGCACGGTCGAAATCAGCGATGCGTTTGCAGCCTTCCGCGGTCGAGCCGCGCAGCTGGAGCCGCTGTTGCGCCAATCCGGAATCCTGCCGGCGACCGGCAGCGCCGGCCCGGTCTGAGTCCAAATGCGAATCGCGAGCTGGAACGTCAATTCGATCAGGGTGCGTCTCAACCACGTGCTCGACTGGCTGCAGGAATGTCAACCCGACGTGCTCGGCCTGCAGGAAATCAAGCTGGTCACGGAGGCGTTTCCAACCGACGACTTCACCCGGATCGGATATCACGCCGCTATCCACGGGCAAAAGACATACAACGGCGTTGCGCTGCTTTCGCGGATGGCCGCAGAGGACGTTCGCGTTGACATCCCGGACTTCGCCGACGAGCAACGTCGTGTGATCGCGGGCAGCTTCGGCGATACGCGGGTGATCAACGTGTATGTGCCCAACGGCCAGAGTGTCGGCTCCGAGAAATACGAGTACAAACTCGGCTGGCTCGAAGCGCTGCGGGACTACCTCGAGGCCGAAATGGGCAGTTATGACAAATTGCTGGTCATGGGCGATTTCAATATCGCACCCGATGATCGGGACGTGCATGACCCCGATGCCTGGCGCGGCAAGATCCTCTGCAGTGATGCCGAACGCGAACACCTGCAGGCGCTGGAAGCCCTCGGTCTGAAGGACGCTTTTCGGTTGTTCGATCAGCCTGAAAACAGCTTCAGCTGGTGGGATTACCGCAATTTCGCGTTTCGCCGTAAATTAGGGTTACGAATTGATTTGCTGCTGGTTTCGCCGGCCCTGGCGGAGTCTTGCAGCGAGAGCGGCATCGACGTTGCACCGCGGCGACTCGAGCGTCCATCGGATCACGCGCCCGTGTTCGCGGTGTTCGAATAAGCAAATTCGCCAGCAACAGTTACACTAGGGCGGTCAGGGATAAGGAAGACCGTAACAGTGGACATCATGCCTGCTCGCAGGCTCAGCGCTGCCGACATGCAAGATCGCCGCAGCGATTACGACGTCACCAATCGCGTTCACGTCAGTTCAGTCGACGCGGTGCGCGCCGAGGTACAGCAACTGTTCCAGGATGCGTACCCGGCGGCCGCCTTCGATGCGATCTGGCTGGCATTTCACGATTTCGACCGCTTGTTCGAGGGCCAGATTCCGGGCTACGTTGGTTGCGACACGGTTTATCACGACAAGCAACATAGCCTGGACATGACCCTGGCGATGGCGCGGCTGCTCGCCGGTTACGAACACAGCTGCGATCCGGCCGACCGTCTCGGTGATGAGCGGGCCGTGCTGGGATTGATCGCCGCGCTGTACCACGATTCCGGCTACATTCGTCGGCAGGGCGAAACGCATCGACGCAACGGTGCGGAAGTGACCAACTGGCACGTGTCACGCAGCGCAGAATTTCTGACCAGCTACCTGCCGTCGATCGGCCTTAAGGAACTCGTGCCGCTGGCGACCCAGGTCGTGCATTTCACCGGTTACGAAATCAACCTCGATGACATCGAACTCGATAACCCGCTGGACACGATGGTCGGGCACCTGCTGGGAACCGCAGACCTGATCGCGCAAATGGCCGATCGCTGCTACCTGGAAAAGTGTCGTGACCGCCTGTATGCAGAATTCGTGATCGGCGGCATCGCCTTTGGCACCCAGTCACTGAGTGACGACGAAACGCGTTACAGCTCCGGCGTCGACCTGTTGCGACAAACACCGATCTTCTGGCACACGGCAGCGCAGGAACGCCTGGAAAGGAAATTCAATCGTGCATATCGCTTCATCGAGCCGATCTACGACGGCGCCAATCCTTACATGGATTTCATTCGTGCAAACCTGGATTACCTGAACCATCTGATCGAATCAGATGACTGGCGAGCGCTGCGGCGCCACCCTGACTGCTTTACCGCACAGCCCGGCACGCTTGGCGAAGTAACGTCACTGGTCAGCCGCCGCGTAGCGGAACACATCGCACCGGCTCAGTGAATCGAAGGAATTAACCCTGTCACTTCTGATTCCGTAACTTCTTGATTTGCAGTTCTCGCCTGAATGCCGGATGACAAATTAACTCCGTCACTCGCGGAGCAAGTCGCGACCGGCCACTACGAGATAGTCGGGTATGACCGCAGACTCGTACGCCCCCACCTCCGCCTTCGGGTGGACGAGACACGGTATCGCCCACGCGTCGCGTCCTTCTCGATAACCTCGCAAGGCACGCGCAGCTTGCGTCGCTCCCCGGGGCGGTCGTAGGATCGGCGTCAACAGGAGGCTTGGGCACGATTGAAAGCAGTTATTGTCGGTACCATCGTCATCGTCGTGATCGCTGTCATGGTCTACTGGCGACCAGCCCCCCGATCGCCGGTGGGTCCGGCCGCTGCGATTGACGTGCCGGTCCCAGCCAGCGTCACGCCTGTCGAACCCCCCCGTCGGCCGGCGAGCCGAATCCGCAAGATCTCCGCGCCGCGGCGGTCGTCACCGACGAGGGACGAACCCTCGCGCCGAAACCCAACGACGTCATTGGACGGCTCACGCTGGAAGAGCTACAGGCGCCGTGCCGCTGTCTCGGCGACTGGATGAGGCAGAAGCGCGAGCGCGAAGAGGCGGCACGCGACGCCGAACCCAAGGACAGCAACTGGGCCTACGAGACGGAGCAGCTGCTCGAGCAGTTCATGGTCGCACAGCCGGAGGCCACCGACATCGACATCACGGCCATCGACTGCCGGACCAGTTTCTGCGAGGTCAGGGCAAGCGGACCCATCGAAGCCTGGAACAACTTCGGCGAACTCGTCAAGCGGGCGACTAGAGAGCCATGGTCCACTTTCGGCGCTGGCTTGCGCACGAACTCCAGCGGTCAGGGCGCTACGAAAACAGATTTCCGCGCCATCATTGAGCGCGACGCTTCTCGATACCAAGTCGACACGGAACTTGCGAGCGATCCTGTCGATAGCGACGGTGTCGAAGAAGACTGCCTTTGCGCGACGCCGCAGTGGAGCATGCGCAGGCTGGAGCTCGAAGATTCGGCGCGTGCGGCGGAGGGCAAAGACGACTACTGGGCATACGAAAAGGAACAGGCGTTGCAGCTGTTCATTGCCGGTCACCGCAACGCCTCGTCATTCGAGGTTACGGAAATCGATTGCCGGACGACCTACTGCAAGATTACGGCGGTAGGTAGGGCGGAGCAATCGGTCGATCACTTCTCGGAGGTGTTTCACGATCCGGCTCTGCAGGAGAGATTGGGATTCACCGCAGAAACCGAGGTCGGCTCCTCGGGCCACGACGACGTGTTCGAGTTGGATGCGAGAGTGATGCGACAGTAGTGGATCCAGACCTGCTCCCTTCACACCGGAATCTGCGCCGAGACGCAACTACCATCGCCCGGCACGCTAAGGAGGTGATCTGCCTCACTTCGGAACTTTTTTTGCGCCGCCGCGTTTTTTATTTCTTTATTTTCGTCAACCGCTGGGTGGTTCCAGAGAATAAAGAACTGAACTAGTACCTCCAAGAAACAAGCGTTTATAGGTGATTAGGCAGCCGATCAATAACCGATAGTCTTGAAACCGCCGCGAAGCTCGAAGTGCGACGCGCTCTCGGATGCAGACAATACCGCCTGCCTCTTGAGAGCAAATGGCTCTTCGTTCGCTTCCAGCTCTCGCTCGGCAGTTGCGCCGGTGTTCGAATCCGACTCTCGGAGCCTTTCAAAAACGTCGCCGGTCAGAAACTCACCTTCTTGCTTCCCTCATAGACTTTGTTTCCCTCGAACCAGGTCTCAAGAACGATAGTCTTGTGGATCTCGTTGTTCGGGATTTCGAACAGGTTGCGGTCGAGCACGATAAAGTTGGCGCGCTTGCCGGGGCGAATGGAGCCGATCTCTTCCTCCATGAACATCGCGTAGGCGCCGCCCATGGTGTACGCATAGAGCGCATCATCCAGGGATGTCGCGCTGTCAGGGCCCAGGATTTCGTCACCCTCTGCCGCACCCGGCGCGCGGCGAGTCACCAGCGTTTCGGTGTTGATGAAAGGGTCGGCCTGGCCGTCTTTGTAGTCCGACCCAACCGCCACGTTTACGCCAGCGCGTATTGGTGGCCCGACCGGCCAAACTTCCTGGAGCATCGCAGCCCCAAGATCTTTTTCCGCGGCCCTGATGATCGGGCGTGGGAACCAGTGGGACGGCGAAAACTCCATCACGACGTTGGTGTGTTTCATCCGATCAAAGTCGTTGAAATCGACAATCGTGTTGTGTGCGATTTGGTTACGCAGCGCCCGCACCTTTTCGATGCCGTGTTCCGCCATCGCCATCTCGGTGCCTTCCATGACAATCTCGGCCCCACGGTCGCCGGTCGAATGCACCATTACGCTCAGGCCCATACCGTTGTATTGCGCGATCTTTTTTCGCAGCAGGTCCGGCGGGGTGGCAGGCAGGCCGTGCTTGTCGGTGCCCGGATAAGTGCGCTTGATCAGCATGGTCTGCCCGAAGGGCACGCCGTCGGCGAAGAGCTTGACGCCATCGATGCGGAAGTTGTCTGACTCGTATTGTTTGTGGTTCCGGATCACGGCCGCATTGGAATACTGGCGGTAGAAGTCGATTTCGTAGACCGTCATCGACACCTGTGTGTCCAGTTTCCCGCCGCGATCAAGGGCTTGCAGAGCTTCTGCCCAGAGGTGGTCACCCTGCGCGATCTTGACACCGGTGATGCCCAGGGCATGTTTGCGCGGGAACACGTTGGCGGCGGCTTCCATGACCTCTTGCAGCGTGTAGTTCGGCGAGTTGCGGAACACCTCCTGCATGGCGGTTTCATAGAGCAGGCCGTTTGGCGTGCCATCTTCGTAGCGACCGAAATAGCCGCCGACCGGGTCCGGCGTATCCTTGGTGATGCCGGAGAGTTCCAGCGCCCTGGAGTTGGCGATGGCAACGTGCCCGGTTTCGTCCTCGATCAGCACCGGACGGTCCGGGACAATGCTGTCAATGAAGGCGGCATTGATCGGGGCTTTTCCAAGAAAGGTCGCCCATTGAAAGGCCGCGCCGATCAGCCATGGCCGGTCCGGGTTCGCGTCAGCGTAGGATTCGACGAGGTCTTTGAACTCTTCGATGGTTGGCACCGAGGAGACCGGGATTTCCAGGTCGACGTCGATAAAAAGCTGCGAGCGGATGGGGTGCGTATGCGCGTCGATGAAGCCGGGCATGACGAATCTGCCGCCAAGATCGATGATCTTCGTATTCTCGCCCTTGAGTTTCTCAACCTCGGCCCGGCTTCCCACCGACGTGAAGCGCCCGTTTGAAACCGCAAAGGCTTCAGCCCAGGGCTGGCGCTTTTCTACCGTGTAGACCCTGGCGTTGACAAAGATCGTATCGGCTTCGTTGGCCTTTGCCGCAGTGCCGTTTAGCAGAAATGCGGCGAAGAAGACCCAAATAAGTTGCCGAGTCGATGGAAGAACCACGAGGCCTGCAAGTATCGACGACATCCTATTGCTCCTCTACCTGATCCAACGCGTCGAAGATCGTCATCATGACTTGGTCGACGTACAGCATCACCATCGTCAGGCCCGACGGCTCACGATAGGCACCAGTCATCGCCACAATCGTTCCGGTCTTGTGGTCAAATGCCGAGTATTGTCCGTTGACACCAATCATGGTGGAGAACTTGCGGCCCTTGTATTCCACCGTGCGCCACTGGTTCTTGTAGAACGCATCGGGCATGATCTTAGCTTCGTAGGACTTCCTGGACCACGCGGCCCTCACTTCATCGTCGCCGTTTATTACCTGATCGACGTATTTCTGCGGCAGAACCTGCTCGCCCTTGAAGTTCTTGCCGCCATTCACCATCAGGTAGCTGCCGATCGCAAAGTCACGCGCCGTCATATTCAGCGCGCCGGAAGCTGCCGCGTCTTTGGCAACGTTCACATACATTGCGGCGTCGCTGTTGAAGCCGCCGCGCTGCCACAGGCGGGATTCCACATACTCCGGGAGCGGCATGCCGCTGGCGCGCACCACTGCCAAACCCAGCAGCTCGGTGTTGATGTCGCGATAATCATAGACTTCACCCGGCGCTGCGCCCGGTTTGATCTGCGGCAGGTAGACCTTGGTCAGGTATTCGCTGAATGAATTGATCTCGCCGTGCGCGTCCGGACGCGGGATCAGCTTGCCGTCTTTTTCGATATGACCGTTATAGCCCAGCGAAGACGGCATTGAGCTGTCCCAGGAACCGTCGGCACCAGCGCCTAGCGCGGCCCAGTGATAGCCCTCCCGGTTCTTCGGAATGCTCAGGGCGCCCGCGGTCATGTCCGAGAAATAGCGCAGCGGAATGTCCGCCCACTCCGTGCCTTCGACTTCGCTGATGTATTTGCCAACCGGATCATCGAGGTTGATGAGTCCGTCGTCTTCAGCAATGAACGTCGCCATCGAGGAAAACGACTTGGTCGCGGACATCAGGTGGTTCAGCGTGTTTTCGTCCGTACCGTTCCAATAGTCTTCGCCCAGAATCTGTCCGTCCCGGTTCATCACGACGTAGTTCTGGATATTGGCGCGGTCGCGCATAACGTCATAGAGCGAAATCGTGCGGCCCGGGATCACGTCATCCAGCATTATGGTTTCCGGATCGAACCCGCCGATCACCTCCAGCGGCATGGCGTTGTCCGGATCATGATGGAGTTGTGCCCAGTGGTGGTACAGGTGCGCGTCCGCCATGGTGAGATGGACGAGACGCTGCTCTTCCCAGTTCTCCACACCGGCGCCGTAGAAGTTCAGACTTGTCTCCATCTGCGCGTCTGGATCGTGGTAGGTCACTGCGCCAACCGGAAGCGCAAGGCCCAGTGTCAGGAGGGGCGCCAGCAATGCATTCTTCATGTCGACAGTCCTTATTGCATTAGTCTGATGTGGGTTCCACAGAACACGACTAGGCCGTGTAGCGGTCGAGCACCGTCTTTGTGACCGCCTCGACAAACGGCTCTTTTTGCGTCAGGCCGAGCACCCATTGCAGCGTGCCGATGCAGAACACTTCGCCCTTGCCCTTCTTCATGTTGGTGATCGCCGCGCAGCCGCGCACGAACTTGTCGAGGTTCTCCGGCGTCACTTCCAGGCCGAGCGTCTCGACATATTGCACCGCATCACGGTCGTTCGGCCCGATGAAATGCGCTTCGGGCGGGTGACCATGGTCCGTCTCCTCGCCCGCAGTTGCCGGTGCCAATGCCAGGATCTCAAGATCCATCGGCGCACCGTCCTCCCCGGTCGGATACGGTAGGCCATAACGGAACGTGTACTCAACGCCGTCGACTTCAGATCCTATGACCGGCACCGAACCGCCGAGTATGTCGCCGTAGTAGAGATCGGCATCGGCGAACGCCCAGTGCTTGTTGCGATAGACCGTGAAACCTCCAGCGCCGCGTGGCGTCGACCCGCCGATCATGGCGTAGACGCCTTTGTGTCCGTTTACGCCCCAGGTGGTCACCGGTGGGTTGTTGGCCGCGTCATGCTGGTGCCACCAGGTCGAGGCCAGGTGGCGC